>REAP01000105.1 GCA_004294385.1 Oscillatoriales cyanobacterium | reverse complement strand
CTAATTTTTGCTAAGACGGGAAAGCATTTAGATTATGTGCAAGATGCTATTCTGCGGGGGACATTAGAAGACGCAACTTACACGCAAATTGCTCAAGAACTTTACTCAAGTCCAAGTCATGTCAGAAATGTCGGATCGGACCTTTGGAAAACACTTTCTAAAGGATTGAAAAAAGATATTACTAAAAACAATTTTAGGGCAGTATTAGAAAAGGCAAATTTTTATAATTATCAATTAGCTATTGTTGAAAATGTAACAGCCGAGAATATAACAGTTAATCATAACGTTAATATTTGTTCTGAAAAAGTGCGATCGCCCAAAACACCCCAAAACCCAGAACCAACTACAAAACAGCCCCGCATCGACATAGGCGACGCACCAGAAATCTCCACATTTTGCGATCGCACCTCCGAACTTTCCACCCTCGAAAACTGGATTTTAAGCCGCACCCGCCTCATCACCATCCTAGGCTTATCCGGTATTGGCAAAACCGCCCTGACACTGCAACTAATCCCACAAATTCAACAGGAATTCGACTGCATCATCTGGCGAAGCCTCCACAACTCGCCACACCTCGCATCACTCCAAACCGACATAATTCAATCCTGTAGGGGCGGTGCCCCCGTGCCCGCCCTCTCCGTGCCCGAAGAAAGGGCAACCACGGGGGGATTGCCTCAGAAAGAAAGGGCGATCGCGGGGGGATTGCCCCTACTAGAATATTTGCGTTCCTATCGCTGTTTACTAATTCTTGATGATCTCCAAACAATCTTTAGCAGTGGACAACTCGCGGGCAATTACCAACCAGGCTATGAAAATTACGGCACATTCTTCAAACAAATAGCCGAGTCATCCCACAACAGTTGCCTCATCCTCAACAGTTGGGAAAAACCCAGAGAAATCGCCGCCTTAGAAGGCGAAAACCGCCCCTGCAAATCACTGCAACTCAACGGTTTAGGCCCCGAAGCACAAGAAATATTCAGAGAAAAAGGTTTAGCAGAACCGGAGAAATGGTCAGAACTAATCGACCTTTACCGAGGCAATCCCTTATGGTTAAATATAGTTGCCACATTGATTCAAGACTTATTCGGAGGCAGTGTTTCCGAATTCCTATCCTATGATACCCTATTCTTAGGTGACTTAGAATCACTATTGGAGCAGCAGTGCGATGATCGACTAACCGCATCCGAACAACAAGTTATCGCTTGGCTAGCAAGTACCTCCGAACCAGCCGACATCTCAAAAATACCAGAAAACCTGCAACTATCACCGCCAGAAGTATTGAAAGTCATCCAATCTTTAGGGCGCAGGTCATTAATTGAAACTGTCAAGCAAAATGGGCGATCGCACTTCACAATTCAACCAGTAATCAGAGAATATATAATCAACAAAACCAGAAACAAAAACTGACCCCACTCACGGAGTTTTACAATGGCTACAGCAACATTATTAAGTCACGAAATAGCAGAAGGTCAAAGACTAATAGACGCTCTAAATGCAGCACATCTATCAGTTGACTCTGCTCTCTGGAACTACGCACCAGAACCAGAAACATGGCGGCTGATGCTCACCTCGCCTCTGTACGATAGCGAAGGGCCTCTTAAAACTTATGGGGAAATTCTGTCAGTTTTTCGCGAAGTTAAACCTGAATTGAAAATCGATTGGACAGCCCTCGTAGCAGTAAGCCCAAAACATGACTTAATTGAGGGCTTACGGCAGTTACAACAGAAGTGGAATTTAGACTTTTCAGGCAGAAGATTGACGAACGATCGGATTAGTCAGACGTGGATCGAAGATGCTTATATCTATCAAATCAAGTGAATTGATTTTGATTGATAGTCTCTTAAGGCTCAACCCAGCGATCGTCCGATTTAATCAAATTAATTAATTCTTCCACACCTCTGTCCTCCGGCACCTTCTTAATTTCTTCCCGGCCCCGGTACAGCGAGATATAACCAGCCTGCTTCCCCACATAGCCATAGTCAGCATCAGCCATTTCTCCCGGCCCATTGACAATACAGCCCATTACTGCTATGTCCAAACCCGTGAGATGTTTCGTCGCCTCCCTCACTTTGTGCAGCACATCCTCTAAATTAAACAAAGTGCGGCCGCAGGAAGGACAAGCGACATACTCAACCATCGTTTTCCGCAGTCCCAAGGCTTGCAGAATGCTGTAGCAGACGGGAATTTCCTTTTCTGGGGCCTCTGTCAGGGACACGCGGATGGTGTCGCCAATGCCGTCAGCCAATAGCGGTGCGATGCCGGCGGTGGACTTGATGCGGCCATATTCGCCGTCGCCAGCTTCAGTCACGCCCAAATGCAGCGGGTAATCCATGCCGAGTTCGTCCATCCGGTGTGCCATCAAGCGGTAAGCCGCAACCATTACGGGTGCGCGGGAGGCTTTCAGGGAAATCACGATGTTGCGGAAGTCGAGGGATTCGCAAATTTTGATGAATTCCAGGGCCGACTCTACCATGCCTTGGGGGGTGTCGCCGTAGGTGAATAGCATCCGTTCAGCTAGAGAACCGTGATTAACTCCGATTCGCAAAGCTTTGCCTTGATCACGGAGGGAAATCACCAGAGGTTCGAGGGTTTCGCGGATTTTTTCGCCAATTTCGGCGAATTCGGCTTCGGTATATTCGGTTCTGTCGGCTTTCGGTTTCTCGAACACGTACAAACCCGGATTGATTCTCACTTTGTCTACGTGTTTTGCCACTTCCAGGGCAATTTTCATGCCGTTGTGGTGGACATCGGCAACGAGGGGCACTGTTTGGTAGGTGGCGATCAGTTTTTGCTTGATTTCGGCTAAGGCTTTGGCGTGGGCCATGCTGGGTACGGTGACGCGGACGATTTCGCAACCAATTTCGTGCAATCGCCGAATTCCAGCTACTGAACCGTCGATGTCGAGGGTGTCTTCGTTAATCATCGACTGTACGACGACTGGGTAGCCGCCGCCGATGGTGATGCTACCGACTTTGACGGGCCTGGTTTTGCGGCGTTTGATGCTGGTGTCGAAGACTGGTTGAGGGTTGGGGGTTTTGGTTGGATTTGGTAGAGTTTGCATAATTGATTGCTGGTGTTCTATTACCAAAAGTTATAAAATTGTGTTTCCTGTTTTTTAGGTTGCCACAGAAATGGTCTGTTTGGGGAAACAGGTTTTGGGATTTGGTTTTTTTAATGGATTTGGGATATTTTAAATAGTATTTTCAGGGCGGGCAGGATGCCCACCCCACAAGAAGATTTAGCATCTTGCCTGTTCTTGATATTTAACCCTTGTGGAACAGGCATCTTGCCTGTTCTTGATATTTAACCCTTGTGGAACAGGCATCTTGCCTGTTCTTGAAAATAGTAAAAAATGGGAAGTAAAACTTAGCTTAAACTTGTTTTAATTCCCAGTAAAAGGTTTAATCTTTGCGAGAATCAACCCTTTTAATAATCACAAAACAGAGTTTCGCGAGTATCTCTACCTGTCACTGGATTAGTTCCTTTTGCGACTTTACAAAGTTTTACCAACATATCATCTCGCAGCAGTGTCTCAGTAAAGTCAGCGCCATCAATGATAGCTCCTTCCAGCCTGGTATTGTAAGCGAAAGCTCCTTCCAGGATAGCATTCGTTAAATTTGCTTTCATCATGCGAGCCAAATCTAAGGTAGCACCGGTGAGATTAGCACCTTCAAAATTTGCTTCTTCCATGTTGGCACCAAATAAGCTGACGCCTTGCAAATCTGCATTGCTAAAATTGCTGTTGCGAAGATTAGCTTTGTTAAAGCTGTCGTCATTCAGAGCTCGTCCACTAAAGTCAGCGCCAATTAGGATTTCTTTGTCGTGATCCAAGGCGAAAGCTGGTGCGGGATTAATACCGATCGCACCAGTGACAAATACTGCTAGAATAACAAAGCTCAGCAAGAAGGTATAAATATGTTGGCGAATTCGAGAATTCATAAGAGTTAGAGCTAATGAGCGGTGACAGTTCAGAGTTGAATTTTAGCAGAAAGCGCGATCGCCTGGTCGTATCTAATGACTCCAATTCCCCCCCATCTCCCAACTCTCGCGACATTGGGACTTTAGGAGAAAACTTAGTCGCCGAGTGGTTGCAGAAACAAGGCTGGGAAATCTTGCACCGGCAATGGCACTGTCGCTGGGGAGAAATTGATATCATCGCACTAGGAACAGATGAAGACTGCCAAATCAAGGAAACTCATCAAGATTCCCAATTCCCGATTCCCAATTCCCAATTCCCCATTCCCAATGCCCAATTCCCAATTCCCGATTCCCCATTGCCCATTCCCAATTCCCCATTCCCGACTTTAGTCTTTGTAGAAGTCAAAACTCGCCGTCGGGGAAATTGGGATGCAGATGGAATGTTAGCTGTTACTGTGGCAAAACAAGCAAAACTTTGGCAAACAGCCGAGATATTTTTAAGCAATCATCCAGATTTAGTCAATCATTCTTGTCGCTTTGATGTTGCCCTTGTGAGGTGCGAACCGATCGGGAAAAAGAATCATAAAATATTACCATCAACGGCTGCGAACTCTCAAGTCTCACTTACAGACAGCAACCGCTTTACTTTGCAACAATATATTCGATCGGCTTTCAGCAATTAGAAATGTCACCCGATTTGAGATTGTAGATGTTAGATTATAGATGTTAGAGTATGGAATTGCTGAAGCTGTGGCGATCGCGATCGCAGCCAATTTCTTCGCCAATCAACTTAGGCCAGAGTTTCTGGACAATATCCCAGACCCTTGACAAATTGGTGGCGAAACGCTTCAATTTCTCTACGATCGGGACTTCCGTGACAAACCACCGCCACCTGGTAGCGGCGCATCACACTGAGTGGTGACTGTCCGGTTTCCAAACTCCAAAGTGCCATTTGGAGCCTAATTTCAGGATCGTAGGGAATCCCAAGTTCATTCATAAACGCCCGAAAATCCCCGTGCATTCCAGGAGTTAAGTATTGGCTCATTTTCACCTTTACCACCCAGCCCTCAATTTGGTGAATAACAGTGATAAATTGCAAGGGAAGATGATGAGCCGTGCGTAGGTAATCCACGACTCTCAGAGTAAGGCTAGTATTGGCGATGTAGTAGAGGTATTCCATAACGTTCCTTTGAGCAAAGCTGATGCTACATCTCTATCCTCGCGGACTATACCCGCCACCACAAGGGGAAAAGCACCCGACTTTGGATGGGGGTTTCTACCCAATTTGTTACCTACTTGACAGATTTTTGACAGGAATTTTACGAGATGACAGAGATAGACTGGTCTTTGGACGGTTATGACTACGAACTTCCGCCCGATCGCATTGCCCAAAATCCCGTAGTGCCCAGGGACAGTTCCCGCTTGCTGGTTGTAGATTCTCCCAGTACCCAAAAACAAAAAATTTTCCACGATTTGCCAGATTTGCTGCAACCTGGAGACTTGCTGGTATTGAACAATACCCGCGTCCTCCCAGCTAGGCTTTTCGGGCACAAACCCAATGGCCCGGCTGTAGAGATATTGTTAATGGAAGAACGACAGCACAACTGCTGGCTAGCTTTGGTTAAGCCCGGAAAACGCTTGAAGTTGGGAGCAAAAATTGAGTTCGATCCGATCGCCCCAGATTGTCATGAGGAAGTCGCAGGCCCTTGCTGCTGCATTCCCCAAGGCCGTGTAGCCACAGTACCCGATCATCATCGCCTGACTGCGACAGTTGTCGCCAGGGATGACGCAACAGGAGGGCGGTTGTTGGAGTTTGATCTGCCGACAGAGACGTCTCTAATACCGTTTTTGGACGAATACGGCCATGTACCGCTGCCACCATACATTGATAATTCTCAAGCTGCGCCGGAACAGTATCAGACTATTTATGCCGCTCGACTAGGGGCGATCGCAGCACCAACTGCCGGTCTACACTTTACCCAAGACTTGTTCAGCCGCTTACAGCAGCGGGGAATCGAAACCGCTTTTGTCACCCTCCACGTTGGGGTAGGAACTTTTCGCCCCGTGGAGGTGGAAGACGTGACGACTCACAAAATGCACGGAGAATGGCTTGAAGTATCCCCCGCCACCGTCGAAAAAATCCGCGAAACTAAAGCCAGAGGCGGGCGGATTATTGCTGTGGGTACCACAGCAGTACGAGCTTTAGAGGGGGCTGCGGCGGCCACAGAAACCCCAATGGGTGATTCTCCCTTGCAACCATTTTCCGGCCAGACAAATTTGTTTATTTATCCGGGCTACAAATGGCGGGTTGTAGATGGGATGATTACCAATTTTCACTTACCCCGCTCTACTTTGCTGATGATGCTTAGTGCGATGATTGGTCGATCGCGGATGCTAGATTTGTATCAAGAGGCGATCGCCCATCAGTACCGCTTTTATTCCTTTGGCGATGCCATGCTGATTTTGCCCGAAGCAAAAAGTGATTAACTGATATTGACTGATAGGGCATCGGGTTCGCCCAATGCCCAGTTTTCGGCGATTTATTCTTCCTCTTCTTCTTCATTACCGGGATACACAAAGCTGTTGGAACGCCCAGTCAGAACGGATTTGCCCAGGGACAAAGCTTTCTGAGCTGCCACTACAGCTTTGCGCTTCCAAGTTGCCTTACGCATATTCTTCTTGGATTTTGAGGTTTTCTTCTTGGGGACTGCCATGACTGTAAATACTTGCTGCTGATATAGACAAACAAACATTCTAGCCGATTGTGCCCATCATCGCGACACGCGATCGACCGCAACCTGTTTTCAGCATTTCCTTCCATAACTTTTCCATAAGCAAGAAGCAAGAAACAATGCCCTCTTTGGCCAATGCCCTCTTTGGCCAATGCCCTCTTTGGCCAATGCCCAATTTCGAGTGAGTAATTCACTGTAGCAATTCTTAATGCCAGCAACATATTCCCAGGGTCGAGAGGTTGGTACACTAGATAGCGTGGAAATTACAACAGCTTTGTCTCCCTTGATTCCACCGGGAGCGCGCGATCGTATGCCTGGGCAAGCCTACGGTATACGATCGCGATCAGACAAGATTTAAAAACCTACCCCCGGACTGGGGGGAAGTCTACGCCCAAAACATTCACAGAGGAGACATGATTACGCACGTAAAGTGCAAACGTAGTCAGCCTGGGAACCCTAGCAATAGGGATATTAAGACTGAAATGTCTTAAGAATCCTCGTGCCTTCAGGCCGAGGAGTGTCAAAAGCAGAAATCCAATAAAAATATGGTAAATTCCCTCAGAAAACCCACTTTTGAAGAAACTCAGCAGGAAGCAAAAGTCCCAGCCAAAGAAACTATTCTCACTCCGAGATTTTACACAACCGACTTTGACGAGATGGCCAAAATGGACATCTCCATCAACGAAGCCGAACTAGAAGCAATTATTCAAGAGTTCCGCGTTGACTACAACAAAAACCACTTCGTCCGGGATGAAGAGTTCGCTCAATCTTGGGATCACATCGACGGCGAAAAGCGTCGCTTGTTCATTGAGTTTCTCGAACGCTCTTGCACCGCTGAATTCTCTGGTTTCTTACTCTACAAAGAATTGGGACGCAGACTCAAAGGAAAAAATCCAGTCCTAGCCGAAGGTTTCTTGTTGATGTCGCGGGATGAAGCCCGTCACGCAGGCTTCCTGAACAAAGCAATTTCAGACTTTGATTTGTCTCTCGATTTGGGTTTCCTCACCAAAAGCCGCAGTTACACATTCTTTAAACCCAAGTTCATTTTCTACGCTACTTACCTATCCGAAAAGATTGGTTATTGGCGCTACATCACGATTTATCAGCACTTAAAAGCTCATCCTGAACACCAAATTTATCCAATTTTCCGATTCTTTGAAAATTGGTGTCAAGACGAAAACCGTCACGGAGACTTCTTCGATGCGGTGATGAGAGCTCAGCCTCAGATGTTGAACGATTGGCGCGCTAAACTTTGGTGTCGCTTCTTCCTGCTGTCGGTATTCGCCACAATGTATCTCAATGATATCCAACGTGGTGGTTTTTATCGATCGCTCGGACTAGATGCTCGCGAGTATGACATCGAAGTCATCAAAAAGACCAACGAAACCGCTGGTCGAGTATTTCCAGTCATGCTAGATGTGAACAATCCAGAGTTTTATGAACGCCTGGATGTTTGTCTCAAGAATAATCAGGAATTAACAGCAATTGTAGCTTCTAATACTCCGAAGTTCTTCCAATTGTTCCAAAAATTGCCTCTGTATTTGTCCAATGGCTGGCAATTAATCAAGCTTTACTTCATGAAGACCATCGAGTCACCTTCTGTTGAAGGTGCAGTGCGTTAAGTTTTGATTTTTGATCCTCTGTTATGGCGGTTCTGTGGTAAGCAGAGCCGCTTTTTTTGGGTACAATGTTAGTCTCAAAATAAATAGGTATTGACAGAACAGACAACGGCTGATTAAGTTGACATTAAGTGCATCAGTATTTTTAAATTAGCTCTCTAAAATCTAGCATCTACTATTTTCTACTATTTTATGAAATTGAACAAACCACAATTCAACAAATCAACTTGGATTTTCCCCCTGGGAATGCTCGGTGTGTTCTTCTTTTCCTTAACTCTCCGATTTTGGGAACTAGAGCGATTTAACACTTTAGTATTTGACGAAGTTTACTACGCTAAATTTGCCAACGATTATCTCACCAAAACACCCTTTTTCAACGCCCACCCGCCTCTGAGTCAGTACATAATTGCGATCGGCATCTGGATCGGAACTCACCTTCCCTTCGGCAAAACCGCCATCAACACTATGGCAGGTTCCCAACTTTCTCCTTGGGATTACCGCTGGCTAAACGCTCTCACAGGCTCCTTTATTCCCCTAGTCGTGGGAGCATTAGCCTATCAGCTAGTTAAACGCCACAGTTATGCTTTTCTTGCTGCCTTATTCGCAGCCTGTGATGGTTTATTCCTGGTCGAATCCCGCTACGCCCTAAATAACATTTATCTGGTTTTATTTGGAATATTAGGTCAATTATTTATTCTGAAATCCGTCGAAGCACAAGGCAAAAAACGCTGGACTTGGTTGATATTAGCAGGCATATTTTTTGGTGCTTCTGCTGCCATCAAATGGAACGGTTTATGGTTTCTATTCGGGACTTATTTACTTTTAATCTGTGCTTGGATAGTCCGCATAATTCAAAATAATAGAGGAGAATTAGAATTTGAAAACCAGGGAATATCAAAATTACTTCCGGCGGAAAGTCCCGTACAAAAATTGACTAAACTCAACTTCTTAGAAGTAGGGCTAAGTTTAGCTATTATTCCTATTATAGTTTACAGCATCTCTTGGATTCCTCACCTGCAACTCAATCCAACACCCAATTTCTGGCAGATGCAAACAGAAATTTTGACTTATCACCAGCGGATTAAAAGCGGCCCAGATGTGCATCCTTATTGTTCCGCCTGGTACGGTTGGCCTTTGATGCTTCGCCCGATCGTCTACTTCTACAAAACAGCTACCAACAACGCACCACCAGACCCAGTTTTGCCATCTTTACCAACCGGTGCAACTAAGGCAATCTTTGACGTTCACGCCATGGGAAATCCGGCTCTCTGGTGGCTCTCAACCTTGGCTTTAATCTTAGTAATCGGAATTTTAGTACACCGGATTTGGGTGTGGCTAGAAACCCGCAGCGAGGCTTCTGTGGCACTACTCGAACAGCACCAGCCGATTGTGTTTCCGCCGACTACTGAAATGTGGCTGATACTCTATTTAATAGTTAACTGGATGGCTAATTTATTGCCTTGGGTAAAGGTGACTCGTTGCGTATTTTTGTATCATTATATGGGATGTTCTGTGTTCGCCACCCTGGCACTTGCTTGGTGGGTTGAAAGATGGTTGCACAGTCCTCAAACTCACCTCCGAGGGATGGGAATAACAGCAATTTTTCTAGTTTTGGGTGGTTTTGCTTTCTGGATGCCTATTTATTTGGGACTTCCTTTATCGGAACTTGAATGGAAAATTCGGATGTGGTTGCAATCTTGGATTTAAGTTATAGCAGAAGGCAGTTCGGCAACGGATTTTTTAACGGATTTAACGGATGTCACGGATGGTTAGAATAGAGGTTAAGTATTATTATGTCTGAAAATTTGCCGATCGCCCCCAAACCCCATCTGATTGAAATTAACAAAGAAATCCGTGACTTGATTATCGATTATGCCATAGGAGCAGCAATTTTGGGGCTAAATCCACTACCAGGAACTCTGACGGTGACGCTATTGGCTGCGAGTGTGTTGCTATTAAAAATGATGCGGGATATTGGGGCAAGATGGGGCTATCCCAAGGGTCAAGATATGTTGGCGATCGGAGGTAATCTTTTCGGTGGTTTTGGCTCTTTTTGGATAGCATTTATGGCTTGGATCTCAATGTATGTTACGGGTTTGTTTGTACCGTTTGTTGGTAGTTTTGCTGTGGCATTATCGCTGTTTGCGCTCACTTGGAGAATTGGACAAGCAACGCATCTTTATTATGTCAGTGGTTCTCAAAATAGTCGATTTTCTAATCTAAAATCTAAAATCTAAAATCTTTTAATTATGGTAAACTATATTAGGTTAAAAATTACCCGCAGACAATTATTACTCGGAGGATTCGCCACAGCTTCCGCAGCGACGGTAATACCTGAATATTTGCGACAAAAAGCAAAAAACGAACAAGTTTTAGCCTTACTCAACGAAAGAGACACCGATAAGTTTTTCCAACAAACCTTAGAAGCTGATGCCAAAAAAATTAATGAAGCGCGACTAATTCAAGCCTCTGTCAAGCTATCTCCGCCGCCGATTCCCTACAATCGTGAGATTTCCAAACTGCTGATTCAGTGCAGCAAACTAGCAACACAACAGTATCTCAAAGGCAAGATAGATCCTAGCTATAAGGGTGATATTAAATCACTACCAGCTTACACACCTAAGTTCAAAGGCTATACTCAAATTACGGCAATCAAGGGAGTAGAAGCAAACATTTCAGAAAAAGTTGAAGTAGATATTACTCAATCACCAACATCGCCAAATAGCGCAACTGATCCGATCGGGGACAATGTAGGTAACGCTCAGAAAGCGATCGAAAATACTGCTAAAGAAGTAGTTAAAATCAAAAAGAAAATTCCGGTCTATTTTGGTTTTGTCCTGAGTTCAAAAAATCATAATATTATTGTCTTTCGTGGTACACAGAGAACAATTGAATGGGTACTTAATATTAATGCGGTTTATGCCACAAACGATCGCAAGGTTGCTAGTCAGTCCTATGGTACTATTCATCCCGGTTTTTCAGCGATCTACAGCAACATTTCCTCTCAAACCCTTGAGGCTGCCAAAAAGCTAAATCCGTCGGTTCCTTGCTACATATCGGGACACAGTTTGGGTGCTGCGATCGCGACTTTGGCTGCGATCGACATTGCAGTCAATATCCCTCGATTGCGAAAGCAGGTGCAGTTGTACACTTATGCTAGTCCTAGGGTAGGCGATCGCATTTTTGCCAGGGAACACAATCGAGTCGTTCCCAACAGCTATCGCGTCGTAAATTTGGCAGATGCCATTACCCTTGTACCTTTTACGGTATTCTTTAAAACTGAATATGTCCACGTTGGTGAAGAATGGGCTTTTTTGGCGCAAAATGGGGATGTGATGCCGAATCATGTGGTGGATACTTACAAAAGTGCGATCGACAAACAAGCTGAAACAAATAAACCGCGAAATTATCCTAATTCTGGGTTGAAATAGATCAAATTAATTAGACATCTCCAGAAATGTCAGTATTAAACAGGCAAGATGCCTGTTCCACAAATCAGTATTGAACAGGCAAGATGCCTGTTCCACAAAAATTATTGGAGAGACATAATTAATATTATATTCCAGATTTGTGATATAATGCTCGATAAACTGGTTCACCAAGCTTTAGTCTACCAATTTCTCTTTCAGTCGCCACAGGTAGGGGATTTTCTGCTAACCATTCGCCATCGTTTTGACGCTGAAAACTAGGGTGAGATGAAAAGCGATCGCACATTTCTCTTTCTACTTCTTCAATATCAGATTGAATAAAAACTTCGCCACCAATTGCCAGATAATTAGCCAAATCATTCACTAATTCTGGTTGCACTACCCGGCGCTTATGGTGTTTATTTTTGAACCACGGATCGGGAAATTGAATGCTAACTCGCTGCAAAGTACCTACGGGCAAAGTTTCTAAAATTGGATTCAGGGAACTATTAGCATTGCAAAACAAATAGTGCAAATTTGTCAAGCCTTTTTCGTCCCGCCAAAGATTCGCTTCTTCTACCAGAGGTTCCCGAATTTCTAATCCGAGGAAATTCCAATTTGTTTGAATTTGCGCCATGTGCCACAGAAATCGTCCCCTTCCACAACCGATATCTAAATGCAGTGGCAAATTTAAGTCAGTATAGATTTTAGTCCAATCCGGGGGACTTGCTGATGCTTGATATCTTATCGATAGGGGATTGACGTGTTCCCGAACTCTCACTCTTGCCAATTTTGCTGTCTCCTAAAAAAAATTGTTAGTAAGGAATGTACGTCCTGATTCGCTAAAAGTCATAGATAGGACTAAAGTCCTGACTACAAACCGGATATAATTACTGTACCTTAAGCTTCTGGTTCAATGCCTGCTGCTCTTAATTGCGTGGTTAGTCGATCGCCCCGCTGCCTTTCTCTTTCCACCATCTCTGCACCCCACAGTAACATCTCTCCGCTCTCATCCCACCAGCGCAGCCAATATCCTGTTCTTTCGGCCTTTGTTCCCTCCCAAACACCCAGAAATAACCCAACTCCAGCAATCCAATAACGATTATTTGCATCGGGTTGCTGTTTTTTATAGCGTGGTGGTGAGTCCAATCGTAACTCCAAATGATGTACCATTAAAGCCCCGATCGCAGGTTGAAAATGTACATAGATTGGAGCTTTTAATATTTGTTCGTAAAAATGCCATTTTCCGGGAATATAACTTTGTTTTGCAGAATATTCATCCTGATAACGAGGAGGATTATCTGGCACAAACTCCATGACAACTGCCGGAATATCTCCTTCTAAGTTGGGCGTATAACTGCGGCGGATTTCTCGATCGGGAAGGGGCTGTACGTTGGTGGCATAAAACAGATCGGGAGTTTTTATAACTAGCTGATCGTTGAAATGCACACAAATCCCCAGATGAGCTGCAACTAATGTTCTCTCCAAAATTAGCCCTGCAATTTCTAAGCTTTCGCGTAAGGCGGCGGCGATCAAAGGCTGATCGACATCTTGCAGGGGATACTCGTCTAAAGTGAAAGTTTTTGGCAATTTTTCCCAGGATATTTTCAATTGTATTGGATTGACTGTCATGGTATTTTACCTCTTAGTAAGAATGTGGTGGAACTGCTGACAATGATTTTCGATTGAATAGTATCGCCTATTTTTTAAGCTTCTGGTTCAATGCCTAATGCTCTTAATTGTGCGGCCAATATGGACGCTCGTTCTCGTTCTTGTTCGGCTCGTTCTCGTTCTTGTTCGGCTTGCTGTTGAGCGATCGCCCTTTCCTGCCGTTCTCTTTCTACCATCTCTGCACCCCACAATAACATCTCGCCGCTCTCATCCCACCAGCGCAGCCAATATCCGGTTCTTTCGGCTTTTGTACCATACCAAATACCCAGAAATAATCCAACTCCCTGAATCCAATAACGCCCGCTTGCATCGGGCTGATATGGTTGGTATAGTCCTGATGAATTCAACTCGTTAATTTCTAGCCTTCCTGTGGAAGGAGCAAAAATTACATAGATTGGTACTTGCAATATTTGTTCGTAAAAATACCATTTTCCGGGGGGATAAGTCGATACTCCAGAATATTCCTCGTTGACGGTAGCTGATAAAAACTCCATCACGATCGCCGGAATGTCTCCTTCTAAGTTAGGAGTATAACTACGGCGGATTTCTTGATTAGAAAATGGCTGTACGTTGCGGGCATAAAACCAGTCTGGAGCTTTAATAACTAACTGGTCATTTAATGTCGCGCAAATGCCCATATTCGGGGCAATTAATATTCCTGCTACTATGAACCCTGCAATTTCTAAGATTTCGCGCAAGGCCGCAGCTAGTAAGGGTTGGTCAATATTCTCCACTGGTTCCTCGTCTAAAATGAAATCGGCGGGCAATTTCTCCCAGGTAATTTTTAAGTCGGCTGTACTGACTGTCATGGTATTTTACCTCTTACTAGGATTCTTGAAGGGCTGCTCGCAAGACTTCTTGATGAAAGAGTGATCGCCCTACTATAAATTTTATCCTGTCTGGCGATAATGCGTAGCCGTTGGCGTAGTGTTCGATCCAATTTTTGCTGATCAAATAAGGATCGTCTGGCAATTCTGATAATAAATATCCCGGCATTTCTAACTCGTCCATCAACTGACTAACTTTGGGATCGTAGCTGATGGCAAAACAGCGACATTCTTCGGATGCGGCCATAATTAAACTATGGTAACGCATCCCGATCGCCATTTCGACTCCCCGGAACACTCCTTTCAATTTCCTCGGATCGTCTAAACTCAGAATACGACTCCTTTTCGGCAGTGCTTCATGCAAATGCTTGGCAATTTCTAAGTCGTGAGATGCTTGAAAAGGTAGCAACAAAATTAAGGTGCGAGTGGCTTTTTGAAAGTCAACTAAAGCTTGAGTTAAGATTGACAAACGGGCCGGAGTTAGTGTAGAGTGCGATCGCAAACAAACCGCAACTCTGGGCGCTGGCAAATCCCACAAACCGGACACGGGAGAATTTTCCAAAGCCCACACGGGATCCGGCGCTAAAGTAAAGGGGATTTCCCAATCTGAAAGGAGAGTAGCAGAACCTTTATCGCGCACACTGACAGTAGTACATCCAGCAAAACACCGCTGAGATAATTTACGGGTAATATCTCGATTCAATGGTCCAATTCCTTGAGCCCAGGCAATAGTTTTTAATCCCATCTGTTGCGCTAATCCCATCAAACCGCCATAATAAAATGGGCTGACAATGCTGGTAGCGTCTTGGATTAAACTGCCTCCTCCCCAAATTAGCGCATCCGAGGTGCGGAGTGCTTCGAGGACTTGGAAGGCATTCATGCGATCGCGCGCAACTACCCCATACCGCTGATTTGTCTCGACAGGATTGCCAGAAAGGACGATCGGTGTCACGCCATCTGGTAACATTTGCAATAGCGATGCCAACAGCGCCTCGTCGCCGCCGTTGCCTTTACCGTAATAGCCGCACAAAATTGCTCGCATTTCTACTCTTTTCTTGGTTTATGATGGAATGTAACTATTACAATATCTAATTGTTGCGATCGAGCCATAAATTATTTTAACCGTCAACAGTTAACCGTTAACAGTTAACAATCAACTGCCTGAAACAAATAAATACATCTTCCTTAAGAATACAAAAAATGCACGCTTTGTCAATTCCCACCTGGATTATTCATATCTCTAGCGTCATCGAGTGGATTGCCGCCATCTGGTTGATTTGGACTTACGGCGAAGTCACTCAAAACCGAGCTTGGTGGGCTCTTTCCTTCGGGATGTTGCCCGCCCTCGTCAGCGCTATGTGTGCCTGTACCTGGCACTATTTTGATAACTCTCCAGCCCTAGAATGGATCGTTACCCTGCAAGCGGCGATGACTCTCATCGGCAATTTTACTCTATGGGCGGCGGCTTGGTGGATTTGGCGATCGGCTCAACCAGTATCAGAGAAGACTGAAGACTAAAGAAGGGATAAATACTTTGAAAAAAATCAATATTTTATTTGATCTTTCTATACGCCAATGGTGTATAATCTAAAATCTAAAATCTAAAATCCAAAATCGCTATGTCCTTCGTTGGTTTGCACATTCACAGCGATTACAGCCTGCTAGACGGCGCGTCTCAGCTACAGCAGCTAGCTGAACGGGCGGTGGAATTGGGGATGCCCGCGATCGCCCTTACGGACCACGGCGTGATGTATGGTGCGATCGAGCTAATCAAAGTTTGTAGAAATAAAAATATCAAGCCGATTATTGGCAACGAAATGTACGTCGTCAACGGCGACATCGAAGTCAAAGTTCGAGGTAGAAGAAAATACCATCAAGTTGTTTTGGCTAAAAACACCCAAGGTTATAAAAACTTAGTAAAGCTTACCACAATCTCCCATTTAAAAGGAATGCCCGAAAGAGGTATTTTTGCCCGTCCTTGCATTAACAATTGTTACCAGCGCTTGTTTGGGTGGCGAAGTTCCCCAAATGATTCTGCAAAACAAGCTAGATACTGCCCGCGAAGTTGCCAAATGGTACAAAGAAGTATTTGGAGAAGACTATTATATAGAAATTCAAGACCACGGTTCCCAAGAAGACCGGATGGTTAATGTTGAAATCGTCAAAATTGCCCGCGAATTAAAAATTCAAATAATTGCCACCAATGACTCTCACTATATTTCTTGCAACGACGTCGAAGCTCATGATGCTTTGTTGTGCATCAACACCAACAAACTGATTGAAGAAGAAAAGCGAATGCGCTACAGCGGTACTGAGTATTTAAAGTCCGCAGACGAAATGGCCCAACTATTTCGAGACCATTTAGATGATGAAACGATCAAAGAGGCGATCGAAACCACCTTAGAAGTCGCAAACAAAGTATCAAGATACGAACTGACAGGAGAAGCTCGGATTCCCACAATCCCAATTCCCCCAGAACATACCGCCGATACCTATGTAGAAGAAATATCGTGGATAGGACTATTAGAACGCCTCAAAGCCCGCACCAGAAATGAAATTCCCCCAGTCTACAAACAAAGACTAGAATATGAGCTAAAAATGATTCAGCAGATGGGATTCTCTGAATACTTTTTAGTAGTTTGGGACTACATGAAATATGCTAGAGACAACAATATTCGAGTCGGCCCAGGACGTGGTTCTGCGGCAGGTTCTTTAGTTGCCTACGTCCTCAAAATTACCAATATAGATCCCGTACACCACGGACTACTATTCGAGAGATTTCTCAATCCCGAACGCAAATCTATGCC
Organism: Oscillatoriales cyanobacterium; assembly: GCA_004294385.1. Lineage (GTDB taxonomy): Bacteria > Cyanobacteriota > Cyanobacteriia > Cyanobacteriales > Microcoleaceae > Microcoleus. Next base: position 16,947 of record REAP01000105.1, on the reverse strand, counting down.
AGATATCGATAGCGATTTCTGTATAGAAAGACGCGACGATATGATTAAATATGTTACAGAAAAATATGGTACAGACCGCGTAGCACAAATTATTACTTTCAACAGAATGACATCAAAAGCCGTCTTAAAAGATGTTGCCAGAGTTTTGGGTATTCCCTACAAAAAAGCCGACGAAATGGCAAAAATGATTCCGGTGTCGCGGGGAAAACCGGAAAAACTAAAAGTGATGATTTCCGATGCAACACCTGCACAGGAATTTAAAACCAATTACGAAAATACAATTTGCATAAATGCCGAAACTGGCACCGAAGTTCCAGTGCGTCAGTGGATTGACATGGCAATTCGGATTGAAGGAACCAACAAAACCTATGGCGTTCACGCCGCAGGTGTGGTGATTTCTTCCCAGCCCCTTGATGAAATTGTACCATTGCAAAAGAATGACAATGGTGCTGTAATCACCCAATATTTCATGGAAGATTTGGAATTTTTGGGGTTGCTGAAAATGGACTTTCTGGGACTTAAAAATTTAACAACCCTTCAAAAAACTGTTGATTATGTTAAGCAAACGCAAAATAAAACTATCGATGCCGAAGGCTTACCTTCTGACATAGAACGCAGAGCTCAAGAGACATTTACACGAATCAAAAAGTTGCCTGAAGATGTAGAAAAGACTTATAAACTCTTAGAAAAAGGAGACTTAGAAGGTATTTTTCAGTTGGAATCTTCTGGGATGCTGGATGTAGTAAAAAAAATTAAGCCTTCCTGTCTGGATGATATTTCTTCTATTCTAGCGCTTTACCGTCCCGGCCCCCTGGATGCTGGTTTGATTCCACAATTTATCGATCGCAAACACGGTAGAGAGGTGGTTAAATACGACCATCCGCTATTAGAACCAATTTTAAAAGAGACCTATGGAACGCTTTGTTTCCAAGAGCAAATTATGCGGATGGCTCAAGATTTGGCGGGCTATTCTTTAGGTCAAGCTGACTTGCTGCGCCGCGCAATGGGTAAGAAAAAAGCGGATGAAATGCAGAAGCAAAAGGAAACATTTATTGATGGGGCAACTAAGAATGGTGTCACTCAAAGAATTGCCGAAGAGTTGTTCGGGCAAATGCTTCAATTCGCCGAGTATTGCTTTAATAAATCCCATTCAATGGCCTATGCCTATATCACTTATCAAACTGCTTATTTAAAGGCGAATTTTCCTGTAGAATATATGGCTGCACTGCTGACTGCTAACAGAGGCGACCAGGAAAAGGTACAGAGATATATTGCTAATTGTCTCAAGCTGAAGATTGACGTTGAGCCGCCTGATATTAATGGTTCTGAACTTACTTTTACGCCACTTCCTATCGAGATGACAAAAGCCGAAAAACATAAGATTTTGTTTGGGATTTCGGCGGTTAAAAATGTGGGTGAAGGGGCTATTGAAAATATTTTGGAGGCGCGAAGGGAAGGGGGTAATTTTAAATCTTTACCAGATTTGTGCGATCGCGTCAATCTCCATTCTGTCAACCGCCGCGCCTTGGAAGCATTGATTCAATGCGGAGCCTTTGATAAAATCGATCGCAACCGTCAGCAATTAGTCAACGACCTGGAAGGGGTAATTAAATGGGCACAAGACCGCAAAAAAGACCGAGAAAGCGGTCAAGGTAATCTATTTGACTTGTTAGGTGATACGAGCTTTGGAAAGTCGGCGAATAAGTATGAATCTGCACCCAAATCTAAAACTGTCAAAGATTTTGATAAGCAAGAAAAGTTGCGTTTAGAAAAAGAATTGCTGGGATTTTATGTATCAGAACATCCCCTAAAAAATCTGCTGCAAATGAATCAAGACCCAGATGTGGTGACTCTCGGACAGTTAGCAGATAAAAAAGGGAAAGTATCAGTTATTGTCATGGTTAGCGCTATCAAACTTGTAGTGACCAAGAAAGGCGATGCGATGGCTATTTTGCAATTAGAAGATTTGACACATCAAATCAAAGCTGTGGTGTTTCCCAAGAGTTATGAACAAGTGAAACCGTATATTACAGAGAATGCTATTTTACAGATTAGTGGGAAAATCGAGAAAGATGGGGAGGAAATCCAGATAATTGTAGACGATGCAAAGCCAGTAGAAGACGATGCAAAGCCAGCAGAAGACGATGCAAAGCCAGTAGAAATAGTGCAGTTTGCAGAGGAAATGGAGATGGTGCCACCGGAAATAAAAACCCATTGGCTACCAGAACCGGTCAATATTGTACGATCGACAAAACCTGTGGAAGTTTTAGAAATGGTGATTATCAAGTTTACACCGCAGCAAGTACAGGATGCCAAAAGACTCAATTCCCTCAAAGCTATTTTGCAAGAATATTCCAATAGTGGAGAGGATGCTAGCGTTTCTGTAGGGGGAATCGTTGTCGGTAAATATTCCTGTCAACCGCTTCGGATTAACCCTCAATTGTGGGTGCAAGATGGCGATGGAACTGTTAGCCGTCTCAAGTCGGCTGGATTTGATGCTTGGGTTTTTCCTCTAAATAGTCATGGGGATGATGTAGTATTTCGAGAAATGCGATCGCAACTAAATTCACACTCTTGGGCTAGCCGTTTACTGAATACTGACACCGATGATCGCATTTCTCGGTATCTCAAATATTTCAAGCAACTAAACACACGCTAGCCTAATTAACATTTACTTGCCATCCTCACTGCAATCTCAACTTGATTCTTGTGAGGATTTTTTGGCTTGAATCACCGCTTCCCTAAAGCCCAACACCAGGAGAATATTAGCAAGTGTTAAAAATAGTTCCGCAGAACCATGCAGCCAATCGACATTGGCTAGGGATTCATTGTAAACAACTTTTGCGTAAATTGCTGCGGGAATCGTCACAGCCACAAAAACCAGAGTCCCATAAAATCCCATCAAAGCTAAACGGGGTGTTTTTCCCGATCGAGTCAAAAACCAGAGAAATCCCAAGTAGGGAAATAGAGACAAAACAAATAAAGTTTCCTTGGAAATCATTAGTAACTGGTGATTTGGGACATACTATCTGTTAATTATCATCTATAACGTCCCTATCCAGCAATCGGAAACCGAGATTTGACAAAAGTGTTCTGTTTGCTAACACTCAAGGAACTATCACTAAAATCACCTAGATTAAACCATGACTGTTCATTTTTTACCATAAACTCCGCGATTTTAGCATCAAAATCAAAAGACTCTCCGCAATCCCAAATTCTGAACTCTAAGCGTTCCTGAAACACCATAACTTCCAGTTGGATAGGGGTTTCAAATGGCAGATGTTTGTGGGCGTGACGAACAGCATTAGTGAAGCCTTCAACCAAAGCTAACTGAAATTCAAACCAAGTCTCAGTCGGTAGTGATAAACCCTCTAACTGCTCAAACCACTCCAAAACATTATTTAAAGCATTCAAATCACTATTTACTTGCAGACTAAGCGTTTTAACAGCAATATCATCTAATACTTCTTCCTGCTGTTCTAGATCCAGCCAGTCCCACCGATTTAAAACATTCATTAACCCATCTAAAACGCAAGTTTTTTGATATTTTTTGTGTTGCGATTGACCTTCTGCTTCGTAGCTTTTACTCACTAACAAACAATTTCTACCGTCGAGAGTACGAGTGTAACTTAGCTCGTCTGCAATCTGCCACATGAGTTTGATACCTCTGCCGCTTTCTGTCAGTTCATCTATGCTAGTAAACATTTGTTCTCCTCGTCTGAAAGTGTTAGCTTTAATTAACTTGCACACCCGCCGTTTACGAGTTGTACTTTTTTATACTTACTTACTCAGTATTATTTCGGCGATTACACAAGAATGCTATCTTTTTTTTAGAAGCAAAGGCATCAGCAATATGTCTCAAGAGTCTAAGCCAATTGGCTTAGTTACTCAGCACTTGTACGCAGACGATCGCCCTCCGTAGCAAAACAAAACTTAATAAAGATACTCCTCCGCTATCCTCAGTAGTTACTTTTCTAGGGGTCTAGCCCCCTCAGTGCCATTCACTCCATGCCTTCGACTGCTGCTGGAGGAGATGTGCCATCCCGCCCTCATATGCTCAGACTGTCACCCAAACCACGTAAGTAATATTTCCTATGACTAAAATTAAACTGACTGTTCTGACAGCAGCGATACTGATACTCCCATTTTTTGGAGCCGTTCCCTTGCAAGCTCAAAATTTGTCTCTACTCCAGCGACTATTGGAAACCAGAGGATGTCCGGGCTGCGACCTTTTTGGAGCTTCCTTGAGCCGCGCAGACCTGTTTGGAGCTAACTTAAGCGGTGCCATCCTCAGCAGGGCAGACCTGATTGAAGCCGATTTAACCGGGGCTGATTTAATGGAAGCTAATTTAAACAATGCCAACATGAGAAATGCTTTTTTGACCAACGCTGACCTCAGTAAAGCCGACCTCAGTAGGGCTGACATCAGGGGAGCAAACTTAGAAAATGCTAACCTCAGCGAGAGTTTTCTGAGAGAGGCATCTCTCCAGTCTAGTAACTTGAAATGTACTAATTTGAGCGCGACTAAACTAGGTCGAACAGATCTCAGGGATGCCGATTTAAGTGGTGCAAATCTCAGCGGTGCAGATCTCAGAGAAGCCGATTTAAGTGGTGCAAATCTCAGCGGTGCAGATCTTAGAGAAGCCGATCTTAGTGATGCTAGATTGATCAAAACTAATCTCAAAGATGCGAATATATGTGGTGCGCGGATGCCCAATAAAAAAATATCTCAGCGAGGTTGCCAAGTTAAGAAAGGAGAAGAAAAAGTAATCAAAATGAATAATTACTGCAATTACTGTCCGGCTCTTTAAAGATTGTTTAACAAAGTTGGAGACGGCAATGCCCATTAGTATCAACTTAAGCCTGAAAGTCCGCCAAGTTCGTTGGTCGTCCCGCGAGTCCGACAGAAGTCTCAACCCCTGTCTAATAGCTAAAGTCCTCTCAAAGAGGACTAATGATAATGAGTTCTTCAGTCCTCTTTGAGAGGACTTGCGCTTTGAGGCAGGGGTTTTAACCCCTGCCGGACTATTAGTTGTACCTTAAGTTGACACCTATGGGCAATGCCGTCTCCCTACCCCAAAATAATCAGGTAGGGAAACGGCACTGCCGTGTCCTTATTTTTACCCAACTCCTAATGTTTTTTAATAGTATTTGCCTGTTGCACAAATTGGCTCACTCTTTCCAGATATTGATTACCAGCCAACTCTGCCACATTATTGTGACCTGCATCAGGAACTATATACAACTGTTTGGGTTCAGGAGCGCTATCAAACAGTTTTTTGCTCATTTCAAAGGGAACTACAGTATCAGCAGTTCCGTGAATAAATAGTACAGGCATTTGTAGGCGATCGACCTTAGCGATAGAATCAAACCGCTGTGTCAGCAATAAATCGATCGGAAAGATCCGATACAGACTGGATTGAAAGTCTACCATTGCCCGCGCCGAAGTAAAAGAGCCTTGCACAATCAACCCAGCCGCCTCCGGGTGGCGTATTGCTAGATCGATCGCGATCGCCCCTCCCAAAGAATGACCATAGATATAAATTTGGTTAGGGTTAATTCCCCGTTGTTTCACCAAATAATTCCAAGCAAGTTCAGCGTCTTCATAAACCTGAGATTCAGTGGGAAACTCGCCCTGACTTTTTCCATAACCGCGATAATCTATCAGAAATACTGACAAACCTAACCGATGAAATCGATTAGCGTGTTCCACATTTGCCCCGACATTTAAACCATTCCCATGCAGGTGTAAGACTACCCCCCCTAGCCCCCCCTTGTTAAGGGGGGGGACAGGAAAAGAGCCTTCCTTATTAAGGGGGGGGACAGGAGAGGGAGAGACGGGTTTGTCATTGTTTAGGGGAACCGATTTTCTTGCTCCCCCCCTTAGCAAGGGGGGGCTGGGGGGGGTATCCGAGCTTAGGGGAACGAATTCTCTTACTCCCCCCCTTGCTAAGGGGGGGCTGGGGGGGGTCTCCGAGCTCGGAATCCACCAGCCGTGCACGCTTTCCGCTACGCCATCTTTACTGGAAATTGGTAGCACAACATCTTGATATTTCAACTGAAAATCTTTTGGAGTCGTTTCGATCGCCCGCGTCGGAAAAAAGATAAACTTGCTTTGGGCAGCAAATAGAAATACACAAGCACCAGAGTAGGCGATCGCCAAAAACGTCCCAACAGCGATTAGGGATTTAGACAAAATTAATACCACCAAATTGTTCATAGGAAATAGGGAAATGCGCGGGGAATTGGAAATTAGTCAAAAATGTATGGCTAATTATGAATTCACATAATTAGCCATAATCCATTACTAACTTCTGCCCTAGCATTCCGCCCAATTTCAAAAATTAATGTAATTTCGGGCTATGCAAGTGCCAATTCGTAGACTGCTCGTAAGCATGGGCCACTTGAAATAACCGAGATTCTTGCAAAACATTACCAATCAGTTGTATACCAATAGGCAGTCCCTGATCGTCAAAGCCACAGGGTAAACTCAAAGCTGGCAAACCAGCAAGATTGACTGGAATAGTCATCAAATCCGACAAATACATACTCAACGGATCGTTGAATTTTTCGCCTGCTTTAAAAGCCGTAGTCGGAGCAGTTGGACTAACCAAAACATCAACTTGAGCAAAAGCTTTCTCAAAGTCTTCTTTAATTAAAGTCCGCACTTTTTGAGCTTTTAAATAGTAGGCGTCGTAATATCCAGCCGACAACACATAAGTGCCGATCGCAATCCGGCGTTTAACTTCCGAACCGAACCCTTGAGAACGAGTTTTGGCATACATATCCAAAAGATTGTCAGAGTCAGGAGACCGAAAACCGTACTTAACTCCATCATATCTCGCCAAATTTGCCGAAGCTTCCGACGGAGCAATAACATAGTAAGTGGGCAAACCGTAGCGGAACCTGGGACAAGAAACTACTTGAATTTCAGCACCCAATTTTTGAAATTGTTCGATCGCCTTAGTCACAGCATCTTTCACCGCAGAGTCTAAGCCTACACCAAAAGTTTCTTTAATTACCCCAATTCTAATTAAACCTTTCGGCCGCAAACTCGGTTTCAAAGCTTGAGCATAATCAGGAATTTCCACATTCAGACTCGTGGAATCTCTCGGATCGTAACCTGCGATCGCGCCTAACAAAATCGCCGCATCCTCAACAGTCCGACCAAAAGGCCCGATTTGATCGAGAGAAGAAGCATAGGCCACCAAGCCGTAGCGAGAAACCAACCCATAAGTCGGTTTCATCCCCACCAACCCACAAAACGAAGCTGGTTGACGGATCGAACCTCCAGTATCCGAACCCAGACTCACGACGCATTCTCCCGCCGCTACCGCAGCAGCAGAACCGCCCGAAGAACCACCGGGAACACGCTCTAAGTCCCAAGGATTCGCGGTAACTTGATAAGCAGAAGTTTCCGTCGAGCTCCCCATTGCGAACTCGTCCATGTTCGCCTTACCCACAATCACCGCACCAGCGGCTTGGAGTTTCGAGACAACAGTGGCGTCGTAAGGAGGGACAAAATTCTCCAAAATCCGAGAGGCGCAGGTTGTGGGAACGCCTTGGGTGCACATATTGTCTTTAACGGCGATCGGGATTCCGGCTAACAGCCCAATTTCTTCCCCGGCGGCGATTTGGGCATCAACTTGAACGGCCTGTGCCATTGCGCGGTCTGCTGTGACGCACAAAAAGCTTTTTAACTTTGGCTCTAACTGGGTAATACGGTCTAATGCTTCTTGAGTAATTTCTACAGCAGAGCGTTCTTTATTGACCAGTTGTCGGTGCAACTCGCGGATGGATGCCATGCTCGTACCTTTATCTTTTCTACTTTCGGCTTATATGTCAATATAGCTGGCAATTGCACCTGCTTACTGCCTGTGTGCAAAGTCCGCATCTGAGGTGGGTGCGGGTACTATTACGGAGGGATGATGTTTGTGGCGAAAGTTCGATCGCGCGATCGAGTTTTTTGATAATAGGTGAAAAAGTGCGATCAACCTGAGATATTGCATCATTCTCAATAAGCCTTTTGCGGGCGGGCAGGATGCCCACCCCACAAGAAAATTCACTCTTTGTGGAACAGGCATCTTGCCTGTTATTGATATTGGTGAAAAAGTGCGATCGATCTGAAATATTGCTAGCTGTAGGGGCGGGTTCACCAACAATATATAACAAGAACCAACAATCTCAATAAACCCGCCCGCCCCCAACAGTAAATTCAAATGTACCTCTTTCAATATACTCTGATCAATCTTAACTTTTCCCCGCATAAATTGTGCCGCTGAAGTCTTTACTACAAAACCAAATCACAGATTCAATAGTTCTCCCTCTCAATTTTCCGTCGCAACTCCCGAATTACTGTACTTGTATGGTTTTCGCGCGACATGTGCCAGCATTCCTCCACAATTTCTGATACATTAAAATTGGGGAAATAACGGCCGATCAAACTTTCGACATATCGACCATTTTGCAAACAGTAAATTATTAGCCTATTTTTCTTAAACAGCCACACTTCTGGTACTTGATAAGGCAAATAATCATCTAAATCCGTATAGCTAGTTACGTCTACTTCGATTACTAGATCGGGCGGCGGTTCAACACCCCAAGCAATCCGATCTTTACCAAGAATTGCCGCGCAATTATCGATATAAAAACAATAATCTGGTTCAACACCTCTTACCTCCGGCAAATCCATCGTAATTGGCGTAAACGCTTCATAATCTCGGCCCAAGTAATCTAGCAGAACCTTGACGACATCAGCAATTATATCTGCTTGTTTTCCGTGTACGGGTAAAGGGGACATTAATAAAATCTCTCCTGGTCGATATTTGATGCGTGGAATCTGGCGATCGCCCAATTGTTCTAGAAGCGCTTGGTAATCCTGCCAACTACCAGGAAATTTTATCAGTGTTCCTGGGGGTAAGTGAATCTTTTCTGGGGTGACGACTGCGAACATAAAGCTTATACCTCCTGACTGATTTTAGGCGTTTTTAACCACAGTCGCAAATACTTGAGAGCGGGCGATCGGGCTATAATAGATAAACTTAGCTAAAATTTAGGCAATGCCCATTACCCAAAATTTGAACCAGAGATGACTACAGTAGCTATCCTGCCTGTACTTAATACCAACGGTGAGAAATCTTATCGTGCTATTGCGGGCGATCGGCAGTCTGTTGGCAGAACTGCGGGTCAAGCTTTAGATGCTTTGACTGCTTTGTTAGGTGAAACAGACTTCAGCGCCTTAATAGTCATTCAAAGCTTTAACCCTGACGAATTCTTTACTGTCCAACAACAAAAACGATTATCAGAATTAATGAATTTGTGGCGTACAGCACGCGATCGAGGACAAACCCTTTCTCCCAAACAACAAACAGAATTAGAAAGTCTTGTCGAGGTAGAGCTTAAAGCTGCTACAGTTCGGACAGCAGTTCTCGTACAACAATTGAACTGATGAACCCTTACTACACTTTAGTAGCCGATCGTGCTGCTCATCGCTGCGAATATTGCCGCGCGCCTGAAATCGTATTCAACTTCCCTTTTGAGGTTGAACATATTGTTCCACTTTATCGAGGTGGTAATGATGAAATGTCAAACCTAGCATTAGCTTGTCGCTCTTGCAATCTTCGGAAAGGGACTAATACAAGCGGAATTGATTCTACGTCTAACACAGTAGTTTCTCTCTTTCACCCAAGACAAGATAGGTGGGACGAGCATTTTCAAGTGCAAATCGAGTCTGGTACGATCGCCGGAATGACACCAACAGGTAGAGTAACGGTTACGGGTTTGGGAATGAACTCTCAAGCACAGTTAATAGCGCGACAATTATGGATTCGTTTAGGTTTGTTTCCGTAAGTAGCCTAATTTAGTTACTTTATGGAAAATTAAAAACACGTCGTGCGAGTGCACCTCTAAATTATCTGGCTGGCTTACAATACCTTTGACACTACTAATAAACTCAATCTTTTCAATCCATCTGCCTCACCACCTCCAAGGCTAACCCTAGCACCTCTGCAATTTGCTCATCTTTCAATCCCAACTGTCGTAATTTACTATAGTTAATTGTATTGCTATCCCAAAAATTAGTAGTGTTGCGATCGCCAAAATTTATATTCAGATTTAATTGCCGTTCTAGAACAGATTCCAGATTACCTTTATCAACTGGTTCATCAAAAGCATCAGATAACATATGTAAAAGCTTGTAACCTACATCCTTAGCATGACCCGCCGTACAACCGTAAGTATCTGCAATATCAGAATACTTTTGTTGCTTCAGTATTCCCTCGATAATTTTACGTTGCAAGTCATTGAGATGTTTGCCCGTCTTCGCGCAGACCACTTCATCTACAAATTGCAAGATATGGGCAGTGTCCATCAGTAGGGCTGTCGGAGAACTATGGTTAGTATACCCGACTTTATCCGCCTTTATCAGTCTTTTTCCGCCTTGCATCGCAATTTTAGAAATACCCGTCTTTTTCCGTCTTTTTTTCCCTTGTCAGTTTTGTGCGATCGGTCTATGATGTGGAAAAGGATAAAAATCAGCTTCATCGCCTTTATTGGTGAACAGAATTTCATCTACCAGTTTTCAGGCTTTTGCGATGTCTATCGATCGGTCAGATAGGCAGGTTTTTCCGATATTATCCGATCTTTGCGACATTTGAGCAAATTTTTCTGGAAAAGTTCCGACTCAATCCGACTGACAGGGCGATCGGGCTTGGGTTTTGATTGGGAAAGATTATTTGATATTTACATTGTAAGTACGGACAAGATAAACACCATCAAACAACCGTAATGGAGGATTAATTCAAATGGGTAAAATCGTGCGTGCTGCTGTTTTGACTGCTGCCGTTGGTTATATTTCTGTATCTGGTAATGTAGATGTACTTGCACAGCAACGGTATACAGGTTCCTATACATTCAATAAACATATTGGTGATGTATATGTGGCAAACGTAGAAATCACATCTGCAATGGGCTCGTATATGCCTCCATGTGGAAACGACGGTGCTTGCGTTCAGATGATGCAAAAAGGATGGCTAACTTACATTACGCCGAATGTTAGTTTACCAAAATGCGGTAGGAGATACTACCTTGATGGATACGTTAAGGTCAAGTACAGAAATGGTCAAGCATCGATGGAAGCAACTTGGGATCTAGACAGCGGTAAGGAAGGATATCAAGGGAAACTAGATGCTAGGCGGTTTATTGGTTGGTATAACGATCCTGCTTCTGCTAACGTCGAAGTTAGTACTAGCGCGACCTGTAAGTCTAAGTGGTGAGGGTGAAAGATGCGATCACCCCTTACTTTTTTTATCAATTAGGTGATCGATGAAAAGTGTAGATGCGATCGCACTTGATCTTTTTTCACCGACAGGGCGATTGGGCTTGGGTTTTGATAGGAAAGAAGTTCAATAATCCTTCCTTAAGAAGGAGGTACTATGAACCGACAGTTAACTGAAATTGGAGAACTAACTGATGAAACTAACTCTAAAATTTATTTTGATATCCGCTGCTGTGCTGGTTACTAATTTTAATATGCACGAAGCAAAAGCGCAAGCAGTTAAGTGCTTTGATGTAAGTTCGAGAACAGGTTGGCAATACTTTGACCTTGGGGGTCCATATACTCGTATAGCCAGTGTTGATGGAGGTTGGTCTGTAGATGCGAGAAGCTATGCTCGTGTTGGTCCTCAAGGCCACAATGAACCTGGGCTAGAGCCATATAACCAATATAAATACGATCAAGCATATCCTTTTGGTGCGTTATTTGTAGATATTCCCACAGATGGTGTTGGATATGTATGGGTGCGGGGGGTTCAACAACTACCTAAACCAATCACTCGGACTGGTATACGAATTAACGATGCTGACAATGCACTAGGAGACAATTCAGGTGTTCTCAGAGTTTGTTTTAGTCGATAAGGGAGTAGGGATACGATCGCCCCTTACTTTTTTTATCGATAGGCGATCGATGAAAAGTGTGGATGCGATCGCCCCTCACTTTTTTACTGATAGGCGATCGCACTCTTTGTCTGGATGCGATCGCACCTTGTCTTTTTTCACCGACAGGGCGATCGCAAGTTTAGTGTAGGTATGTACACATTGCCCGATCGAATTTTGCTTCAAGTCGTGATGTCGCCCTTTTTTAACTGACTAATATGGGGAAGGGTTATGTTATGCTTATTAGATAAGACTTTAGGGATAAGATGCAATGAAAAATCGCAGCTTTACAGTTCTTCTGTACAAAGAAGATGATATGTACATAGCTGAATGTCCAGAAGTTGGAACAGTAGATCAAGGTGAAACGATCGAGCAGGCGATTGCGGGTTTGAGAGAGGCTACGCGGTTATATTTGGAGGAATTTCCCGTACCTGAAACATCTCCGAGATTTGTGACCAGCATTGAGGTCAGCTATGCCTAAAATGCCGCGAATTTCAAATAGAGAAGCAATTCGTGCATTGGAGCGTTTAGGATTCGAGCAAGTTCGTCAAACTGGCAGTCATGTTGTTCTGAAGAAGGCAACCGAAGAAGGCGAAATTGGTTGCGTTGTTCCTGTGCATCAAGAATTGAAGGTTGGTACGTTGAGCGGCATTCTCAAGCAGGCGCAAGTCACCGTCGAGGAGTTCATTGAAAATCTGTGAGGTATAACAATAGAAAAGGGAAACTCAATCGCACCTTTGTTTACCAATAATCTAATTTTAAACAGAATTGCGATAGCCCTTTCTCCACTTCTTCAACAACTCCGATCCCGCAGAAATTGCGCCAACCAAACCGGCAATCCCTGAATAGTCGCCATTCCCCTCAAAACCTCCGGTAAAGCAGTAAACACCATCCCACCCAAAACCGACCCAACAAAAGTTCTGCTACCACCAATCAACACAGAAGTCAAGTAAATAATACTAGCATCAAAAGTCCCTTGACGGGCGTTCCAAGTATTGAGAAAATGCGCGCTAACCGCACCGACAACGCCTGCTAAAATAGCACCCAAAGTAAAAGCCAGAACCTTGTAAAAAGTCGGGTTAATGCCGATCGCATCAGCCGCTAATTCATCAGCGCGAATCGCCGCAAAAGCCCGCCCCACCCGAATCCGTTCCAGCCGATAGACAATCGCCATACTTACCAATAGCAAAGGTAGTACAATCCACAAATACTCGATCGGCGTCCCAAACGGTTGCGGAATCCCAAAAATACCAACCGCCCCCCCAGTGATATCCAGATTCAGCGATAAAACCCGCAAAATTTCCACAAAAGCAATAGTGGCGATCGCCAAATAAATCCCACTCAACCGAAGCGCGGGAATTCCCACCAAAATCCCCAACAACCCCGAAACAACCCCTGCAATTATCATCTCCACCAACAGCAATGGCAGAGGAAACAAACCCCCTGTCGGCTTAAACACCGTCGACAACTGACCAGTCATTAGAGGCAAATACAGCGACATTCCCAACATTGCACCCAGCAACATCGAGACAATCAGAAACCCATAAGTAGTAAAAAATGTAGTCATTTGATTTTAGATTATAAAATTAGGGAAAATTAGGTTAACTTAGTTTCCAATTATAATTGATCAAGCTAGTCTGAATATGGTCTTCCCACCGACCATTTATCAACAAATAGTCTCTAGCGTAACCTTCCACCATAAATCCCAATTTTTTAAGTAGATTACCACTGCGTTGATTGTGAGGCATATAATTTGCCATAACGCGATGTAAATTCAACTCTTCAAAGACATATTGAATTGCCACTCGCACAGCTTCAGTCATGTAACCTTTACCTTGTTTCGATTCTGCCAGATTATATCCCAAAAAGCAGAAATGACCGGCACCTCGTACAAAATTATCAAAATTAACATTACCGACAATATACTCAGGATTTGCCTTCTCAAAAATCCACAGCTTTAAAGATTTGTAAGACTCAAATCCTTGGCAATCTTGCTCTACTTGTTTTTGCCAATAACTTTCCGTTAAAAAATCCTCGGCCCATTGTCAGTGGTACGGAGTGAAAAACCTTTGATTATCCGAGTAAAATTTAATAATTTTGCAGATATCGTCTTGATTAGCCAATCGCAATAAAAGGCGATCGCTTTCGATTAATGGATGTGCCGAGTTCATAAAACATCTCGTTGGCGACTGACGCACTATAGTTATTGAAAACCATCCTACACCTTTTGAATCAAACGTCGTCCAAACAAACCCTGTGGCCTAACCAACAGCATCACAAACAATATTGCAAAAGCCACAGCATCCTTATAAGCCGAAAAATCACCAGGCACAAAAGCCTCCACTAAACCAATGATAAACCCACCCAAAACTGCCCCAGGAATACTCCCCAAGCCTCCAAGCACAATCACCGCCAAACCCTTCAAACCAAAAGCAATACCAAAATACGGGCCAGCAATACTCACACTAGAACCCACCAAACTCCCCGCCAAACCAGCCAGAAAACTACTCACAAAAAATGTCAACACAATATAGCGATCGGTATCAATCCCCAACAGACTAGAAGTAGTAGCATCTTCAGCCACAGCCTGCATAGCTTTGCCAAACTTAGTGCAATTAATCGAGTAAGTTAACACAGCCACAATCGTAACAGATACCGCAAAAATCACTATTTGAACAGAACGAATCAAAATTGGTCTATCCGCTGTTCCGAAGTTAATTGCAGCAGGTAAATAGCCATAAGTGTTAGCAGGAAAAGTGTAAATTTCCGCACCCACTAGATATTGGATGATATTTGCGATCGCAACTCCTACACCCAAACTAGAAACCAGCGTTAGCAAAGGATCGGAATGTCGGCGACGCAAAGGTAAAAAAGCAACTCGTTCAACAATTACTCCCACCAAACCAGCCATGACACTTCCCAAAATTAACGCCACAGCAAAAGGCAACTGCACAGGAATTCGAGCATTAGCCAACAACCCATTAAAACCCACAGCACCTCCCATCAGCGCATAGGTGAAATAAGCACCCAAGGTAAACACTGCACCATGAGCAAAATTAATAATTCCCAGAATAGAAAATACCAGCGTGTATCCCAGGGCAAAAATAGCATACACGCTGCCGATCGACAAACCATTCAAAAATTGTTGCAGAAACAGAGTTAAATCCATCCGTTAAATCCGTTAAATCCGTTGCCGAACTTTCCTCTTCCATCCGTTAAATCCGTTACAAAATCCGTTGCCGAACTTCCTTCATTTCAAAAACTCAAACTTACCATTATTCCCATCCGCCTCCATCTTAATCCGCGCCACATAAAACTCTTTCTGATTAACCTCACCTTCAGGCGTAAAAGAAATTTCCCCCAAAGGCGTATCGTACTTTCCACCCAACAACTGCTGATTCAAACTTGTACGCAATTCTGCCAAAGGTTTTTGGCTAACCTTCGACTGAGAATTTATCGCCTTTAATGAATCAACAAAAACTTGAACACCAGTAAAAGCTTGAGCGCTAAACTGAGGTGGTTCCTTCTTAAATTGAGCGCGATAAGCCTCGCGAAAAGCCTTATTAATTTCATTTTCATATTCCGGGCTGTATGCTTGGGCAATCAAAACCCCATCACAGAGCGCCTTACAAACCGAAAATACATTAGAAGTATTCAGACCATTGCCGCCAATGATAACGCCTTTGTAACCCAACTCCCGCAATTGCTTAATTAAATTGCCCCCATCAGCAGCCAATCCAGAAATAATTATCAGATCCGGCTTGACATTGATCGCATTAGTAGCTTGAGATTGGAAATCTGTATCAGTAGTCAAGAATTTTTGGACTGTTGCCAATTCCAGCCCCATATCTTTAACCGTTGTCTGAAAAGTTTCAGTCTCAGATTTGCTAAACGCATCATTCTGAGCAAAAAACACCGCTACTTTCTTAATATTCGGATTTTGCTTCAGTGCAGCTTTCACCGCATTAGGCGCCACCACCGCCACAGGTGCCGAGACTCTAGCAATATAATCGCCAATCTGGGGAATCCCTTTAGCGGTGTTGGAGGGTGCGAGAACCGGTACTTTGGCGCGATCGGCGATCGGATCTGCACTAAAAGCTTGCTGCGACAAGGTTGGTCCCACAATACCCACCACCTTATCCTGATTGATCAAAGTATTGAAGGCATTGATCGCCCCCTGTTCATCTCCACCAGTATCTTGGAATACCAGTTTAATCGGTGTCCCATCTACACCGCCCTTATCGTTGAAATACTTCTCAGCAATTTTCGCCCCAGCCACTTGCTCCTGGCCGAGTAAAGCCACATTGCTAGTTTGCGCCACCCCAATCCCTATATATATAGTGTTGGAATTTCCCCCAGCCGAACCCTGTGGCGAAGTATCGGCAGATGGGGAAGTCCCCGGAGCTGCTGTGGTAGAGGTTTGGGGACTGTTTGTCTGACTGCAAGCCAGCAGTAGTGAAGCACAGGTAATGAATAGGGTACTACGGCGAGGAGTAGGTTTTTTCATGAGTGGGCGATCGAACATCTATATATAGAACATCTACACGTAGACATATTCTACCCATTAGCGGAATAGTCCCCGGAAAAACATAACTCTTACGCCTCAAAACGGGTGATATCCCCAAAAAAAGAGTCATGGAGGAAATCTCAGATTAGTGGAAAGAGCTGAAACGCTGAGACTGCGTGTATTTCAAGAAACCAGAAGAGAAGCGATTCACCGAAACGCGCGCTGAACCTAGAAAAAAGAATAGTTTGAAAGCTTAAAGCAATATTAACCTCGTCAAAAAATTAACAGATAGAGAGTGAAAGCGAAAGCCTGCACTTAATATCGCAAACAACGAGAAAAATGTCAAGGTAAAAACCAAAGTTCTGAGATAGAGATATCGAAGGCTTAAAAAATAACTTGACGAGCGAGCTAAAAAAACAATCCAACACGGAGAGTTTGATCCTGGCTCAGGATGAACGCTGGCGGTCTGCTTAACACATGCAAGTCGAACGGAATCTTCGGATTTAGTG
>REAP01000012.1 GCA_004294385.1 Oscillatoriales cyanobacterium | reverse complement strand
TAAATTTTGTGGCACAGGCATCTTGCCTGTGGCTAAAGCTTTGGGCGGGCAAAATGCCCACCCCACAATAAATTTTGTGGCACAGGCATCTTGCCTGTGAAATCCCTGTGGCACAGGCATCTTGCCTGTGGCTAAAGCTTTGGGCAGGCAAGATGCCCACCCCACAATAAATTCAGAAAAAGCTAAACTTCATACATTTGCCAGAAAAAAGGATATTCCTCTGGAGTCACTGAAAGACCAGCTTTGACAGGATTTTGCCTAATATATTCCCAAAAAATCTGAAATTCTCGTTCATCTCTGACAATGTGGTCATGTCGCTCATCCTGCCAGACAGTACCAATATGCTTCATCACCTTGGGAATTTGCTTAGAACTGTAGCTTTTAATGCTGTGCAAAATGCTGCTGAGCGACCAGAATTGATGATCCAACTTTGCCAAAGGCTGCATCAGCATATGCACATGATCTCGCATTACAACTAAGCAAAATATTTGATACCTTTGCCCATCAAAAAACTTGCAAGCATTGAGGACAACCTTTCTAGCTGCGGGAGTTAATTCGAGTTTTTCCCAAGTATTAAAAGTTATGAAATAAACCGAGCCTTCTAACTCCCAATGAGGTAAATTTCTGTAAGTAACTTTCAATTGAGCCTCTGTGAGTTTAACTGGCAGGCTAGAAGCCGGCCCCACAAAAGGCTGATATTGACCTGTGAAGTGGACATTTTGGCAGCCCAACTCCTGATTGCTTCCCTGACTCAAATTTTTGTGAATCATATTACTCAGTACAACCACAACTTAGTATAAAATAGCCTAAAGCAAGCAAGATGCCAATACTCGATCGAGCATTTTTATAAACTATTTAATTATGTTGTGGGGTGGGCTTCTAGCCTGGGGTGGGCTTCTAGCCCGCCCAAACTTCAGTCACAGGCAAGATGCCTGTGCCACAAATATGCTTGTGGGGTGGGCTTCTAGCCCGCCCAAACTTCAGCCACAGGCAAGATGCCTGTGCCACAAATGCAGCTTATCTCATCTTCAAAATCTTCTCTGCTGCACTTTCAGATATCGGCATTACCGATAACCGATTGCCTTTTCTCACCACCAAAATCTCATCAGCGCTAAACTCTTGTTTCAATTCATCCAAAGATATTAACTTAGCAAACTCCTCAACAAACTCCACTTTCACAGTCTGCCAGCGAGGCGAATCAAACATTGATTTAGCATCATAATATTCGCTATTCATGTCAAACTGACTTGGGTCAGCAATATTAGTTTCTATCACACGCATCAAGCCAACAATTCCCGGTATTTTAGTATTAGAATGGTAAAAAAATACCAAGTCTCCCATACTCATTTCTCGCATAAAATTACGAGCTTGATAATTGCGAACACCATCCCAAATGGAAACTTTATCGCCATTCAAATCCGCAATACTATAAACATCCGGTTCCGACTTCATCAGCCAATAATTCATATAATCTATTCGCTATCCTCAGAATATTCTATCTGCCTCCCCTAGCTTCACCTTTTCTTTGCAAAATTTGATATCATATCAAAGAATTGGGAGAGAATATGCTTCCACTTCAGTAAGCACAAAGTCAACATCAAATAAACCAAAATATGCACGCACAAAATACCCCAATTTAAACTCAAATTACCCCAAGTTGGATCGTAAACAGGAGTAGGCTCAAACGGCTGAGGAAGTGTACTCCCATCTGGCAATTTAGTAGCTGCGGGAACCATCGCATTCACATTAACCAAAGAGCCATAAGCACCCACAGACCAGCGACTTAACATCAGCCAAGAAAACTTACTCGCCAAACCTTCCATCTTAAACAAAACTCCAGAAAAGATGATCTGAGGCAGCAATAATAGAGGCAAAGCACTATTAGCCTGCGAGCTATTTTTGACAATTGCCGAAACGACTAATCCGAGACTAACACAACTCAGTAAAGTTAGAAAAGTGGTAATGCTTACTCCCAAAGTCCAGGAAATTAAACTCGGTTCCGGGTGTTTAAAAGCAATCAAAATTACTCCTACCATTAAGATAGTTTGCAATACGGCCAACCCGGAAAGTATGAAAAACTTTGAACCTAAATAAGCAAACAATCCTAAATTAACTAAACGTTCGCGCACGTAGATAGCTGATTCTTTAACAATTTCTTGCAGAGAAGTTGCCAATCCTACCCAAATCGCCGCACAGGTAAAGACAAACAGAACCCGCAATGCTAAAGGTGCTAAAGTTGCTTCCGGCGCGCCAATTAACGGGTCTTTATCTCTGACTGCAATCCGCAGCAAACAAATGCCGATCGGTGCTGTTAAAAGAGCTAAACTTAAGTTAACTATGTCCCGCGAAATTAGCTTAAAATAGCGCTGAGCTAGCAGAACAAGTTGTTGGACAAAAGATACGGATTTTGGCTTGGGAGGCGCAGTCGGTGTTTTTCCTTCGGGGTTGCCGGGGCTGAAGTGATTTTCAATGTATTGCTGATAATAGGGAGAATTGTAAAACTTATCCGCCCAGCTTTGAACGTTGATTTCTGATGTTTCTAATTCGTTGTAAATGTCGGCAAAATCGCCAGTTTTGACATCAAAAAAGTCTAGGGCGACCGTTGGCGGGCCGAAGTAACAAAGGCGACCGCCACGACCCATAAACACAATACGATCGCACATCGTGATATTTGCCGTCGCGTGAGTCACTAAAATCACCGTCCGACCTTGATTTGCCAACTTTCGCAGCAGTTGCATCATCTTTTTATCCAAACCCGGATCGAGTCCTGAAGTCGGTTCGTCCAAAAAGAAAAGTTTCGGGTCTGCTAATAGTTCGACTCCGATACTAACCCGTTTTCGCTGTCCGCCACTAAGCTCTTTTACTAAAGCATTGCGGCGGTGAGTCATTTCAATATCTTCTAAGGTTTTTGTGACTACTTGCTTAACATTTGTATCGGGAGGTAGACGCAATTTAGCTGCATAATTTAATACTTCTTCTACTTTCAAATCTGCATGAATAATATCATCTTGAGGCACGTAACCGATTTGATTGCGATAAATATTGAAGTTTTGGCGCAGGTTTTCGCCGTTGAGATAAACGACACCTCCACTGGTTTTTTCAATGCCTAAAAGCGTCCGCATTAAAGTAGATTTGCCCGCGCCACTACCGCCAACTAAAGCCACAAATTGCCCTGGTTCGATCGCCAAAGTGATCCGATCCAAACGCTTTGGAATCACGATACAGTCAGCATCTAAGCGAATTTGATGACCTCCGTCTTGCATCTCCAACTCACCACTGCGGTAAATTAGAGTAAACGGTCCGATCCGAATCGCATCTCCTTCGGACAGTTGTACAGAATTTGTGACTCGCTGACCGTTAACAAACACCCCGTTAACGCTGTAGTCTCGCAAAATATAATTGCCGCGACTATCTTGGTCAATTGTGGCGTGGCGTCTAGACACAAGTGGGGAATCTAATTGCAGTGAAGCATTAGGATCGCGACCCAATAAGACAGACCGATTTTTGAGAGGAATTGACTGCTTACTTGATAAAGCAATTTGATTTGCTTTCGGGTTAAAATAGGTCAGTAAAACTTGATTTTTTGGGTCAAGACCGATTTTAATTTCTGCACCGTTTTTGAGACAATAACCGTCGTTGGGAGTGATGCGTGTGCGATCGACAAATAGGCCATTAGTGCTCGGTTTCTGCCCGTCACCGTCGTAAATCCAGTAATTATCCCCGATTTGGCGCAAAACAGCGTGAACAGTGGAAACTGCGCGCCACCGTTCGGTGTCGGGTACAATTAAATCAGCACGATCGCGCCCGCGCCCCAATATGTGTTGCTGCTGTCTCAACTCTAACTGTAAAACTTCGCCTTGACTATTTAATAATACTAAATAAGGGCGATCGGTTAAAGCTGTCGGTTGTCCTATATTGTTTGTCATAGTTCGATCGCGGTTTTTGCACTCACTTTTTCAGCATATCAAAAAGTGGACAACAATTTTACTCTTCAGTCCACGCAGGCCGACTTCGTTTGTGTAGACGCGGTTTCAACCGCCGGGTTTCAACCACCGGTTTCCAACCGCCGGGTTTCAACCACCGGGTAACTAAGCAACTCCATAGCCAGTATAGGGACGCTTGTAAGGTGGATGCAACCCTAAAATAATATCTTCTTTGGGTACTCCCATCTCGACTAATTCCTGTCCTAAATCGGCTTCTGTCATGTTGCGTTGAATCCAGATTTTACCATCCTTGATATCCAAATGAATGAAACAGTTATAAATCCGTTTATATCCCTCCCAGCCCACATCTAAAATTTGGTAGTGGTCTTGTTCTGTATCGAACACCAACTGACATTCAACATCTGAATCTGAATTCTGATCTGGTGCGGCATGAGATGTTAAGAGTTCGCGCATAAATTGACGGTACTGCTCTATTCTTTCCATTCGATAATTACCTCCTGAATCGGTTCTATAAATATTTTGATAAAATTGTACCATCAACTCTTTATTTGATTCTGGGCCCAACTAGGTTGCACCATCAGCGGCACAGTCAGAGGGGTCAGACACACACCCAAAACCAAAACACTGCTAATAATTCGTTTCATTCTTTTCATGATTTACCAAATTCGATTAATAGAATAAGTATCAAACGCAGAATCTTTACTTAATATCGGTATCCCTTCCACTATTGATTGTGCTATGAGCAAACGATCGAACGGATCTTTATGATGAAAAGGCATGGTCACGATCGCATTCAGATGCTCTAAATTGATATTCAGGAGATGAAAGTCTTCCAAACTGAGTATTTGCCTGATATAGTCCTCAAAAGGCACACTTAAATTCAGAAGCCCTTTACTTTCTTTAATTGCCATCTCCCAAATACTTGCTATACTGACCAGTTTATGATTATCTTCGTCCTCAATGAGAATCCGTGCAGTGGTACTGAGTTTAGAATCGCCTGCATCAAACCAAATTAAGGTATGAGTATCTAACAAAAGTCTCATTACATATAATCCTGAAAATCTTCTAAGGGTTCATCAAAATTATCAGATATGGTAATTACCTCTCGATACCTCCCAAACAGCGGCGCGCGGCGCTTTTTAGGAGACATCGGTGGAGCCTTCGGTGGCGGAGGCGCAGGTTTTGGTGACAGAGGGAATGGTTTTGGTGATTCTCTATTAGTTGCGCGATCGCCCTCTAGAAATTCTGCAATTTTTCGCCATTCCTCTCTATCTTCATCTGGCAAAGACACTAAAAACTCTTTCATCCTTTTCCACTTCTCCTCGTTGTTGATTGGCGAAACTTCCCGGACTTCAATCAGAACTAGGGAGCCGTCAGGAATGTTAATATTTTCTAACACTTGGATGTTTTTACCTTGTTTTATGCCTTTAACTTGGATAGGTTCGGATTTCATCGCTTGCCTGAGATAAACTGCCGATATTAGGTCAGGCCAGGTAAAGTTTTCAGGTAATTTATCGATTAAGCTGCGGACTTCTTCTTTAAGATTGATGATTTCCATCGGTTTTAGTAAAGAGAGTATGGATTTTAATTGTAGTGTAAGCGATTTTGGATCGATCGACCTTTTAGCAAAAGTCCATTGCAACTCAGATATTGCACCATTCTCAACAAGCCTTTTATGAACAGGCTTTCCGGCCTGTTCCACAATAAAATTAACTCTTTGTGGAACAGGCATCTTGCCTGTTGCTGACATTGGTGAAAGATGTAAGTTGCGGGATTTGTATTTATCAATTAAGCCCGATCGCACATAACTTCAAACACACCCCCTGGAATAAACCGACACAATGCTCTCCGCCGATCGTCCGCATCTTGGCGATTCACAAAACGGGCGATCGTATAGTGCTCAGCATTCGGTAAAATTCGGACGATCGCCCAAGAAGCGCGTAGGCGCAAGCCGGGGCGTAGCCATCGCCCTCCTTTGACTCTTGAGGTGTTTTCGATCGCGCATTTGAGTTGAGTTCGATCGCGGGGCGATCGGCAATTACCGGAGAATTGGCCTTTCTGAGAGTGTTGAGATAACGGGCGATCGCACTTCCTTTCAGATTCGCCCCAACGCGCAAAATCAGAAACACCCCAAAGCTTTCGAGCTCTGGCTGAGTCATACACGCGCCCGTACCATCAAAATCGTCATCAGAATAGCTGCGGATGCGCGATAGCAGTTGCGTGATGCCAAAATCATTCACAGCTTGTTGATAGCCACGGGTATATTCGTTCCCGTCGCTCACAGGGTTTACCATAGGAATTGTCTCCTTTTATTTGGATTGGATTGTCTCCTTGTATTTGGGGAACCAGAAGCCAGCGCGGGCCCTACGAAAGTTCAGCGCTGGCTTTTGACTCTCTGAGAATATAGCGCATAATGCTGCATCTTGCAACACTATACAGCATATTCGACAAACTTGCCTAAAATACTAGACAATGACGATCGGCTTAAATAAAAAACAATTAACCTCTAATGTCTAAACGTATATCAACCTCCATAGGAGAAGGAATCTATGACCTACTTCAAGAGTGGGCAAATGAGGAACGCCGTTCAATCAGCGGCTTGTCAGCATTCATTTTGGAACAAGCTGTGAGGGAACGCCAAAAACAAACGCAAAAACAATCCCCACCATCCGATGAGAAACAAGATAAAAATTGAGTGCAGTGCGGGCGATCGCTTTTTTAATTAGTTGACAATTCCCAATTACCGAATTTCCAATAACTTAGCAGTCGCATTAACCACAATTTGAGCAGAACCGGCAAAGAAAACGCGATCGATAGTTGCGAGAGTATCGGTAGATTTGTGATAATGAGGCGATCGCAAATTTGCCGTATCAGTCACCAACACCGCACCAACTCCCTTATACCAGAAAGGCGCATGATCGCTCCGCAAAACATCAGGAGTCAGCACCCCTTTCAGAGGCACCGGCAACGTCACAATCGGTGGTAAACCAGTCGTTCCAGACTTCGCAAAAGCTCCCAACAACAGCGGATGTTCCGCATCACCAACCACCGCGATAAACTCGCCCTTGTCAGGAGAAGTCACCCCCGCAGCATCTAAAACAGACTCTATTTTCAACCCTTCGGGATATCGCTGACAACCCGAAGTATGACAGGCATAACCTACCATATCCAAGACTATCACGCCCTGTAAATTTTTCAACCGCGCTGCGTTACCAGTAAATGCTAAACTACCTAAAAGTCCGATTTCTTCTCTGTCAAAAAATGCTACTTGCAATGTCCGAGGTGTGGGATGATCAGCCAGCAGCCGCGCTACTTCTAAAACTGCTGCAACTCCCGTAGCATTGTCATCAACACCGGGTGATTTTTGTACAGTGTCATAGTGGGCCGCCACCAGAATTGCACCAGCCTTTGAATCCGTACCTTTTCTTTCGGCGAAGACGTTGATTCCTCCATCGAAGGGCTGTAATTGCGGGGAAAATCCCGATATTTGCAGTTGTTGGGAAATGTAGTTTCTGCTGAAAGTGCGATCGCCCTCTGCATCGCGTTCTCCTGCTAAACTTGTAACGTGTTTCCACAAACGAGACTCGTCAATTTGGGGCAAATTAACTGCTAGTTTTTCAGGAAGTATTGAAGGAGAGGAGTTTTGGGAAATGCTGATATCACTCCGAACTTCAGCTACTGGCGACAAATGCTGCCACGAATAGGAACCCCAACCGGCAGCCCCAAGCGCAAATACAAATAGAACTATCCAAATTAATTGTTTCATTTAATAGGTCAAGTACACCGCAAATAAATCCCCTAGGGACACTCCAAGAGCCCATAGGTGTCAACTTAATGTACAACCAATAGTCCGGCAGGGGTTGAAACCCCTGCCTCAAAGCGCAAGTCCTCTCAAAGAGGACTGATGATGATGAGTTCTTGAGTCCTCTTTGAGAGGACTTTAGCTATTAGACAGGGGTTTCAACCCTTGGCGGACTCGTGAGTCCACTAAAGAACTTGGCGGGCTGACTGCTTAAGTTGACACTCCTTGGGCATTGCCGTGTCCTACTGTATCAAAAATATTTATTTTTACTCCCAATCTATCTCCTTACTTTCTAGTACAAAGCCGTTATTTTTGGCTACAGCTTGAGGGATAGTTTTTGCGGAAAATTCAACAATTTGAGTTGCTTGTTGAAACCACTCACTATAACTGGGACTGAACTGATCGGAGAGTGCTTTTAAACTCCGTATTTCAGCCTCTAGCTGCATTGCTATTTGATTAATCCGATGGATTTGTACCTGCAAATTCTTTTCCCCAGTCTGAATTCTGTTTTCTATTTCTTGCCAGTGCTGTCCTGCCAGCATTTTTTCGAGTTCAGCTTGTTTGTAGTTGAGTATGGACTCTTTTTGTGGCAATTGCTTTTCAATAGTTCTGGTTTCCCGGTCAATCTCTGCGAGTTGCTGCAACCACTGTTCCCCAAAAGCGGCAGTTTGCTGGTGGAACTCGGCAATAGCTTCCGGGGTATTGTTCTTTGGAAAACTGACTGCGACTCTGCACGATGAGCGCTGTTTGTAAAGTTTTTCCCGCGACTCTTGGAGGGTGGCAATTTCTGCTTGCAGGGTGCGGACTTCTGTTTGGAGTTCTGGGATGGTCTGACTCATGGGTTCAATTAGTGGGCTTTTGCATAGATTTTAAGCTCATTGTTGATTTTTCTGACACATCCAGCACATTTCTCTGTTAGAATATTTTTATTTGAGGCGATCGCAAGTGCTATCTAAGCATAATATCGCACAAATTTTGGCACAATGGCCAATGACATATTGGAAATTAATATTAAAATTGTAATTAATTGGGAGATTTTTTTATTTGACAAAATTCACAGTTAAAAAATAAAGTTAAATTAAGATCTCGTGTTTTTTCTTGACAGACCTGAACTTTTACTCAATTTTCCCGGATATTTATAGTAACTATTGTAAATAATTCATTTAAACTCAGGAATTGAAGCCAATGAAAATCACTCGTCAATTACTGTTTGGATATTTAACTGGTGTTATTTTTTGTATAGCAGGCTGTACTAATCAGATTAAGCCGAGTATCTCCCCTACAAATAGTTTTATTACAACGGTAGAAAATGCAAAAAAAGATGATAGCTATACTTTAACTGAGGCTGCTTATTATTTGGCTTTTATTTCGGCGTTAGTTTCTTTATTGATGAGGAGTAATACTGCAAATTTGTTATTTAAAACAGCAGATAAACTTAAATTAACTCCTAAGATGAGTAATGAAAAGTTCCTAAATTTATTAATCCCGAAAAATAAGCAGGATATCGGTGATACCATTGCAGAAATTACTCAAAACTTGCAAAAAACTGCTGAATATCCTCTAGATCTTGTTGAGGAAATAAGTTTATCGATAATTACCACAACCCCCACTGGTCATATCTTGTCGTTAAATCATGCTACTTCCCAACTTTTGGGATACTCTAAAAAAGAGTTGATCGGGAAACAGATAGCGGGAATTTTCAAGAAAACTGAATTATCACTACCTGGGTTAGAAGCTCAAGATTTAACAGCAGAAAATTCTGTCCGCAACGTCGAAAAAATTTACTTATCTAAACAGGGAAAAAAAATAATCGTACTGCTTTCTATTTCAACTATGCGCGACGGGAAAGGCGAGGTGATTGGGAAGTTATATGTAGCGCAAGATATTACGGATCATAAGCGGGTAGAAAGAGATTTGCGTCGCAGTGAAAAGAAGTTTCGACAATTAGCAGAAACTGTGAATGCTGCTGCATTCATCTATCAAGGCAGACAATTGCGCTATGTCAATTCTCAAACGGAAACTATTACCGGATATACTCGCGAAGAATTGTTGTCAATGAATTTATATGACTTAATTCATCCTGATTTTCGATCGATAGTTAAAAATTGGGGTAAAGTCAGCGAATATCAAAAAAAATCTAGTTCAAAACATGAAGTTTTACTTGTTTCCAAAACCGGAGTTGAATGCTGGATTCAAGCAACAGTAGATATAATTAAATTTGAAAAAAAAGCTTCTATATTAGTCACGGCTTTTGACATTAGCGATCGCAAACGATCAGACTTAGAACTAGAAACGTCTCTTTCTTTGCTTCAAGCAACAATTGAATCAACTGCCGATGGCATTCTTGCAGTTGACAGCCAAGGGAAAATTGTCACTTTTAATAATAAGTTTGCCCAAATGTGGCAAGTACCGAATTTCCGGCTCGATTCTACATATAGCAATCAAATTTTAGGGTTCGGAATCAATCACCTCAAATATCCCGAAAAGTTTCTCAAATCCTCGAAAGAATTGTCGGATAAACCGGAGGCAGAAAGTTTTGATATTATCGAATTTAAAGATGGTAGAATCTTTGAGTGCTACTCTCTACCGCAGCGCACGGGTGGAAAAATTACTGGCAGAGTATTCAGTTTTCGGGATGTAACAGAACGGCTGCGAGGAGAAGAAGCACTGCGTAAAAGTGAAGAACGCTTTAACCTGTTGACGCGAGCTACAAATGATGCGGTTTGGGACTTGGATTTGTTGAAAGAAGAGTTATGGTGGAGCGCAGAATTTAATAAATTATTTGGCTATGAAGTTACTCAAAATCAGATAATAAAATTGGAATTTTGGCACCAACAAATTCATCCCGAAGAACGGGAAAGAGTGATAACTAAATTCAATAATACGATTGCTGGTAATGCAGAATATTGGTTAGAAGAGTATAGTTTTCGCTGTGCGGATGGCAGATATATTTTTGTGCTAGATCGAGGCTATATCATCCGTAATGAAAGTGGCAAAGCGGTGCGGGCAATCGGTACGATGATGGATATTACTCAGCGTAAGCAAGCTGAAGAAATTATTCGCTATCAAGCTGTTTACGATCAATTAACGGGTTTGCCAAATCGCATACTTTTTAATGAGCGACTGTCGGCATCATTAAGACAGATTAAAAACAGCAAAAAAATATTAGCTGTGATGTTTTTAGATTTGGATAGGTTCAAGAAGATTAATGATACTCTAGGTCACGCAGCGGGCGATCGCCTGTTGGAGGTTTTTGCTGCACGGATCAGTGAAACTTTGCGATCGACTGATACCGTTTCCCGCTGGGGTGGCGACGAATTTACTGTGCTACTACCGGACATCAATTCCCCAGAAGATGCAGTCAGAACGGCTCAAAGAATCCAAGAGAATTTAAAGCCAGTATTTAAACTGGAAGAACAGTCACTGCATATCACTTGCAGCATCGGGATTGCTCTCTATCCAGATGACGGGGAAGATGCGGAAACTTTGGTCAAGAATGCAGATGCTGCTTTGTACCGTGCTAAAGAAAAGGGCAGGAATAACTATCAGTTTTATAATTCAACAATTAATCCTCAAGGCAGCGAATTACTGATTTTAGAAAGTAAACTGCATGATGCTCCCGGACAGGGAGAATTTGAGGTTTACTATCAGCCAAGAGTTAATATTACTACTTGGAAGATTCAGGGGATGGAGGCGCTGCTACGTTGGTATCACCCAGAATTGGGTTTGATTTATCCTAATACATTTATTCCGATTGCGGAAGAGAATGGATTAATTGTATCGATTGGGGAATGGGTTCTGGAAACTGCTTGCAAACAAAATAAGGCTTGGCAGGATGCTTTGCAACCAGATTTGCGGATAGCTGTTAATTTTTCGGCGAGGCAGTTCCAGCAATGTAATTTATTACAGATGGTGTCAAACTGTTTGGAAAAAACTGGTTTAGATCCGAAGTATTTAGAGTTGGAGATTACTGAAAGTACAGCTATGCAAGATATGGAGTATACGAAAAGCGTGCTGACGCAGTTGCAGAATATGGGAGTGCAGATTGCGCTGGACGATTTCGGAACGGGTTATTGTTCTTTAAGTTATCTCAAAAATTTCCCCCTCAATATTTTGAAAATAGATAAGTCTTTTGTCAGTGGGCTGACGAATGATCCCCGCGAAAGGGCGATCGCGAATGCTGTAGCGACGCTGGGACGAGATTTGAATTTGAGTGTGGTGGCAGAAGGGGTGGAAACTAAAGAGCAGTTGGAGTGTTTGCGATCGCTCCATTGTCAAGAAATTCAAGGTTACTATTTTAGCCCTGCGGTATCAGCTAATGATGCGACTAAAATTTTGATCAATTCTTTGTTGAAGAAGTCCAAAATTGCTTGAGAAGGAGGGTGATGGCGATCGGGCTCTCGTGAGAGCCTCTGCATCTTTGGTAGAACCGATTGTGCAGCAATTACTTGTCTTGTCTTTCTATTAGACATCTCCAATATAGCGGTTCTCGAAAAAGTGAGGTATGCCCGATGCCCGATGCCCTATGCCCTATGCCCGATGCCCGATGCCCGATGCCCGATGCCCTATGCCCTATGCCCTATGCCCTATGCCCGACAGTACCTCATCTTTCTGAGAAAGGCTATATCTGCGTCACAGCTTATTGTCAGCTTCGTTAACTCTGCCCCTACTTTGACTCAGTAGATTGATCGGGCTCTGTATTCTGCTCATTCGATCGTGTCTCATCTGGTTTTTGGATTTGCTTAAGATGAATTTCATTCACCTGATTGATAAAGTTTTCTATTGCCATTTTTGTCATTTGTTGATGTTGGGCTTCGTCGGCTACATCATAGCAACGATAAGCCGGAGTCACTCCCAATATAAATTTCTCCTGTTCCGCTTCTAACAATTCCACAGTCGTGTTAGCAGAAATCCAATTCTCCTGAAAAGGAAAGGAGGTAACTATACTGGCGACTATTGAGGCGACAGCGGGACAAATTACGGGCAGCCACTTGAGCAAAGTTTGACCTGGTTCCAATTTGTCTACCAATACTAAAATTGGTGTGACTCCCGATAAAATAACGGTTGCCAATTGGAAAGTATAATAAATATTTCTCGAAGTCTCTCTAGTCTTTTTATAGTCGTCAATCAACTCCTGGCAATATCGTAAAGCCTTGACTCTCACGGGAGTTATCAGATTGTGATCTGAAGAATTATTCGGGTTCAACAGATAACTATATAATTCAGCTTTTCTTGCGAGTTCTAACTGATTAGTACGATTCCTAGAGTTCTGAGCCAATTGTCTATTGGTCAGAAAGATAAAAATAAAGCTAGAGAGAAAAACAGCTCCCCAGATCACGACAAGTTGATTGTCTGGAAAAACTCTGGTAAGGATACATACACCAGCAAAAGCAGCTAGGGATAAATACTCAATAATTTTCAGGAAAGATAACATTTGTGGATTTGATGAGACTGTATTGGAAATCTCGGTCTGGTTTTTCTGTGCAGAAGTAGTCATTGACTTGTAGTTGATTTGGCGATCGGATACAAGTTTAGCTGATTGGTGTTCCTACCGATCGCCCTGACTCAGCCGCCATAGAAGTTGAAGTTAAGGTGGGGGGCGATCGCCCCCCAGCAGCTTAAAACTTAAAATAGTGTGCAGAATAACTGACTTGTAACCCAAGACAGACGACAATATCGCTACCCACAATAAAGAAGTTGTCTATGCAGCCGATTCGCACATTTAACGTTTCGCCCTCCCTACCCACGATTCTCGAACCCCTACGCAAGCTTGCTTACAACTTGCACTGGGACTGGAACGTCGAAACCAAAGACTTATTCCGCCGCCTAGATAGAGACCTCTGGGACTCCAGCAACCAAAACCCAGTGCTGATGCTAGGAACCATTTCTCAAGAACGACTGCAAGAAATGGCAGAAGACACAGGCTTCATTGCTCAAATGAACCGATCGGCCCAGCAATTAGACGATTACCTCAACAATCGCGCCTGGTACCGCAAACAGGGCCGTACAGAGCA
Source organism: Oscillatoriales cyanobacterium (assembly GCA_004294385.1). Taxonomy (GTDB): domain Bacteria; phylum Cyanobacteriota; class Cyanobacteriia; order Cyanobacteriales; family Microcoleaceae; genus Microcoleus. The sequence continues at coordinate 83,167 of REAP01000012.1, read as the reverse complement.
GCAAGAATGCTACGCTTACTTTTCGATGGAATTTGGCTTGGTCAAAGCCTTGCCCATCTATTCCGGGGGTTTGGGCGTGCTCGCGGGCGACCACCTCAAGTCTGCTAGCGATTTGGGATTGCCTTTAGTCGGTATCGGCCTGCTTTACCAAGAAGGCTATTTTTCGCAGTATCTCAACGCTGATGGCTGGCAGCAAGAACGCTATCCGCTGAACGATTTCTACAATATGCCGCTCCACCCAGAACGCAATCCCGACGGTTCGGAATTGCGGATTGAGGTAGACTATCCGGGCCGTAAGGTTTACGCGCGGATTTGGCGGGTGCAAGTGGGTACAGTGCCTCTGTACCTGATGGATACGAATATTGAACCGAACAGCCGCTACGATCAAGATATTACCGACCAACTTTACGGCGGTGATAAAGTTCTGCGGATGCACCAAGAAATCATGCTGGGCATCGGTGGCGTGAAAATGATGCAAGCTCTGGGGCTGAAAGTCACGGCGTATCATATGAATGAAGGGCACGCGGCTTTCATGGCTTTGGAACGCATACGGATGCTGATGGAGGAATATCACCTGACTTTCGCACAGGCCGAACAGGTGGTGGTGTCCAGCAGTATGTTTACGACTCACACGCCTGTTCCTGCTGGGTTTGACTTGTTCGAGCCGGATATGGTGATGCACTATCTGGGTCAATATCCCAAGATGTTTGGGTTGTCGCAAGAGGAGTTTCTGGGATTGGGCCGGGAGAATACTGGCGATTCATCCGCACCTCTGAATATGGCAATTCTGGCAATTAAAATGTCGAGTTTTGTGAATGGGGTAGCGGCTTTGCACGGTGAGGTGTCGCGCCCGATGTTTGGGGGACTTTGGCCGGGTTTGCCGCAGGAAGAAGTGCCGATTACTTCGATTACCAACGGGGTTCACGCTCGTAGTTGTGTTGCTAAGTCTACTCAGGAGTTGTACGATCGCTACCTTGGCCCGGATTGGGAAATGACTGGTAAGGACGATCGCCTGTGGGATAAGATGGCTTCGATTCCTGATGAGGAATTATGGCGGAATCATGAACGTTGTCGATCGGAGTTGGTGGTGTTTGCGCGGGAGTGGCTACAAAAGACTTTGCGCGAGCGAGGTGCTGCTCAAGGCGAGATTGAAAACGCGCGGGAGGCTCTAGATCCGAAGGTGTTGACGATCGGGTTTGCTCGTCGTTTTGCTACTTACAAGCGGGCTACGCTATTTTTGCGTGATGTCGATCGCATTATGCGAATTATGCGGGACAAAAACCGCCCGGTACAGTTTGTGATTGCTGGGAAGGCTCACCCGATGGATATTCCGGGTAAGGAATTGATTCGGGATATTGTTCACTTCATCCGCGAACACGAGACGCTGAATTCGATGGTGTTTCTGCCGAATTACGACATTAATGTCGCTCGGATGATGGTTTCTGGCTGTGATGTGTGGCTAAATACTCCGCGCCGCCCCCGTGAGGCTTCGGGTACTTCGGGGATGAAGGCTTCGATGAATGGTTTGCCGAATCTCAGTATTCTTGATGGCTGGTGGGATGAGGCGGATTATGTTCGGACTGGTTGGCCGATCGGACATGGGGAGTTTTATGAAGATACTAAGTATCAGGATGATGTCGAAGCTAATGCTTTGTACGAGTTGATGGAGAAGGAAGTTGTACCGCTGTTTTACCACCGGGATGCTGATGGAATTCCCCGTGGTTGGACGGATAAAATGAAGGATTCTATTCGTTTGAATTGTCCTTTGTTCAATACGACTCGGATGGTGAAGGAGTACGCGCGGCGGGCTTATTTCCCGGTGAGCGATCGATTCCACACTATGACTGAGAATAATTGTGTTCCTGCTAAGGAGTTGTCTCAGTGGAAGAAGAATTTGCTTCACAAGTGGCAGGATATCAAGATTGAGGCTGTTGATATTTCCCAGGATAAGGAAGTTAAGGTCAATGAGTTGATTGATGTGAAGGCTCGGATTAATCTGATGGGATTGACTGCGGCTGATGTGCAAGTGGAATTGTATCAAGGCTCGATCGATATTAACGGCGATATCATCGGTGGTGTACCGATGGTGATGGAGTATTTGGGTGAAGATGCTCAAAAGGCGAGTCTTTATAAGGCTGATATTACCTATACTTCTAGTGGTTTGCAAGGTTTGTCGTTGCGGGTTTTGCCGAAGCACCAAAATCTCAGTAGTCCCTATGAAGCTGGTGTGATTCTTTGGGCACATTAGTCATTAGTCATTAGTCATTAGTCAGTGGTCATTAGTTAGTAGTCAGGAGAATAAAGGAAGATTTTCCTAATTCTCCCACTCTCCTACTCTCCCTCTCTCCCTCTCCCTATCCAAGTTGGGGAATGACTATGTAGCCGGTGGTGCGATCGCCCAAAACCAAATTGCGATCGATTCCCCAGTACCACCAGTGAGCACCTATATAAGCGCACAGCAAGGCATCTAGCTTGTCTTCTAAGGCTTTGAGAGTTGCAACACTGGTGGGGATTTCGGGGAGTTTTGAACTGCCGCTCACAGGCAAGATGCCTGTGCTACAAGACAGATTTAGAGACGGTTCAAGGCTCGGTAAAATATCTATAATATACTGGCAGAGTTTCATCAATTCTAATTGACGTTCTGCCAGTTTTCCTTTTTTATATTTGATAATTCTGTCTAATTTAAATAGATTTATCGTGGCTGGATGGGGATAGACTTCTATTTGATATCGTTCTATTCCCGTAGGGACACGGCACTGCCGTCTCCTCAATTGCCGCGTCCTCAATTGACCTAAACTCTCCCCCACAAAGCCAATCCGCCGCCTCTTCCCCTAGCCGCAATTATCCCATCTTCTACCAGAAAATATGCAAAAAATGCCTGTTTCCCCACACTCAAACTAAAAAATTCTGTCTCCCGCGCTTCTCCACCGCGAATGAATCCTTGATATACAGTTTTCCCCAACAATTTAACTGTAATTCTGGTAAAATCAAAAGCTAAAATATTATTAGGTAAAAACTTAGTCGGCCCGGAAAGAGTCATTTCCATCGTGCCAACTTTCACGGAATTTTCGACTCTGCCAACTTCGCTATTTGCTTCTCCTTCAGCAACAGATTCTGCCGAGTAAGCAATGGAGATTTTCGCAATCCACTGAGGAATATATCTTCCCGCACCTAACACGATTCCAGCTTTTTTTCGAGTCTTTTTTGTACCGGTGATAAAGCAGAGTTGCCAGTTGCCGATTAGTTGCTGGAAGGAATAGCGAGTCTTGGTTTTTTTTGCATCTTTTTCGGCTGCTAGGAGGGCTGTGACTACTGCGTTAGAAGATGGCTTAGGATTAGAATTGGCGGCTTGTTCTAGAATTGATATGTTTTGCATTTAACCAAAAATCATAAAGTTTTATAATAGCATTGATTATAAATTATTAGCAACAGGCAAGATGCCTATATGTTCACTGAGCGTAGTCGAAGTGTCCTATACGTTCACTGAGCGTAGTCGAAGTGTCCTATACGTTCACTGAGCGTAGTCGAAGTGTCCTAACTATCTTGGCGGTTGCTATATTTTAGATCACTGACTAACTTTACGTTCAGTAACTAAAGTCAAACTTACCCATTCACCTTTGTCATTATAGCTGCGAATCATCCGAAACCGCAAGTCAGGTTCAACCAACCAACCAGCCTCAAAAAATACAGATTTTCTGAGTTCAACTTTGACAGGGATTGTGCAAGAACCGCCATCGGGAAGTAACAAAACTTGCATCGGTGTAGTACCTTCATTAAAATTAATCACCGAACCATCAATGATGCCTCCAGAAGTAATAATCTTAGGATCAGCGTTAGTACCAAAGGTAATTTGTTGAATTAGGCGATCGCCATTTTCTAAATGTAATTGTAGTTTGGTAGAATAGCAGTCAGGATTTCGCCAATCTGGATACATTGTCACTGCTTCCCCATGCCATTCTCCCAGTAAATCGTCAATAGTTAAAAGCGGACGTTCGGGGATATTTTTATCTGGTTGCTTTTCCCGAATCAAGGTAAGTGTTGATAAATCGCCATTGGTATTGTACAACTGAACGAACCGCAATCGGCGATAATTGTAAATGAAACCAAACTCGGCCCCAGACTCAGCAAAAGGCGCTATTTGAATCGTACCCTGACAAAAAGCTCCATTCTCAAAAAATAGGATATCCCGCCCCAAATTCTGATATTCTCGAACTATTTCACGGACTTCTGGTGCGCCGCCGCTGAGATTTGGGTAAAACCGCTGGAGTTTTAAAAGTACAGTTTTGTTGTCATTCAGACCTTCGAGTGCAATAATACTAGGAGTATCTTGAACTACTTCTCCCCGTGGCGATAACTGAGTAAAGGAACCGTGCCATTCTCCCAAATTTTTTAGAAAGTTTTCCCATTGTGCTACCATATTTTTACCTCTGAATATATACTAAATTCCCAATTACCAATTACCAATTCCCCAATTCCCAATTCCCAATTACCAATTACCAATTCCCCATTCCCCATTCCCCATTCCCAATGTCTAAAAATAGAATTATAACTCTACTGACGGATTTTGGATTAAGCGATGTTTATGTGGGAGTGATCAAAGGTACGATCGCACAAATTAACCCACAAGTCAAAGTCATTGACATTACCCACGATATTCCTGCTCAAAATATAGCAGCAGGGAGGTTTTGTTTAATGAATGCTTATGCTTATTTTCCCACAGAAACTGTGCACATTGCTGTCGTCGATCCTGGTGTGGGAAGTAGCAGACGCGGAGTAGCGATTCAATGTGCTAATTGCTTCCTTGTGGGGCCCGATAACGGGTTGTTTAGCGGGGTGTTGAGTCGGGAAAGTGCGTTAGCGTTAGCGAAGCGATCCGAAGGAAAGCCCTCGAAGAGGATCGCAATAGTCGAACTCACCAACCCCCAATACTGGCGTACAACTCAACCCAGCAGCACTTTCCACGGTCGAGATATTTTCGCTGCTGCGGGTGCTCATTTGGCGACTGGGGTGCGGTTGGAAGAGTTGGGAGATGCGATCGACCCTGCAAGTTTAGTCCAGTTACAGATACCAAATTGTGCCGTTACAGCCACTGGTATTGTAGGCTGTGTCCAATATTGCGATCGGTTCGGCAACCTAATCACTAATATCCCAGAACATTGCATAAAAAGCAATAATTGGTCAGTAAAAATCGATCGCATTTCCGATACAATTAGCATACCCAGTGGCAAAACCTACAGCGACAGTAAACCGGGAGATTTAGTTGCCATCATTGGTTCTGAGGGCTGGGTGGAGATTTCTGTAAACGGTGGCAGCGCTCAATCTGTACTAAAATTGGAGTTTGGTGCGATCGTGAAATTAGTTTTTGACTTCAACAATTAAATAGAACTTACACATAGGTGCTCAGAAACCGGGTTTTTTACGATAAAACTTTGTTGTAACCAGCAGATTAGATGAAAAACCCGGTTTCTTTGGCGGAGTGCGTAAGTCATAGCTTTTTTTGATATCGTTTAGCAAAATTAAAAACAATAATTATTCACTTCAAAAAGTAGCCTACTTTGAGGCAAACTTAATCCAGATGCTTCCTCAGTTAACAGTTGGTTGTATATTTCATTAGCTTGCCACAACGACTCTTGAGGTAAAAATCTAAAAATTGATGCAGCAACATATTGTTTTTCTTGTTCAAAACTCATCCATTTTCGTGATAATTCTTCTGCTGCATAACCAGTAGTATTAGAACCTGAAAAAATATCTACTACCAAGTCTCCTGGTTCAGTCAGAAAATTTATAAAAAATGATGGTAATCTTTGGGGGAAACGTGCCGGATGCACCTTGACATTAAACTCTTTGCACCAACGCAAGTATTGAGAATTACTTTCCGAATTAGCAATTTCCAGCAAATTAGATGGAATAGCACCTCCATTATCTTTAGCAAATCGATCGCTAATATTGTGACCAGAAGGGCGTTCTTTGGGCGTATAAAATTCCTCAGCGTTTTTCAAGAGTTTTTTCATCCTCTCAGAATACTCTACTTTTACTTTAGTAATATTAGCTTGAGGCTGATTCGTTTTGGAAAGCCACCAAACAGTATTAACAGAATCTTTAGCCCGGATTTTTTGTTGATTCACCCACTCTATAGGAGATGGAAGTTTTGAAGGATTAAACCAGAAAAACTCTTGAGCAAGTTTAAATTCATATTCATCGCATAACCTAATAAGTACGCGGTAATTATACAGCGAACGTACAGGTATTCCTTTTTGATAGGCACCCCCAAGGTCTATAACAAAACTTCCAGTATCCTTGAGAACTCTTTTAATTTCAGGAGCAAAGCCCAGCAGCCAATCAACATATAAATCTTGATCTTCATTGCCATAACTCTTTTTCCGTTGCAATGCAAAAGGAGGAGATGTCATCACCAAATCTACAGAATTGCTAGCAAGACTATTCAGGAGATGAAGAGAATCTCCCAAATAAGATTGACCGTATTTGGTGGTGTAAATTGGGGGAGGCAAAATGTTACTCATGTTTAATTTAGATTAGTTTAAGGTACAACAGACATAGAATTGCAAAATCTAGCAAATGAATATGGGATTACCGATATTTTTCAAGATAATGGAGGAAAGACTTTACAGTTATTAATTCTTTTAGGACTGCGTATATCCCCCGGTCGTGAAGGAAACGATGCTATTGATGGTGAAGGAAAAGAATACGAACTTAAAACAATCAATATTTCACTTAATCGCAGTGGTGGGGTAACAACTCACCATCATTTAAATCAGATTATACTTGAAAATATCGCAAAGTTGGAGCTTGGTATATTGGATTATATGAAGGGATAACTCTCAAACAAATTTATAAACTCACACCTGAACTTCTAGAACCTAAATTTAAAGAATGGGAAGAAAAGCTGAAAGTCAGAAATGACGCACTTAATAATCCTAAAATTCCCTTAAAGTTAGTTAGACGGGGGCAACTTGTCTACTCAGATAGTCAAGAATAGCCCTCCGCTAACAATTTTGATTTTGAGAATTAATTGTAGGGTGCGTCAGACGAAGTTCGAGGATGATTATTTAGGCGATCGGATTCTGACGCACCCTACAACTAAGCTACCACAAAATTTACCAACTTTCCAGGAACCACAATCACCTTTTTAATCTCCTTACCCTCGATGTGGCGCTTAGCCAAATCCGACTCGCGAGCATAGTTTTCCAAAGCAGCTTTGTCAGCCCCAGAAGGCACTTGAATTGTACCGCGAGTCTTGCCCATAACTTGAATTACCAACGTAATTTCATCCGTAACCAATGCTGAAACATCCACACTAGGCCAAGCTTGAGTATGTACAGACTCACTGTTGCCAATTAAGTGCCACAACTCATCAGCAATATGCGGTGAAAAAGGCGCTAACAGCAAAATCAAAGTGCTAATCCCTTCTGCATAAATTGGCGAGTCTTTACACTTCGCATCAGTCAAAGCATTGTTCAACTTCATCATTTCCGAAACAGCAGTGTTGAACTGATAATCGCCTTCCAAATCTTCGCTCACTTCCTTAATTGCAACATGAATCGCCCGCCGCAAATCCTTCTCAGGTTTACTTAATTCAGCATTCTGTCCTGCTTGAACCGGGGTGACAGAGGGGAGTACAGCAAATTCTGTTACCAGTCGCCAAACCCGATTTAAAAAGCGAAACTGCCCTTCTACATCAGCATCATCCCACTCCAAATCTTTCTCAGGTGGCGCTTTGAATAAAATAAACATCCGCGCCGTATCTACCCCATATTTTTCCATCACTTGCAAGGGGTCAACACCGTTATATTTTGATTTAGACATCTTCTCATAGAAGACTTCTAAAGCTTCCCCAGTTTCAGGATCTTTGGGATTTGTCGCATCTACTTCTGCGGAAGGAATGTATTTGCCAGTAACGGCATTTTTGTAGGTTAATCCTTGCACCATGCCTTGAGTTAATAGGCGCTTAAATGGTTCATCGCAATCGATCAAACCCCGATCGCGCAAAACCTTCGTAAAGAACCGAGAATACAGTAAATGCAGGATTGCGTGCTCGATTCCGCCGACATATTGGTCTACCGGCATCCAGTCGTTAGTCTTCGCACTGTCGAATACTTGATCCTGATTACTCGCATCGGGATAGCGCAAGAAATACCACGAAGAATCGATAAAAGTATCCATCGTATCTGTTTCACGCTTCGCCGGAGTACCGCAACTCGGACAAGCAACATTTACCCAATCTTCCATCTTTGCCAACGGTGAACCTTTCCCCGTAAATTCCACATTTTCCGGCAACAATACAGGTAAATCCGATTGGGGAACGGGGACAGTACCACATTTTGGACAGTGAATTACCGGAATCGGAGCACCCCAATAACGCTGTCTGGAAATCAACCAATCTCTCAAACGATATTGGACTCGCGCTTTGCCATAACCGGAATTTTCGGCATAGTGAATAATCGCTGCTTTGCCTTTGATTGAATCCATACCATTGAAGCTTTCGGAATTAATCATAATTCCAGGTTCTGTGTAAGCTTCGGTCAATAGACCCTCATCATCTGCCACAATTACTACTTTAATTGGCAGTTCATATTCAGTGGCAAATTGGAAATCTCGCGTGTCGTGGGCTGGTACTCCCATGACTGCGCCAGTGCCGTATTCGTACAGCACATAATCGGCTATCCAAATGGGAATTTCTTCGCCGTTGAAAGGATTGATTACTTTGCCGCCTGTGGGAATGCCACGCTTGGGTTTGTCCTCTGCTGTGCGATCGATTTCGCTTTGCAGCGCCACTTCTTTCACAAAGGTTTCGACTGCCGCTTTTCTGTCTGGTGTAGTCACACGATTAGTTAAGGGATGTTCGGGGGACAAAACAACATAACTAACGCCATAAACTGTGTCAGGACGAGTTGTAAAAACAGCGACATTTTCATCCATTCCCACAATCGGAAATTCCAAGTAAGCGCCGACAGATTTGCCGATCCAATTTGCTTGCATTAACTTGACTCTTTCAGGCCAATTTGGCAATTTGTCTAAGTCATTTAATAACTGTTCGGCATAATCGGTAATTTTGAGGAACCATTGCCGCAATAATTTGCGCTCGACTTGGGCCCCGGAACGCCAGGAACGGCCTGCGTTATCGACTTGTTCGTTTGCTAAGACTGTTTGGTCGATGGGATCCCAATTAACTGTCGCTTCTTTTTGATATGCTAATCCTGCTTCTAAAAATTGCAAGAAAATCCACTGAGTCCAGCGATAATAATCGGGAGAACAAGTTGTAACTTCTTTTGTCCAATCAAAGGAAATACCCAAACGCTGAAATAAGCCTTTCATTTGGGCAATATTTTGATAAGTCCATTGTGCGGGGGGAATTCCTCGTTCGATGGCGGCATTTTCTGCGGGTAAACCAAAAGCGTCCCATCCCATCGGATTCAATACGCGATAACCTTGCATCCGCTTGAGTCTGGCAATTACATCAATAATTGTGTAGTTGCGGACGTGGCCCATGTGCAGGCTTCCCGACGGATAGGGGAACATGGATAAGGCATAAAATTTAGGTTTTTCGCTATTTTCTGGCATTTGGTCTAAGTTTTGCTCAGCCCATGTCTGTTGCCATTTTTCTTCTATGGATTGGGGATTGTATTTGGACTCCATAAGAATTTCTCCGTGTAAGATTTAGTAATGTTTGCTTGAATATTTTTGCACATTCAAGGGGCCACGATTCGGATTTTTCTGAGTTCTCAGGATTTTGGCTCGAATATCTGTATTATATATTGTAGTATATGTAATTGGTGTTGAGAGCGATCGGTCAAATCTCCCATTCGCCCTGAAAACAATCAGACTTACGCATGGGTACTTATGCGTCCCCTGAGCGTAGTCGAAGGGTTCAACCACTAGGTTTACCCGTGCTTAGGGTTTCGACTTCGCTCAACCAGCGGGTTTACCCAGTGGTTGGGGTTTCGACTTCGCTCAACCAGCGGGTTTCTTAGCATTTATTCCAGCTTAAACGCTATCTGGATCGATGTTCAATTCCCGCAGTTTAGCAGCTAAACGTTCAGACCTTTGCTCTGCTTGTTCAGCCCTTTGAGATTCTTGTTGTAGGCGCTGGCGGCCTAATGCTCTATCTGCTTCTAATTCCGCATAGGAAATAAACTTTTCGCCATCAGGTCGATAAATTTCCAACCCATCTTCTCCCAACTCAAATCGCACACCTAATCTCGGACTAATCCATCCCTCCATCGGATCGATTACTTCTAAAACTCTGTCAATTCTTTGCCAGCCTAGCAACTCATTTATTTGTGGATCGTAAACATAATACTCCTCAACTCCATGACGCTGGTAAAATGCAAGTTTTTTACTCATTTTAGTGTTGCTGTCGTTGTGGGAGCGAATCTCAAAGACGACTTGAGGAGTGATATTATCCTCTCGATATTGTATGTAGGAAAGTCGATCGCCTTTTGGCCTCCCAAATATCACCATCGTATCAGGTGCTTGAGAAATATCGATTCTTCCCTCAACGTTCTTTGATTTTGACAATTAATTCGTATTGAATTGTGCTTTCTGCCATTGGTTGACCGTCGCTGGAAGGATAAATGATTTCTGCGGTTGTGACTTGCATAGTGGTTGTCTCCGAGAAGTATCTAGGTTTAATTATACTATTTTATGCTCGTCATCGGGTCGGGGCGGGTTTACGAGATTGTTGGTTTCAGGCAATTATTGTTGGTGAAACCCGCCCCGACATAGATATTGTTCAATCAGCTATTTATCATTCTAGGACTTACACACTCTGAGCAAAGAAACCGGGTTTTTAACCAGTTAAAGGCTGAGATGCAGTATTTTCGGAAAAAACCCGGTTTCTCGATTCCCCTACCGACCAAAGAAACCGGGTTTTTAACCAGTTAAAGGCTGAGGTGCAGTATTTTCGGAAAAAACCCGGTTTCTGGACTCCATGCGTAAGTCTAATGTCAGATTAAAATAACGAACATTTGCGCTTTAAAGCTGCTTGCAAAAGAGCATTATATTGTTTCTCTTTAACAGTATAAGCTCCAAATCTTTCGAGGTGAGGATTGTTCATTTGAGCATCGAATAGCAGATAAGATCGATCGCGCAATCTCTCCACCAACTTCACCATCGCCACCTTAGAACCCTCTGGAATTCGGAAAAACATCGACTCCCCAATAAACGCGCCGCCTATAGACAATCCCAGAATGCCGCCCGCAAGTTCGTCCCCGCACCAAGTCTCGAAGCTGTAAGCCCAACCGGCCTCATACAAACCCCAGTAAATCTGTTTGAGCTCGCGAGAAATCCAAGTTGTTTCGCGATCGGCACAACCCTCAACCACTGCCCCAAAATCGCGGTTTACAGCCACCGCAAACCGATTTTGATTGATTTGGCGTCGCAGCGACTTGGGATAGGTGAATCGCTCATCCAGGGGAATCAGGGCCCGCTGACGGCTGGAATACCACCCCAAACTTTCCTCGCCGTCATTTGCCATCAAGAAGAAGCCTTGCGCGTATCCTTGTATAATTGTCGGTATATCATATTGCATAAATTTATCAGTTGTTTGTCCGTTGACCGTTAACAGCCAACATTAGCAATTAGGAATTAGGAATAATCATGTCAGAACAAATCGAAGCTATCACGTTACCACCAGCCAAAAATCCCGAACAGGAGGGTGAATGGCTTCAACAAACACTACTCGCATGGTTAGACTCTGAGTTTATCCCAGAAGCCGCTAACCAGCAAATAGCGAAAAGAGCTACCCAAATCTACGTTCGCCAGCGTATGGAAGGGGAAAATGATGTGGGTAGCCTCGTAATTGCGATCGTCACTGAAATGCAAGCCTATGATTTTTCTAAAAGCTTTTATGGCGAGTTTGCGATCGCCAATGCCGTCAGTGACTTATTATTAGAAAGTCTCGGTATCGATAAATGCTGCGGACAGTGAAGTAAGAAAGTTCGGCAACGGATTTTGTAACGGATGTAACGGATGTCAGTCAGAAAGAAGAAGGAAAAAGTAAGCAGGAAGGAGCAAGATGGAAAAAGTAAGAAGGAAGTTTGATCTGAAATCTGAAACAGAAATAAACCCCAAATATAATCTTACTGATTATTCATAAGTTTTTTCTTCATTCCTTCTTCCTTCTTCCCTCTCTCTTAGATAACTAAACTCTTCTTTCTTGTATCCGCTAAAAAATCCGTTGCTGAACTTCCCTCGTTTTACTACCAGCTAGACTTAACTACGCCGGGTAAAAGACCTTCGTGAGCCATTTCTCGCATCATGTTCCGAGACAGACCGAAGTCACGGTAGTAACCTCTGGGACGACCAGTGGCCCAGCAGCGGTTACGCAAGCGAGTCCGCGAACTGCCGCGGGGTAGCTTTTGCAGTTCCCGGTGAATCGCCATTTTGTCCATCTGATTCGCAGCTTGGTCGAACTGGTCTTTCAGGTCGGCGCGCTTGTCAGCGTACTTGTCTACGAGTGCTTGGCGCTTTTTTTCGCGCTGGATCATGCTCTTTTTAGCCATGTTCTGTTGATATCCTTAGATAAATCACAACCTGTTATTATACTATATTTTGGTTGTTTTGGATGACTTTAGTTTGAAATATTTTTATTTGTACACAGCAACTGATCTGATTTTTAGCGTTTGTCAGGTCATTTTGTGCGATCGATAGAAATTAGTCCAAGGCAGTGCCGTGTCCCTACCCAAAATAACATTGTAGGGACACGGCATTGCCTTGGACTCTATTTGCTGGAAGATTGTACTTGGTACGCTGTGATTGAGCAAATTCATCAAAAGAACGGAATCGTCCTAACTCAAAATCATTTAACCCCTGCTGAATACCCTCAATAGCTTCTTCAGAGTCCCGCGCTTCCGATTCTAATATCCGAGTTAGTAATTGGGCAGCCACAAGGCTAATGTCTTCTCCTTGGCGATCGGCTTTTTCACGCAGTAGTGCTTCTATTTCTGGACTGAGGGAAATCGCAATACTCATAAATTTGCTTCCTTAGCATTAAGCTGTTGACAATAATTATAGCAAACTGAAAAAGCGATCGCCTAAAAAAGTTCGTTCACAAACTCTTCGTCTCAAAAGAAGGGCACAAATCTGCAAGTTCGCAAACATCACAAGTCGGATTTCTGGCATTACAAACCGCCCGACCATGATAGACTAATCGAATTGACCAGTTTTCCCAATCGGGCTGCGGTAACAATAGCATTAAATCTCGCTCAATCCGAATTGGATCTGGATGTTTAGTCAATCCCAACCGCTGACTCAATCGTTTGACATGAGTATCGACTGTCACGCCCATATGAATTCCAAAAGCGTGGGCGAGAACCACATTAGCCGTTTTGCGCGCAACTCCCGGCAATTCTAATAGTAGTTCCATTGTCTGCGGAACTTGATTATTGAATTTATTTGCGATCGCAAAACAAGCACCTTTAATATTTTTAGACTTATTTCGATAGAAACCAGTCGATCGCACTAAACTCTCCAATTCCTCCAAATCGGCATTTCCCAAAGCAATCGCATCGGGAAAACGCTCAAATAAAGCGGGTGTCACCAGATTAACTCGCGCATCTGTGCATTGAGCCGAGAGAATTGTCGCCACCAGCAACTGCACCGGAGTTTCGTAATCGAGAGTGCAAGGGGCTTCTGGATATAGGCGTTTGAGGCGAATCAAGATTTCGTGCGATCGCTTTTTTAAACTTAACTTTTTAGTCATTTGTTACTTGTTATTGGTTATTGGTTATTGGTTATTGGTTATTGGTTATTGGTTATTGGTTATTGGTTATTTGTTATTTGTTATTAACTGGTTCCTAGGCTCTGCCTGGGAACCCAGATCCAGAGGCTCTGCCTCGAAAAGCGGAGGAAAAAAGGAGGCAGAGCCTCCCGATATACGTCCCCAGGCAGAGCCTAGGGACGAGAAATAACTTCCTTCTTTCGACTCTCATCGGACTGACATCCGTTACATCCGCTACATAATCCGCTGCCGAACTTCTTCCCTCGTCTATTGCAACAGATTTCGCATCCAATCTATCCCAGCCAAATTAGCTGTATCCTTAATAATCAAGAAAATTCCCAAACCCAGCAACAGCATCAAACCACTCTGCATCACATTTTCCTGAATCTTGTTAGGCAAAGGTTTACCGCGCACTCCTTCGATTAAGAGAAAAGCTAGTTGACCGCCATCCAAAGCAGGTAAAGGCAAGATATTAATCACAGCCAAATTGATGCTAATTAGCACAGCATACTGAAACAAACTCGCTGCATCCGATCGCGCAATCCCTGCACCAATCGCCACAATCGCCACTGGCCCAGACAACTTTTGAGCAGTTTGACCAAAATTGCTAAATAACTGCCCGAAACCTTGAAATGTCAGCACGACAATCCGCTCAAATTCAGTCGTGGCTTTGGTGAAGGACTCGACAATGCCGACTCGCTGCCGCACCACAGTACCATTGGAAGTTAGCTGTACCCCAATGCGACCTTTACCGTCGGGGGTCAATTCGGGAGTTACTGTCACCACAAATGTCTGTTCTTCACGCAGAATTTCTAAGGCTAGGGCTTGGTTGGGATGATTTTGGATTTGGGCGACCAAAGATTTGATTGCTTCGCTGGAAGCCCCTAATTCCCTACCGTCAACGGACAGTACGATGTCTCCTGCTTTGATGCCGGCTTTGGCGGCTGCGGAACTGACTTCGATCGCGACTTCGGGCACTTTAACTCCTGGTTGGTAGTTCAATTCGGCCGCGCCGACAGTGCCGAATTGCACGACTAGCAGGAAGTAAGCAAAGATTAAGTTGGCAATAACTCCTGCACTAATCACGATCGCGCGATCGAGCACAGGCCGATTTTTGAGCAAATCCGGGTCATTTGGAGGGATACTGCTTTCGGGATCGTCATCGGGAAAACCCACGAAACCTCCCAGGGGAAAGGCTCTGAGAGCATATTCGGTTTCTGGGCCTTGGTATTTCCAGAGGATGGGGCCGAAGCCGATGGAGAAGCGGTTGACGTGGATGTGTTGGAGTCTCGCCGCTAGGAAGTGGCCGAGTTCGTGAACGACAATGAGGATACCTAAAACTGCGATCGCTGCCAAAACTGACATGAAGGATTCCAATTATACTTTTAGTTGACTTTGATTTATTTTAATATCTTTTGAAGATAGATGGCTTGCGATCGACAATTTTCAGTCAAACTGGAAGATGGGATTTTAGGCTAAACTCTGGGCTGATGCGATCGGGCTTGTGTAGATTTTGGTCAAAAGCGCGATCGACCTACCAAACTAAAGATGAGTCAGTAGTCACCTGCTAGTTGTTGGTATAATCACCAATAACCAATAACCCTTCGACGGAGTTTATCCTGAGCGTAGTCGAAGGGCTCAGGGCACCGCAAATAACCAATAACTAATAACGAATAACCAATAACAATTTTATGAAAGAAACTTCTTTGAATATTATCGCGATTTCTATCTTCGCCATCACCGTTTCAATCTTATTGGGGCCTTTATTCAATATACCAGAGGCCGTACCTGCGATCGCCACTTTTTGTCTTTTGGGGCTAGCCACCTTAGACAGTTTCCAGTGGCAAGGTCAAGGCGGTACAATTTTGCTAGACTTACTCGCAGGAAGTTCCAAACAAAGGCGCGATCGCATCCTCCATCACGAAGCCGGACACTTCCTAGTCGCGCACCTATTAGGAATTCCCGTCACCGGCTACGCCCTCAACGCTTGGGAAGCCTTTAAACAAGGCCAATCAGCCCAAGGCGGAGTCCGATTTGAAGACGAACAATTAGCATTTCAACTGCAAAAAGGCACACTTTCTGCCCAACTTTTAGACCGATACTGCACCATTTGGATGGCCGGAATCGTCGCTGAAAACTTTGTCTATGGTAATGCCGAAGGAGGAGCAGAAGACCGCACTAAAATCAATGCAATTTTCACACAACTGCGGCGGTCAAGTTCCGAAATTCAATTCAAACAAAACTGGGGTTCTCTCCAAGCCAAGAATTTAATTGAAACCCATAAATTAGCCTACGAATCTCTAGTAGCAGCAATGGCAGAAAGGGCAACCGTAGATGAATGTTGTGAGATTATTCAGCAAAATTTGTAGTATTAAAAAGTAAGGAAATTGTGCCATGACTGTAACAGATGTACGCTTGTGGAATGTAACCGAATACCGCCGCATGAGTGAAACTGGCATTCTCAGTCCCGATGAACGAGTCGAATTGATTGATGGGCAAATTATTTCAATGAGTGCTAAAAATCCTCCCCACGCAGCAACTAATCTCTGCGCGGCCGACTATCTGAGAAATCTACTAACGGGACTTGCTTTAATTCGCATCCAAGATCCGATCGCACTAAGTACAAATTCCGAACCAGAACCGGATATTGCTGTAGTACAAATTGACTCCCGACTCTACCAAGATTTCCACCCCGCACCCTCTAACATTTTCTTATTAATAGAAATAGCTGACACGACTTTAGAAACAGACCGCAAGCGAAAAGCGCCAGCTTATGCTAGGGCGGGAATTATTGATTATTGGATAATTGATGTTAATAAGTGGCAAGTTTATGTCTTTCGCGAACCCCACGAGGGAAACTACCAACTAGAAACAATATTTAATGAAGATGATGTTTTGTCAATGCTGGCATTTCCAGAAATAGAAGTTCAGATTTCACGACTATTTCCTTAAGTTTGTGGGGGCGGGTTTATTGATATTAAACGAATCATCAAAACGTTGTAGGGGCGGGTTCGCAAACCATACAGAACAATGACCAAAAATTCAGATAAACCCGCCCCAACCCCACCGCAAATCTGAACGTACATTTGGCTAGTTTGTTGGGTAGGGCGGGTTTTTGAGATTGTTTGTTTTGTGGCGATTATTGTTGTGAACCCGCCCCTACCAACCGCAAATCTGAACGTACATTTGGCTAGTTTATTGGGTAGGGCGGGTTTTTGAGATTGTTTGTTTTGGGGCGATTATTGTTGGTGAACCCGCCCCTACCCACCGCAAATCTGAACGTACATTTGGTTGGTTTGTTGGGTAGGGCGGGTTTTTGAGATTGTTTGTTTTGGGGCGATTATTGTTGGTGAACCCGCCCCTACCCACCGCAAATCTGAACGTACATTTGGCTAGTTTGTTGGGTAGGGCGGGTTTTTGAGATTGTTTGTTTTGGGGCGATTATTGTTGGTGAACCCGCCCCTACAAATCTATCAATTCGCAATGCCTAATTTCCAATTGCCAATTACTAAATTTTCAGAATAATCCCGATCGCCATAGTAAACTTAGTCATAAGACGAATAGCAAGCTATACTTCTACTACAAAGTCCCCACCTATCAAACAACCCGGAAATCAAAGTTTATGAGCAACACTTCCCCTCCTCTAACAGCCACCAACAACCCCGAATCAAAAAAACTCAGTTTCTCGACAAAATTAGCCTACGGTGCCGGAGACCTCGGCCCAGCTATCACTGCGAATGTTCTAGTATTTTTCCTACTACTGTTTTTTACCAGTGTCGCCGGTTTGTCTCCTGGTACTGCTAGCAATATTTTGCTGATTGGTAAGGTTTGGGACGCTATCAATGATCCCATTGTAGGGGTTTTGAGCGATCGCACCTCTCACCCCTGGGGCCGTCGGTATCCTTGGATGGTATACGGCGCAATTCCTTTCGGTATCTTCTTCTTTTTGCAATGGATTGTTCCCAGCACAAATCCAACCATACTGTTTTGGTACTATGTGATTATCTCTATTTTATTCAACACCGCTTACACGGCTGTCAATCTTCCCTACACCGCACTTACCCCAGAATTAACCCAAGACTACAACGAACGTACTAGCCTGAATAGTTTTCGGTTTGCTTTCTCGATTGGTGGCAGTATTCTGTCACTAATTTTAGCACAAATTATCTTTGCCTTAGTTAAAGACAATACCCAAAAATACATAATTTTAGGTGCTGTCTGTACAGTAATTTCAGTCTTGCCTTTGTATTGGTGTTTTTTGGGGACTCGCAAACACGTCTTCTCTCAACTGCAAGAAAATCCAGTAGAAGATAATTCAACTTCCTTACCGCTGAAAGAACAGTTACGGATTGCATTTAACAATCGCCCTTTTTTGTATGTAATTGGCATTTATCTCTGTTCTTGGTTGGGAGTCCAATTAACTGCTTCTATTTTGCCTTATTTTGTGATCGATTGGATGAAACTACCGCAGGAAGCTTTTACCCAAACTGCGATCGCAGTTCAAGGTACTGCACTCGCTATGTTGTTTGTTTGGAGTAAAGTCAGCGAAAGATACGGCAAAAAAGCCGTATATTTTATGGGCATGAGTTTGTGGATTATCGCCCAAGCTGGACTGTTTTTCTTGCAACCAGGACAAGTGGTTCTGATGTACGTGTTAGCAGTTATGGCTGGTGTCGGAGTTTCCACTGCTTATTTAGTACCTTGGTCGATGATACCGGATGTGATTGAACTCGACGAACTGCAAACGGGAGAAAGACGCGAAGGTGTTTTCTATTCGTTTATGGTACTACTGCAAAAAATCGGGTTGGCGCTGGGTTTGTGGTTTGTAGGACAGGCGTTAGAAAGAGCTGGATTCCTTGCCACGGTTCAGGGACAAGCACCACCAGTACAGCCGGATTCTGCACTGTTTGCGATTCGATTTGCGATCGGGCCTTTGCCAACAATTGCCTTAATTGCTGGCATGATTCTCACATATTTTTATCCGATTACCCGCGAAGTTCATGCAGAAATATTGTTGAAACTCAGAGAAAAGAAAGCAGGCAATTAAATTGGCGATACCAAATAAACACAGACCTAATTCCTGTAGGGGCGGGCGATGCCCTGCCCTTCGACTCCGCTCAGGAACCGCGTAGTCGAAGGGTTCACCAAAATCTCTAAAACAAGTGATAGATTTAGTAAACCCGCCCCGGCGATATTATAACTGATAGATGTGGACAAGAATTTATCACCAAGTTTTTGCTATTTTCGAGATCAGCTTCGACGTTTAAGTGGAAAGTAGAGCGCAAAATATTGTGAATATTGAGTGACGTTGTTTCTTCAGAAACAAATTCAATTTACCAATTCCTGATCCTGCCCAATCGGAAATGTTACAGTAAAAATAGTGTTGCCATTTCCGCTTTCAACCTCTATTTTCCCCTCCAATTGTTCGACAAGTTTTTGGGCTAAAGCTAAACCCAAACCTGTGCCACCTTGTTTCCAGGGATCGGCATTGGGAACGCGATAAAATTTCTCAAAAATTCGTGGCAATTCCGACCTAGGAATTTCTGATTCATTGCTGAGTGTAAATTTAATTTCTGAATTGAAAACACTTCCTTTTGCTTGTATTTCTTGTTGTCTACTCTTTGCACCTTTGCACTCAACCCTGAGAGCAATTTCGCCGTCATTGGCGGTATATTTACAGGCATTGTTTAACAGTTCTGCTAAGATTCGCCCCAAACTAGCACGGTTAGAATTGATAGTGGGGAGTTTGGACACGAAATCGACTCGTAAATGCTGGTGGCGGTTTTGGGCGCGGGTATAGAATGGTTCAATAATCGTAGGTAGCCAGATTTGTAAGTTTACTGGTTCGAGGTCGATCGCACAAGCTCCTGCTTCCAGTCGCTGCAAATCGAGCAAAGCATTAATTAGATCGGTTTCTCTAGTACATTCTGCTTCTAATATTTCTAAATAAACCTGACGGCGGTCAAGCGTCGGAGAAACTTTCAGCATATGAATAGCCATTTTCATATTAGCTAAAGGTGTCCGCAATTCGTGGGAAACTGTGCTGAGAAATTCATCTTTGATCACGTTTAACTGCTGGAGTTCGTGAACTTTTTGCTGCAATTCGGCGGTGCGTTCTTGAACTTGGCGTTCGAGGTCGGTGTTGAGGTTCTGCACCTGCTTGTACAGTTGTGCTTGCTGAATTGCGATCGCAACCTGAGTTGCCAGTTGCAGTAACAAATCGATTTCTGAAGGCTGCCACTGTCGGGATTCAGAACATTGGTGGACGCACATCATCCCCCACAAATTACTGTCTTGCAAAATTGGGACAATTAAATATGCTTTGATTTGAGCTTTCTGGAAGCGCGCATATTTTTCGGGATTTAGATTAGCTTGGTCAATGTGGGGAACGGCATAAATTTGCTCTTCCAGCACGGATTCACCTTCTTGCCACATAGTATCTGGAAAGATTTCTCCCAAAATAGAAGACCAATTTTCGGCAACGGATTCTGCCACGACAATGCCGGAATTGCTCGACTCTAAATGCAGGATTGCTACTCGGTCTGCTTGCAAAACTTGGCGGACTTCATCGACGCTGGCGTGGAGAATTTCTTCGAGGTTTAGGGATTGGTGAATCCGCAAGGCAATCTGAGTCAAAAGCCGATCGCGCTGTACTTGTTCGTGCAGTTTTGCCGTTCGTTCCCGAACCTGTAGTTCTAGTTTGGCATTACGACTTTGTAGTAGTTCCACTTTTTCGGCTTGGAGTTGATAAACGGAGTGCTGCAACTGTTTGACAACTCTGTACATTTCTGTCGGGTCAAGGACTCTCAGCAAGCTGGTTTGAGTAATAATTCCCAACAGTTCTCCTCGTCCCCCGCACACAACTAATCGCTGCACTTGTTGCTGCTGCATTTGCTTGTGGGCCTGCCACAGCGAATCGGCTGGTTTGATTAGTTTCAGGGGAGTGACCATGACTTGGGAAGCCAAGGTTTTCTCGAAATCTAGTTCGAGAAACTGCGCTTGTACAATGTCGTATTCGGTGATTATGCCTAGGGGTTGCTGAAAAGAATAGTGAAAAATGGAGGTATGATCATTTTTGGGTTTCTCCATTGTTACTTCTTTGTTTTTTGTAATCACTACGGAACTGACTTGATGTTGTGACATCAGTTCCGCTATTGTGAACAGCGAGGAGGTGTGGGGCGCTGTAATTGGCGTAGTCATCAATTCTGCGACTCGCCGCAATTTGAGAATGTTTGAGGGTTGCAAAACTTGGCGAATTCTTTCTCTAGTCAGGACTCCTACCAAGTGGCGAAATTGATTGACTATCGGCAAATAGCGAATTCCGTGCTGGCGAAATAAGGATAAAGCGGCGAACACGTCTTGGTCATCGGATTCTGTCAGGGATACTGATACTGGGGACATGACTTCGGAAATCGGTATTTTGTGTAGGGCTACTTTTTTCTGAGTGTCTATTTTTCCAGAAGCAATCAGACGAACTAGGTCGGCTGGGGTTAATATTCCGATTAATAGCCCTCGGCTGGGGTTGTCTGATAAATTTCCCGCGCCAATCATCTGCTGGTTATGCACCACTAGCACGCACGGGGCGCGCATTTTGTCGGCTGGGGGTAATTCGTGCATGACCCCGCGGTCTGAGGGTAAAGTTGTCTTGACTAGCGGACAACTGTTTTGCAACTGACTCATCAGCGCGATCGCCACTACTAAGGAAGTATCCTGCCCAGCAGTTAGGGGGTAGCGGTCGATCGCTTGTTCTAATGCTGAGGAGTAAAAGGGCTGGTGGTACAACGGCATAATAGTAGATCGGTAAGCCTATAATTATTGAAAAAACAGACAGCCGATGGTCATTTATAAATAATTATAATTCGTTTAAATAGAGAAGCTACAGAAAATTATAGACAGGTTTTTGACTACTGATCAACGATCGCCTATAGCAGTTTTCCATCGGATGAAATACAGCCCTGCGGCTGTAGGGACACTCAAGCGAGCCCAAGGAGTGTCAACAATCAGGTAAAACCGATAGTCCTAAGCGGGGTTGAAACCCCTGTCTCAAAGCTAAAGTCCTCTAAAAGAGGACTAATGAGTTGAGATTCTTCTCTTCAGTCCTCTTTTAGAGGACTTTCGCTATTAGACAGGGGTTTCAACCCCGCTTAGGACTACCGGGCGGTTGGGAGGACTGGTGGACTAAAAGCTTAAGTTGACACCAATGGGCACGACGCCGTGTCCCTACCATACTGTGTACTTCACTCAACGGAGAAATGTTATATAATCAAAACAAGAGAAATGTAAAGTTTTACTAAAAATTCATCCCTAATGACAACTTTAAGCTTACAGGAAATTGCAGCTAAGTTAGAAAGCGAAAATTCAGCCGATCGCATGGTGGCTTTGGCCAACTTGCGGGGTGTGTCGGCAGAGGAGGCGGTGCCTTTGATTAAAAAGGTTTTGAATGACAAAAGTTTGCAAGTGCGATCGATGGCTGTGTTTGCTCTTGGAGTCAAACCGACTGAAGAGTGCTATCCCATTCTAGTCAAATTGCTAGAAACTGACCCGGATTACGGGATTCGCGCTGATGCTGCTGGTGCTCTGGGCTATCTGGAAGATATCAGAGCTTTTGACGCTTTGGTACACGCTTTTTATGAGGATACCGAATGGTTGGTGCGCTTCAGTGCGGCGGTTTCTCTGGGAAATCTCAAAGATCCGCGAGCTCGTGATGTGTTGCTGAAAGCTCTCGAAAGCGAACAAGTGGTGATTCAGCAGGCGGCGATTTCGGCTTTGGGAGAAATTAAGGCGATTGAGGCGATCGATCGCATTCTGAATTTTGCTCAGTCAGAAGATTGGCTAATCCGTCAACGGCTAGCCGAAGCTTTGGGAAATTTGCCTAGCGCCAAAAGTATCTCGGCTTTAAAATACTTAGAAAAAGATGCTAATTCTCAAGTATCTGAGGCGGCCACATTTTCGCTCGATCGCCTGTCGAAAGCAGAGTAATAATAGATACGAATATTTTTTTTGTAAGTGTTTCATTTCCGCGCTTTTAAGCCGGGGATGAAACACCGATCGCCTAATTGATTCAGCCCTCTGCTAGATCGCACCGACTTCTTAGTTCTTGAGGTGAGAAAACGGGAACAGGCGACCCTACGAATCCATTCAGATCGCGAGTAACGATCGCCTCTAAATCTAACTCGATCGCACACGCTATTTGCACGGCATCTTCAAAATCCGGTAATTCCAGTGCGATCGCTTGCTCCAGAACCTCTCGATCTACCGCACAAATTTCCATTAATGCCAACAGTCTAGTTACCGCTCCAATCGCAGCTTCAGAACTCTTGGTTTGTCGTGCAACCAAATAATGCACATCCGTAACCGTTGTCGCCGACATAAATCCTTCAATTCGCCCTGATTCAACTGCATTCAGTAAAAAAATAGCGTCCGCTAAAAAAGGTTCCCGTCCCAGCATTGCATCCAATAAAACATTGGTATCAAATAAAACTTTCATCACAGATACTTTTGCACTAACCGCTCATCCAACATTGCCTTTACTTCTGCATCTGTAGGTGGTGGCGCGTCCGTTTTCGCAATGCCGATTAAACTCGCGGCTAAACCCTTGGGTTTCACCTTCGATCGGGGTTTCGGTTGGAGCGATCGCATCAAAGCATTGATTAGCTGCCATCGCTCCTGGGCGGACAACCTCAGTGCTCGGTCTTGCAGTTCGTGTAACGTCATAGTATAAAAATTTTGGGGACTGTGGAAACCTTGTATCTGACTACATTTTAGCGCCTCAAGTGATATGATGATTGATCTGATGTTAGCTTCTTAAAAATACTTAATTTTTCGGGAGACGGAGTTAAATGCCCTACAGTCAATTTAGCGTCGAACAAATTAAGACAAATTTTGGCATAACCTTGACGAGAACGGTTGACTTATTTGCCAACATTCCCGAAATAGAACCCAGCAATTTTTTGAAAGAAACTTTGCAATTTAATCTGCCTTTAGCACTAGAGATTAATTCTGAGAAAGCTCGGTATCTTAATAAATTTTATAGAGTCTTGAGTAAAGCCAGAATGTATTATTTAAGTTGCGGCGGCAAATCGCAAGCTAAGATAGTTATTAATATCCTTTGTTCAACCAAACCCAGCCATGAATCAACTGCCGAACCCGTTTAACTCAAATCCATCCAATCCGCTAGACCCCTTAAATCAAGATCCAGATCAACTTGATGACGAAGAAGGAGAATTGCCGAGACGCTACCATCCGGCGACTAAAAAAACTCTGCAAAAATTCTTTATTATCCTGATAGTTGTCGGTGCGATTATTGGGGGAATCGTATCTATAGGTGTAATCTCGCTGATGCAAAAAGCAGGATTGACTAATGTTCCAGCCAGGGTAGAGAATTCTAAATAATTGATGCTTAAAAATTCTACTATTACACCGGATTTGGTAGGAAAGTCCCAAATTTCGGCAAAACAGATCGCTGCGGGCTTTCACGCTCTTTCTGACCCCCTGCGGATTCAGATTCTGGAGTTGCTGCGGGAACAGGAGTTGTGTGTTTGCGATTTGTGCGATCGGCTTGGAGTTCCTCAGTCCAAACTCTCTTTTCACCTCAAAACCTTGAAGGAAGCAGCTTTAGTCCGCAGCCGCCAAGAAGGGCGCTGGATCTACTACAGCCTCAATCTAGTTCAGTTTCTCGCCCTGGAACAGTACCTGTCGGACTATCGGCGATGCGGCCAGATTCTGCCGGCGCGATCGTGTTCCGATGCAGATTAACCCATCAACATTTCTTAATGTGTTTATTGCCTAATTATCGTTTCTGTTGCTTGACATATCAAATTTTATTGATATGATAGATTAGAACCAATCAATTCAGAGTGATGGATGCAAAAGCTCATAGGTTAGCGAATGCTGGGCTAGATTGCAGACGAGAGGCGATCGCCGAATTTCTCGGTACATTTATTCTGGTTTTTGCAGGCACCGGCGCAGTGATGGTCAACAAAATTAGCGCTGGTTCCATAACTCATTTAGGCATCAGTTTTGTATTTGGCGCAGTAGTAACTGCCATGATCTACGCCCTAGGACACATCAGTGGCGCACACTTTAATCCAGCCGTAACTTTAGGGTTTTGGGCGAGCGGTTTTTTCCCAAAATACAAAGTTTTGCCTTACATTTTAGCGCAGTGTGCAGGCGCGATCGCAGCTTCGCAACTACTACTAATTACTTTAGGAGAAGTTGCAAGTCTCGGTGCAACTGTTCCTCTAAATGGTAACTGGTTACAGTCTCTAATCCTAGAAACAGTATTGACTTTTATACTCATGTTTGTTATCCTCGGTTCAGGACTTGACAGACGTGCTCATATCGGCTTTGCAGGCATAGCAATTGGCTTGACTGTAGCACTGGAAGCCGCATTTCTGGGACAAATTACTGGGGCAAGTATGAATCCGGCACGCTCTCTCGGCCCAGCTTTAATTGGCGGCATTTGGGAACATCATTGGGTCTACTGGGTGGCTCCGATCTGGGGAGCACAATTAGCAGTCGCAGTTTATCGCGAACTGTCTAACGGATTTCGGGACTTTAATTGAAAGCAGCATGAAAAGTTTTACGCACAAACCGAGAATTCTGTTTTTATACGGCTCTTTACGAGAGCGTTCTTACAGTCGTTTGTTGGCAGAAGAATCTGGGAGAATTATTGAAAAATTGGGTGCAGAAGTTCGGTTTTTCAATCCTCTGGAATTGCCGATTTATGGTAGTGTTCCTGATACTCATCCCAAGGTTCAGGAATTGCGGGAGTTGAGCCTGTGGTCGGAGGGTCAAGTGTGGTCTAGTCCAGAAATGCACGGCAATATTACGGGCATTATGAAAAACCAAATTGACTGGATTCCTTTAAGTATTGGGGCTGTCAGACCGACTCAAGGTAGAACTTTGGCGGTGATGCAAGTTAGCGGTGGTTCCCAGTCTTTTAATGCTGTGAATACTTTGAGAATTTTGGGCCGCTGGATGCGGATGTTTACGATTCCGAATCAGTCTTCTGTTGCTAAGGCTTATCAGGAGTTTAATGATGATGGAACGATGAAGGATTCGGCTTATCGCGATCGCGCGATCGATGTGATGGAGGAATTGTACAAGTTTACTTTGCTGTTGCGTGAGGAAGTTGACCATTTGACCGATCGCCACAGCGAACGTAAGGAAAAAACGGCCAAGGAGGCGATCGCGATCGCAAATCGCGCCCTTGAAACATCTAACTAACAACCAACAACAAAAAAAAGTCCATGAAAAAAGTAATGTTTGTCTGCAAAAGAAACTCCTGCCGATCGCAAATGGCAGAAGGATTCGCTAAAACCATCGGAGCCGGCAAGATTGGAGTCACCAGTTCCGGGTTAGAATTAAGTAGAGTTCATCCCACAGCCATTCAAGTCATGTCCGAAATCGGCATTGATATCACCGATCAAACATCCAATGCTTTAAGCGAATTCAATGCAGAAGACTACGATGCCGTAATTTCTCTGTGCGGCTGCGGCGTGAATTTACCCGAAGCATGGGTATTACGAGAAGTCTTTCAAGATTGGCAACTCGACGATCCCGACGGACAACCCATCGAAACCTTTCACCGCGTGCGAGATGAAATCAAAACACGAGTTGAGAAATTAGTTGATTCTCTCAAATAAGATTAAATAGATGGGCGGGCAGGATGCCCACCCCACAAGCAAATTAACTTTTGTGGAACAGGCATCTTGCCTGTTCTTAAAAATGGTGCAAAATGTGAGTTTCAATTAACTTTGTAGCGGATAATTAAAATTAGTCGTGTCAAAATTATAATCTTTGACTTGTCCGTTTTAACAGAGTTCTTGAAGTCTTGTCAATAAGCCTTTTATGAACAGGCAAGATGCCTGTTCCACAAGAAAATTCATCTCCTGTGGAACAGGCATCTTGCCTGTTCTTAAAAATGGTGCAAAATGTGAGTTTCAATTAACTTTGTCACGAATCATTCAAATCTGTCACTGTCGCTTACCCGGAATTAGTGCTAAATTATCAGAGGCGTTCTCCCAGAATGCCTCTAAATTCGTTGCGAAAAAAGACTAACCAGATTAGCACATGATTCAAACCACACTCACGCCTTTCAGAAACAAACTCAACTCAGCTTTAACTAAAAAGCAAATTACAGTCTTACAAATTAATCTAGGAAAACGCTGCAATCTTGCTTGCAGTCACTGTCATGTAGAGGCTAGCCCAACACGAACTGAGGAACTTTCACCGGAAATTTGCGACCAATTAATTGAAATAATTCGCAAATTCCCCCAGATTCAAACTGTTGACCTCACTGGCGGTGCTCCCGAAATGCTTTATGGGTTTAAACGGCTGGCGGAAGCTGCAAGGGCGACAGGAAAAGAGGTGATTGTGCGATCGAACTTGACGATTTATTTTGAGAAAGGGTTTGAAGATATCCCTGAATATTGCGCGGAGAACCAACTCAGGATTGTGGCATCTCTTCCCTGTTACCAAGCTGATAATGTTGACAAAATGCGTGGCAATGGTGTTTTTGATGCTTCAATTGTGGCGCTGCAAAAGCTAAATCAGCTAGGATATGGCAAAGATTCTAATTTAGTTCTGGATTTGGTTTATAATCCGCAAGTACCAACTACAGATAAATTTAGTCTAACAGCAGAACAGGGCAAGTTACAGCGAGATTATCAGGTTTATTTAGCTGAACATTTTGGTATTTGTTTTAATCATTTATTCACGATTACTAATCTGCCGGTGGGACGGACAAAGTTTCATTTGGAACACAAAAAACTCCACCAGCCTTATCTTGGGTTCTTGGAGGATAATTTTAATCCTGGTACTATTGAACATTTGATGTGTCGCAATGAATTGTCGATCGACTATTTGGGCAATGTCTACGACTGCGATTTTAACCAAATGGAAAATCTCCCGGCTAAAACTCGCATCGGTGAAACCATCACTGTTGCTAATTTGCTAGAATTTGGTAGTTTAGATTTGATTCAAGAGGTGCAAACTGCTGCTTATTGTTATGGTTGTACGGCTGGTTCAGGTTCTAGTTGTGGTGGCACTTTGATTTGAAAAGAAGGAAGTTCGGCAACGGATTTTGTAACGGATGTAACGGATGTCAGTCCGATGAGAGTCGTAAGAAGGAAGAAGGAAGAAGGAAGAAGGAAGAATACCCTTCGATACTTCGGCACTTCGACCCTTCGATACTTCGGCACTTCGACCCTTCGACTACGCTCAGGACGGCGCTCCGCTCAGTGTACAATGCCCAATGCCCAATGCCCAATGCCCAATGCCCAATGCCCATATTATTGAGAGTTTAACTAATGAATGATTCCCGATCGCAAATCGATGAAAATCCGCCACCATCAAATAAGTGGAAGTTAATTTTTTTGCTGGTTTTAGTTGTGGCTTTGATTGTGGGGGCCAAGTTTTTTAATTTTCAAGGAATTTTGAAAAATGCGCTAGAGTCGATCGCCCATCTCGGCCCTTGGGGCCCAGCAGCTTTTATTCTAATTTACATTTTGGCAACAGTTCTATTTATTCCCGGTTCCTTGCTGACTCTGGGTTCTGGTGTTTTATTCGGAGTAGTTGGCGGGGCAATTTGCGTTTCCATCGGCTCGGTTTTGGGTGCAACTTGTGCTTTTTTAGTCGGGAGATATTTAACTCGCGACTGGGTTTCTCAGCAGATACAGGGTAATGCAAAGTTTCAAGCGATCGATGCAGCAGTAGCCTCAGAAGGATGGAAAATAGTCTTACTCACTAGGCTTTCTCCTATTTTCCCATTTAATTTGCTCAACTATGCTTTTGGGGTCACGCAGGTATCTCTAAGAGACTATTTTTTCGCATCTTGGCTAGGTATGATCCCTGGAACTATCATGTATGTTTACATCGGCTCCTTGGCTGGGAGTTTGGCTGCACTGGGTTCCCAAGGGCGATCGCGCACCACTGCTGAGTGGACTCTTTACGGCATTGGTTTAGTAGCAACGATCGCCCTCACAGTTTACGTAACCCGCTTTGCGAAAAAAGCTTTAGAGGAAAAAATTTCTTCTTGAAGATTACCCACAAGTTATTATTTTTGTCAATCCGTATTTTCCCGTAATTATAAATGTATTCTAATTGAGAAAACTCCGTAATTTTTCTGTGTTATTTATTTTTTTTTTGTTATACAAACGAGATAGATCTTAAATATCTGATCAAGCAACAATCAATTCTAAAATCCAAAATCTAAAATCTAAAATCGACTGACTTAAGAGAGAAAAATTGACGATGCAAAACTCAGCAAATCAAGCCTGCGCTGTGTCTGCACAGCCGCCCAAGCAAAGAAAAAAGCTGCGCCAAGAATGGCAAAACATCGGTATCAGTGTTCGATCGCGCTGGCAGCAACTGCACAGCCTTTGGGAACATAGGCGACATCGCCGCCACCTTCTGACACTGCTAATTTTGGGCAGCACCGTTTTAGTAAGTAGCACCACAGCTTGCATCAGCTATTTCGTAGTGCGCGGACTAATCCTGGACAATTTAAAACAAATAGCCCTATTAAAACTAGAAAAAGGCAGCGACGAAATCGATAACTGGCTCAGCAGCCGTAAAGCAGAAATAGAAACCATCGCTTACTCTCCTACTATTCGTACTCTCAATTGGACATTAGTTGAACCAATTTTGCAAGGAGAAACATACAGGTTAACAGAATATTTTGTCCTGTCATTAGTTCAAGCCAATGGCTCAGTGCAGAACACTTTAGGCACTACCACCAACAGCAAAGACCGCAAGCACTTTCAAAAGGCAATGGACGGAAATGTTAATGTTTCCGACCCACTCCTTGGTCGCAGTACAAAGATTTCTACAATTATCATTGCAGCTCCAATTTGGGCATTGCCTCCCACTCCCAACAAAGTAATTGGAGTCATTTCAGGTAGCATTAAAGTAGACCGAGTAGCAAATGTGGCGAAAAGCTTGTACTACGGTTCAGAAAGTTATGCTTTTGCGCTAAATTCAGAAGGAGTACCCATTGTACACCCCAACAATAACTTAACCGGAACTATCGACCAGCCAGCCCCAAGTTTTGTAAACTCACAAGACCCCGAACTAGCAGCAATCGCCCGCAAAATGACCAAGGGTCAGACCAGCATTGAACTGGTAAAAATAGATCAAAAATGGGTTTATGTCGCCTATACACCCCTCAAGGAAGTTAACTGGTCGATGGCTTTAGTAATTCCCCGCGACAATATTGAATCACAACTACAAGCATTGAATTTGTTGACATTCGTCGCTGGCGGACTGCTTTTTCCGACAATGTTAGCAGCAATTTGGGTAATTTATTGCTCCGAAAGGAATCGCGCTCAGGCCCAACGAGAAGCTATGCTTAACCGGATTTCTGGACGCATTCGGACTTCCCTTGAATTAGATAAAATTGTGCAAAGTACAGTGGAAGAAATAGTGAGTTTGCTACATCTAGAACAGGCTGCTTTTGGCTGGTATGACCCGCAACAGCAAGTGTTACAAATCATGTGGGAATGTTCCAAGTCAGAAGAAGCCAAGCCAGTCAAACCTTTTGCTCCTTACTGTGTAAATAATTTGTCACTGCCGCTAGAACAAGGCGAACCAATCATTCTGGATAGCGACAGTTGGTTAGAACAAAAAAATCAACATTTTCCATTAAAAGCTAACAGTTATTTAGCTATACCAGTATTGACTCAAAGCCAGTCGCATGGTTATTTATTTTGCAGTCACGCTAGTCATTGGTTTTGGAGTAAAGGTGAAGTTCAACTGTTAAAAGCTGTGGCGGATCAACTCGCGATCGCCATTACTCAATCTCATCTTTATAGCCAAACTCAAGGTCAAGTAAAACTTCTAAATAGCACATTAACTGAACTCAAGAAAACTCAAACTCATTTAGTACAAAGTGAAAAAATGTCATCCCTAGGTCAAATGGTTGCCGGGATAGCGCACGAAATCAATAACCCCGTTAATTTCATTTTTGCTAATTTGCCCTACACCACTAAATATACTAAAGACTTACTGGCATTGGTGAGTTTATACAAACAAGCTTTTCCAGATATTCCGCCGGAAATTGAAGATTTTGCAGCGGAAATCGAGTTGGATTTCATCGAAGAAGACTTGCCTCAGATATTGAGTTCTATGAAAATGGGAACTGAACGGATTCGGAATATAGTTCTTTCGTTACGCAACTTTTCTAGACTTGATGAATCTGATAAAAAACAGGTGGATATTCACGAAGGTATTGACAATACTTTGTTGCTGCTATCCAATCGGATTAAAAATGGCATTTATGTGGTCAAACACTATGGAGATTTACCATTAGTCGAGTGCTATCCTTCGCAGCTAAATCAGGTATTTATGAATTTGTTGAGCAATGCGATCGATGCTTTGATGGAGAGCGATCGCTCGGATAAGATTATTACTATTTCTACGGCATTGTTTAGAGAAAAGGGGGCTAAATTTATCAAAGTGGCGATCGCGGATAATGGCCCTGGTATTCCAGAACACATTCAAGACCAGATTTTTAACCCGTTTTTTACGACTAAACCGGTTGGTAAAGGTACTGGTTTGGGGTTAGCGATTAGCTACAAAATTGTAGTTGATGGACACGGTGGGAGCATCAATATTTCTAAACCTTCAGGCGGCGGCACGGAGTTTTCTGTGCAAATTCCTTTTAATAAGGGGAAGAAGGAAGAAGGAAGAAGGCCCTTCGACGTAGTTTATCCTGAGCGGAGTCGAAGGGCTCAGGGAACGCTTCAGGAAGAAGGAAGAAGGAAGAAGGAAAAACAAAAAAATAGCTTTGTTTAAAGCTAACAGTCCTGAAGCGATTCCTTGTCAAAAAAACCAAGTTTGCTATCATGATCACAGGTGTTAACACAGTACAAGGAGTTTTATGGCTGTTGGCAAGGATACGATTTTTGAGCGCTTTTTATCGCCCTTGATTCGGTTGGGGATAGACGAGGCGGAGATGGAACGATTCTATAAAAGCATTGATTGGGAAGAAGCGGGCGATCGCATCCGACAACCTGACTTAGTTTATCCTGAATATTATAGCAGTCAAAACTTCCACGGGATTAAAGGTGGCTACCTCAACCCCAGTGCTGCGGTTTCCTACGATCCCATTACCCAATATGTTTTGCCTCCCCAGGAAACAGTCGTCAGGCAAGGTTTAATTGACGCTGTACGGGTCAATCCACGCCGAATCATCGATTTGGGATGCGGTACTGGTTCGACTACGCTCATGCTCAAAAAAGCCTTCCCTGAAGCGGAAGTTGTGGGTCTTGACTTGTCGCCATATATGTTGGTAGTAGCCGAAATTAAAGCGCAAAAAGCTGGATTGAACATCGAATGGCGACATGGTAATGCCGAAAGTGTGGGTTTTCCAGATGCTAGCTTCGATTTAGTTGCTGCTTCTTTGCTGTTTCACGAGACTCCGACTGCTGTATCGCGGGCAATTTTGCGAGAATGTTTCCGATTGTTGCGGGTTGGGGGACAGGTGGCGATTTTGGATGGGAATCAGAAAGCTTTGCGGCAAACTGAGTGGCTGACTGATATCTTTGAGGAGCCTTATATTAAGTCTTACGCGACGGGTAGTGTCGATGCTTGGATGGGGGCGGCTGGGTTCGCAAGGGTGCAAACTCTGGATCACTGGTGGGTGCATCAGGTGACGCAAGGTGTCAAACCTCTTCCGGGTGAAGATTTGGAGGAGGTGCGGGTGGCGAGGGGATGGAATTTGGTCGATTCCCTACGGGATAGCGACGCTTCACGCACTCCTGATTTTGATGACGATTTACAAGGCTTTCCGACTCCTGCTTGATTTATCAACTGTTGACGGTTGACAGTTGACGGTTGACGGTTGACGGTTGACAGTTGACTAATATTATTGATTATTGGTTATTAGCAGCCCCAAGCCAGTAACAAATAACCAATAACCAATAACTAATAACTAATAACTAATAACCAATTACTAATGATTCTTAAAGCAGTTTTATTTGATTTTAATGGTGTCATTATTAATGACGATCCGATTCACGAACAAATAGTTGATCAATTGATGCTTGATGAAAATCTTCAGCTCAAACGTGGGGAGTTTCGAGAAGTTTGTTTGGGAAAAAGCGATCGCACTTGTCTTGTTGAATTACTCAAACGCAGGGGACGCTTTCTGACAGAAGCTTATCTCGATCGCCTACTACTTCGCAAATCTCAAGCTTATCAGGCTAAAATAGATAGTCTGGAAACCTTGCCGATTTATCCGGGTTTAGCAGATTTCATTGCGAGAATTCGGGCTGCGGGATTGAAAATGGCCGTAGTTAGCGGGGCGATGCGATCGGATATAGAATTGGTGTTAAATCTGGCTGGTTTGGCAGAAAACTTTGAGTTGATTGTCACAGGAGACGATACGATGACGAGTAATCCAGCACCCGATGGCTATTTGTTGGCTGTGGAATTGATGAATCGGCAATATCCGGGCTGGAATCTGCAACCGGGCGAGTGTTTGGCGGTGGAAGATTCTTTTGCTGGAATTGAAGCGGCGAAACAAGCTGGGATTCAGGTATTGGGCGTGAGTCACACTTACCCGTTTCACATGATTCAGCGTCAAGCTAACTGGACGGTGGACTATTTTGCTGATTTGGAATTGGACAGGGTGGCAGAAATTTGCGCGATCGCACAGATTGAACCAACATCCGAATAGACTTTACATTGCGATCGCTTACGTGTTATTGTATGGAGCAGTGTGCGAAAGTCAGGTTTTTAGATTCGGCAATCCGAAATCTACAGTCCTCAATTCAGCATCAATCCGGGGAATTAGCTCAGTTGGTAGAGCGCTGCGATCGCACCGCAGAGGCCAGCGGTTCGAGCCCGCTATTTTCCATAAGTCAAAATTCTTAACAAAAGTGTGATCGCATTCAAAGCATAGTGCGATCTAAATCTGTTTGGTTAATGATACGTTTTGTATCTAAACAGACAACTATCTTCTAAGAGGAGTCTTAACATTCAGTCCTGTATGTTATCATGCTCAAGCATGAAATTTATTTTTTTGAGGAGTGAAAAAAAATACAATGGCAAAGCGATTCGATCGGCGTAAATTTCTTTTATACAGTTCTGCTACCCTGACGTCAAGTTTATTTCTAAAAGCTTGTAGAACTCCCACCCCAATAGCAACGCCCTCAGCTTCTCCTTCTCCAACTTCAACAGCAGCATCGCCAGCATCGCCAGCAAGTAGCGGAAACACAATCAAAGTAGGCATTTTGCACTCATTGAGCGGCACAATGTCAATTAGTGAAAAAAGCGTCGTCGATGCGGAACAATTAGCAATTGAAGAAATCAATAAAGCAGGCGGTGTATTAGGAAAACAGATAGAAGCAATCGTCGAAGACGGGAACTCTGACTGGCCTACTTTTGCCGAAAAAGCCAAAAAATTGATCGACCAAGATAAAGTTGTCACCGTGTTTGGCTGCTGGACTTCAGCAAGTCGCAAAGCAGTATTGCCAGTATTTGAAACCAAAAATCATATGCTGTGGTATCCCGTACAATACGAGGGTCAAGAGTGTTCAAAAAACATCTTTTACACCGGGGCTGCACCGAACCAGCAAATCGAACCAGCAGTAGACTGGCTGCTAGAAAATAAAGGTAAAAAGTTCTTCTTAGTCGGTTCAGACTACGTGTTTCCCCGCACAGCTAATACCATTATCAAGGCACAGCTAGCGGCCAAAGGTGGGGAAGTAGTTGGGGAAGACTATATTCCTTTAGGCGGGACAGAAGTTACGCCGATCATTACTAAAATCAAAGCAGCTTTGCCAGACGGCGGAGTCATCTTTAACTCCCTGAATGGTGACAGTAATGTCGCATTTTTCAAGCAGTTACAGGGCGCAGGTTTAGGGCCGGATAAGTATCCGTCTATGTCGGTCAGTATTGCCGAAGAAGAAGTAAAGGCGATCGGTGTAGAATACCTCAAAGGTCATTATGCAGCCTGGAATTACTTCATGACTGTAGACTCTCCAGCCAATACAAAATTTGTCGAAGCTTTCAAGGCTAAATACGGCAAAGATAGGGTGACAAACGACCCGATGGAAGCAGCTTATATCATGGTTTACTTGTGGAAGCAAGCGGTTGAAAAAGCCGGAACTGCCGACGATTTAGACAAAGTGCGGGCAGCAGCTTTGGGTCAAACTTTTGAAGCGCCGGGGGGCAAAGTTACGATGGAAGTCAACCATCACATCTCTAAATTTGTGCGGTTGGGCGAAGTTGGAGAAGACGGTTTGTTTAAGATAGTTTTTGCTACTCCCGAAGCAGTGAAGCCGATTCCTTGGAATCAGTTTGTACCTGAAACTAAGGGTTTTTCTTGCGATTGGTCAGACCCTGCAAAAGGCGGCAAATTTAAAGTTTCTTAAACAGTTAACAGTTGACAGAAACCCAACGCATCATCAATGACTTTTGGGTTTCGTTCCTCAACCCAACCTACGCTATCAATTAAGTGTTGACCCTGTAGGTTGGGTTGAACGATAGTGAAACCCAACGCATCATTTAAGAGTAAAAAAATGGCGATATTAGACGGTTTGTTTAATGGGATTAGCATTGGCGCTGTTTTGCTGATTGCCGCCCTGGGATTGGCAATTATTTTCGGGCTGATGGGCGTGATTAATATGGCTCACGGTGAGTTAATGATGCTGGGGGCATACACAACTTTTGTCGTGCAGAATGTCTTCAAAGGTATCGGAGGATTCGCTTTTGAAACCTATATTTTATTTGCCATACCTTCAGCTTTTTTAGTGGCGGCACTGGTAGGATTAATTCTGGAACGTGGTGTGATTCGCTATCTTTACGGGCGTCCTCTAGAAACTCTGCTGGCAACTTGGGGTGTTAGTTTAATTTTACAGCAGTTTGTCCGCAGCGTCAGTGGGGTGTTGGTGACAGGAATTGTGGTGTTTTGTTTGCTATTTTTTGGTGGCTTGCAGGTTTTGAAACGCCGCCCAGATTTCGAGAGAGTTCGCAACGGAATTATCGCGATACTTTTGCCTCTTTGTCTAGGTATTTCCTGGGCGGTGAGCGCCTTTTTAGGAGAAACTTACAAACTAACAGTAACTAAACCTTGGTTTGGCGCTCAAAATGTTGATGTGACTGCGCCTGCATGGTTGCGGGGCGGTATACCCCTGGGCAATTTTCAGTTACCTTACGCGCGACTTTTTATTATTGTTTTGACAGGGCTTTGTTTGGCTGGAATTTATTTGTTTTTGCAGAAATCTGTGTGGGGACTTCGGATTCGCTCTGTGACGCAAAATCGCAGCATGAGCGCTTGTTTGGGGATTCCTACTGAGCAAGTAGATGCGCTGACTTTTGCTTTGGGTTCTGGGTTGGCTGGTGTTGCTGGATGCGCGATTAGTTTGTTGGGTTCGGTAGGGTCAAATACGGGGCAAAATTATATAGTCGATACCTTTATGGTTGTGGTTGTCGGCGGTGTTGGTAAGATTATGGGGAGTGTAGTTGCTGCGATCGCGATCGGCACTGCAAATTACCTCATCGGTTCAGGAACCTTAGCAACAATGCTGGCTCCTGTCAAGCCTTTAGCTGATTTCTTCACTTTTTTTGCCACAACCAGCATGGCAAAAGTCATGGTATTTGCCTTAATTATTGCTTTTCTGCAAGTGCGCCCTGGAGGGATTTTTCCGCAAAAAGGACGCACGGTGGAAAATTAAAATTTATTAACTAAGATTTCACTAAGCATGAATAATTTCACTCAAAAGGCATGGATTAAAGAAGTGGTGATTGTAGGTGCGATCGCACTTATACTCATATTACTCATCCCAGGCATACTTCCAGACGTTCGCCTCAACCAACTAGGACGATTTCTAGCCCTAGCGATTGCAGCCCTCGGCATCGATCTAATTTGGGGATACACGGGCTTACTTAGTTTAGGGCATGGGGTGTTTTTTGCGATCGGTGGCTACGCCTTAGCCATGCACCTCAAACTCCAAATCCCCCCAACAGCCAGCAGTCAACTACCCGAATTTATGAACCTCTACGGAGTCACCGAACTCCCCTGGTTTTGGCAACCATTTAATTCATTTCCCTTCTCAGCATTAGCAGTAATCCTCATCCCCGGCTTACTCGGCGCAATCCTAGGTTACTTAGTATTCCGCAATCGAATTCGAGGCGTTTACTTTTCCATTCTTACCCAAGCAGCAACCATAGTATTTTTCAACTTCTTCAACGGCCAACAAAAACTAATTAACGGCACCAACGGACTCACCGACTTTAAAACCCTGTTTGGAGCCACCATAAATGACCGAGACACCCAATATATTTTCTACATTCTCACCATACTATTTCTAGCCGCAACATACGCCCTTTGTC
Source organism: Oscillatoriales cyanobacterium (assembly GCA_004294385.1). Taxonomy (GTDB): domain Bacteria; phylum Cyanobacteriota; class Cyanobacteriia; order Cyanobacteriales; family Microcoleaceae; genus Microcoleus. The sequence goes on along the minus strand of REAP01000012.1, from coordinate 46,089 downwards.
GGTGGCTAACCAGCGGGCGTTTCGGCCGCTTGCTCATCGCCATTCGCGACGACGAAATTCGCCTCCGTTTCACCGGTTACAATCCCACCGGATTCAAAGTTTTAGTATTTGCAATTTCTGCGGGGATGGCAGGAATTGCAGGCGCTTTATATACCGTACAAACCGGAATCATTTCTCCAAAAGCAATGGATATTGCCTTTTCAATTGAAATGGTAATCTGGGTAGCAGTAGGAGGTCGCGCCACATTATCGGGAGCAGTATTGGGAACACTTCTAGTCAACTTTGGTAAAAGTTTCTTGAGCGAACAATTTCCCGAAGTTTGGCTATTTTTCCAAGGTGCGCTATTCTTAATAGTAGTGACAGTCCTGCCCGATGGCTTAGTTGGATGGCTCCAAAAGCAAGGCATTGACCAAATCCGCAGCTTATTCAGAAAACCCAAGTACGTGTCTACTTACCCCAGTCTCGAACAAGACCCCGAAGTGCTCCATGAAAAAGAAGAACTTGAACCATAATCATCTCCAGAAAATCCTGTATTGAACAGGCAAGATGCCTGTTCCACAATAATTAATTGAATTGTGTTAAAGTTTATCTAAAATTAGAGGTAAAATATGGCAGATGTTATTGACTACAAAATCTACGGCGACGACTTGCAACTGATTGAAATTGAACTCGACCCCAAAGAAGGAGTTAGGGCCGAAGCTGGAACCATGACATACATGGAAGGTGGCATCGAAATGCAAACTACTACAGGCGGTTTGTTTCAAGGTTTCAAACGGATGTTTACCGGGGCTGGTTTCTTCATCACAACCTTTGTAAACAACGGAAATCGCAAAGCCCGCGTCGCCTTTGCCGCACCCTATCCAGGCAAAGTAATTCCACTCGATTTAAGCAAACTAGGTGGCAAGTTTTTATGTCAAAAAGACTCATTCCTCTGCGCGGCTAATGGCATTGACATTGAGGTGGCATTTACCAAACGACTCGGAGCTGGTTTCTTTGGTGGAGAAGGCTTTATTCTGCAAAAATTGCAAGGTGATGGACTCGCTTTTGTCCATGCCGGAGGAACCATCGTTGAGAAAAATTTGGGAGTAGGTGAAGTATTGCGAGTAGACACTGGTTGTTTGGTAGCTTTTGCCCCCACAGTGGACTATGATATCCAATTTATCGGTGGGTTTAAAAATGCTTTGTTTGGAGGTGAAGGCTTGTTTTTGGCAAAGATGACTGGGCCTGGTAAAGTTTACATTCAAAGTTTGCCACTCTCGAAATTAGCTGAACGTATCTTAGCAGCCGCTCCACCTCCAATTGCGAGCAGTTCTAGTAGTTTTAACCTAGAGTAAATCATCTGCCAAAAGCAAGGGATATCGGTTGTTGTCCATTAATGAGTTAACTGCTAATTATGAATGGAAAAGTATTAGAAATAGAAAACTTGACGGTTAGTTTTGATGGTTTCAAAGCCATCAACGGTTTAACTTTTAGTATGAATACAGGGGAATTGCGGGTAGTAATTGGACCCAATGGTGCGGGAAAAACAACTTTTCTCGATGCGATTACTGGGAAAGTACAACCGACAGAAGGACGGGTGCTTTTTAAAGGTCGGAATTTGCGTGGTTTGTCGGAAGATAGCATTTCGCGTTTAGGAATTGGCCGCAAGTTTCAGACTCCGCGAGTTTTCCTCAATTTAACACCCCGCGAAAATTTAGAGTTGTCTTGTAATACCAATAAAAATGTCTTTCCAACTCTGTTTAAGCCTACTGCTGTCGCTGAAAAACGCACGGTTTCTGGGTTGTTAGAAACAATTGGTTTGATGAATAAAGCTGATGTTTCGGCTGGTTTACTTTCTCACGGGGAAAAGCAGTGGTTGGAAATTGGAATGTTGGTGGCGCAATCTCCTGATTTGTTATTGGTAGATGAGCCTGTGGCGGGTTTGACTGATGAGGAAACGGTGTTAACTGGAGATTTGCTAATTTCGCTGGCCCAAAGTCATTCGGTGTTGGTGATTGAACATGATATGGAATTCGTGCGACAAATTGCTCAACAGGTGACGGTGTTGCATCAGGGTGCGGTTTTGTGTGAGGGAACTATGGATGAGGTGCAAAATGACGATCGCGTAATTGAGGTATATTTGGGAAAACCAGAAGACTAAGAAGTTTGGCAGCGGATTCTGTAGCGGATGTAACGGATAGAAAGAAGTTCGGCAACGGGTTCTGTAACGGATGCAACCAATTCCCCATTCCCTATTACCAATTCCCCATTCCCCATTCCCAATTACCAATTACCAATTACCAATTATTATGCTAGAAGTTTCTAATCTGAATGTTTATTACGGTGAAAGTCATATCCTCCGTGATGTCGATTTAAGCGTAAATGCAGGACAAATGGTTTGCTTAATCGGCCGCAATGGTGTAGGCAAAACTACTATGCTGAAAACTCTAATGGGTTTGCTACAACCCCGTAGTGGCACGATTAATTTTGGCGGACAATCTATTGTTTCTAAGTTGACTCACCAGCGGGCTAAAATGGGAATTGGTTATGTTCCTCAAGGACGGGAAATTATTCCCCGTTTGACTGTAAAAGAAAATCTATTGTTAGGTTTGGAAGCGAAACCAACTAGAACAAAAAATCCTGAAGTTCCCGATGAAATATTTGATTTATTTCCAGTTTTGAAAACTATGCTGACTCGCCTAGGTGGTGATTTGAGCGGGGGACAGCAGCAACAGTTAGCGATTGCTAGAGCTTTGATGGGAGAACCGCAGTTGCTGGTTTTGGATGAACCGACAGAGGGAATTCAACCATCAATTATTTTAGATATAGAAGCTGCTGTACGTCGCGTGGTTGCGACTAGGGGAATTTCGGTTTTGTTGGTGGAACAGCATTTGCATTTTGTGCGGCAAGCTGATTGGTATTATGCTATGCAAAAGGGTGGCATTGTGGCATCGGGAAATACTAGCGAGTTGAGTGATGAGGTAATTCAAAGGTTTTTGGCTGTTTGAAAAGAAGGAAGAAGGCCCTTCGACTCCGCTCAGGAACCGATTCAGGAAGAAGGAAGAAGGAAACGAGGAAATCCGGGTTTGTCATCTCCTTTCTGATTCGGCGGTTGAAACCGCTTCTACACAAACCAAGTCCACCTCCGTGGACTAATTCTAAGATGTTAAATCTACTGACATCCTAAACTTTCTCGCGTAGCAACTCCTGTTATCGAATTGATACCATCTGCTTTTTCACAGAGGAGTTTAACTTGATAAGAGTCGATAATTGCATCGGTGAAATCAGCGCCGGAAATTGCAGCATCAAAGAAGCGAGTTCGAGTCAAGATGGCTTCTGTAAAGTTAGCGTTGGTTAAATTAGCGCCATCTAATGTTACTCTGTCTACTAATGCACCGGAGAGGTTTGCACCGGATAAGTTGGCTTTTAATAAAACTCCTTTGGTCAAAATCGCATTGGTTAAATCAGCACCTTGAAAGTTGGTATTTCGCATTTCAGAGGCGACAAATGTTCCGCCGGCTAGGTCGGAGTTGGAAAAATCGCGATCGGACAAATTGATGTTAGTGTAGTTAATATTGGTTTTTGGCAACGCAAATGCGGGAGTTGCACTCAATATCACCCACCCAAAGGCTAACACTAAACTTAAAATCAGGTTCAGAAAAATTCGGGATATACTTTTCATAGATATGTCAACGTCCTTGGGTGAAATCTAATGCGCCTTGTTTGAAATATTGTGCCATAATGCGATCGCGCTTAGCTTTATCTAAAATCCAATAACTCCTCAAATCCCCTTCCGCTGAACTAGAACGCCCAGGTAACATCACGATTTTAAAATTATCTGAGTCTAATTGTACACCAAAAGTTGCTAGGGTCAATATTTCTTCAAAATTTAGATTAGTATCGACATATTTTTGCATCACTCGCATAATTTCCGGTAGCCGCACCACTACTGATGGACTTCCGAGGCGATTGCGAATAGCTTGAATTAAAGATTGCTGGCGCGTCATGCGGCCGATATCTCCTAAACCGTCATTGCGAAATCGAGCAAATTGCTCTGCTTGTTCTCCGTTGAGAGTTTGCCAACCTTTTGCTAAGTTTATTTTTAACTTTTGAGTATTATCTTGATAGGACATCGTGCGAGGTACAAATACTTCAATTCCGCCTAACAAATCGACTAATTCTCGCAACGCACCGGTGTTAACTCGCACGTATCGCTCGATTGTGATATTGTTCAGCATACTGCTAACCAATCGTAATACCAAAGCTGAACCTCCTTTGGCATTAGCTTCGCCAATTTTGCTGAATTTAATGCCAGGAACTTCGATTTTTGTATCTCGCGGAATCGAAAGCAAACTAATAGATTTATCTCTAGGATCTAGGCGTAATAAAAGTATTGTATCACTGCGCCCGTTAAAAATTTTAGGGGAATTTGCCGCAGCTTTGGGCACGCGGTCAACTCCCATGATTAAAATATTAACTGGCCGCGATATTCGGTAGGCTGAGGGGACGGATGATATCTGGCTAAGCCCAGTAGCATCTAGGACTTTACTAATAATTTGCGGTTCCACGGGGGCTAATAGTGCGGTAATTGCCCCGATCGCAGCAGAAATGACTCCGAGAATCAAAAACAACCATAGCCCTAACATATACAGGGTTTTTCGGGGCTTTTGTCTAGATATGCGATCGCAGGATTTAAATAAGTTTCTTTTAAAGATTGACAAGTTTTTCATTGACTTGTTTTTTGCTGCAAGGCTTTATACATTATATTATGTAGCGTGCTATAATGACTATGAAATCCTCACCCATTTCATGATTTTATGGTTGTAAGCAAAAGCTGCACTTACGTCTCTCCCGAAGATTATTTAGCAGGCGAGAAAATCAGCCCGATCAAACACGAGTATAGACAAGGTGAAATCTACGCAATGGCAGGGGCAAGCAAAGCTCATGTTACCGTTACTCTCAACGTAGCAATCTTGCTGAGAAATCATCTTCGGGGTACTGGCTGCATACCTTACATGGTAGATATGAAAGTTATGCTCGATACATCAAGTTTTTATTACTATCCTGATGTAGCTGTGACTTGTGATGAACGGGATAAAAATGCTGCGGAAGATTTCATTTGCTATCCGCGCCTAATTGTCGAAGTTTTGTCGCCGACAACAGCGGGTTTTGACAGAGGTGAAAAGTTTGCTGATTACCGCGCTTCTGAAAGTTTACAAGAATATGTCTTAATTAATCAAGAAAAAGTTGGTGTTGAGTGTTTCCGCCGGAATTCCGAGGGTTTGTGGGTGCTTTATCCTTATACTCAAGGGCAAGAAGTTGAGTTAAAGAGTGTTAATTTTAAATGTGCGATCGCCTCAATATATGAAGATGTCATCGGGCTTGGTTGACTTCAACTAATAGGTATCCAGAAAAGCCAGTTTTGAACAGGCAGGATGCCTGTTCCACAAGAAATATGGTCGATGTCTAATGACTATTTTTTCTTGCTAGCTTTCCAAGTGCCACCGTAGGCATAAAAAGGATTATTTTCACTGATAAATTCCCAACAATTAAGACATAGAAAAAACCACAGCCCCGATTCGTCATACCGTACACGGTAGAGAATCAGGGCTGATTGGGAACAACGATCGCAATTTTTAATCCTAATTGCTCTAGCCATTTTATTTTAAGCAATGAGGGACTCTTGAGGGCGGGCAAAAATCATTCTACCTGCGGTTGTTTGCAAGGCGCTGGTAACAACTACTCTGGCTTCTGCACCAACATAACTGCTGCCTGCTTCGACGACAACCATTGTGCCGTCATCCAAGTAGCCAATGCCTTGAGATGGTTCTTTGCCTTCTTTACGAATTTTGAGGTCGATGGTGTCTCCTGGTAAATAAGTCGGACGCACTGCATGAGTCAAGTCGTTAATATTTAAAACTGCCAGTTTTTGGACGGTAGCTACTTTCGACAAGTTGTAATCGTTGGTCAACAAAATGCCGTCAATCTCTAAAGCAAAGCGGACTAATTTGGCATCAACTGTCGCAATCTCTTCGTAGTCAGCAGAGTGAATTTGAATTCGTTCTGGGTAAGTTTCTTTGATGCGGTTGAGAATGTCTAAGCCGCGTCTACCTCGTACTCGTTTTTGGTCGTTGGCAGAATCAGCTATTAGTTGTAATTCTTGCAAAACGAATTGGGGGATGATAATTTGACCTTCTAGAAAACCAGTTTCTAGGAGGTTTTCAATTCGGCCGTCAATAATACAGCTTGTATCGACAACTTTGGCACTTGCTGGCTTGAAAGTACCCTCGGCCATTAACACTGTTGCGTCTAAGCTTTTGGGGTTAATCAGTCGCAGGAAAGCACGACCGTGGGTGTCGGTCAATGTGACTCCTGTAAAGCCGAACATGACGCTACCTAAGACTGCAACTAGAGGTTTGATGAAGCCAAATTCGCGGGGAATTGGTAGTAGGAAAAGTGGTGCTAGCATTAAGTTAGCTACTAGCAGTCCGATGATTAAGCCGATCGCGCGTGTCAGCAACATTTCCACCGGCATATCCCGGAATTGCTTTTCTACTCGTCGGTAGGTGGTTTGAGCCACTAATCCCAGCACGAAGCCGATTAATGTTCCAAATGCTCCTAGTACGGAACTTAAACCTTGTATATTTGTAACTTGTTCCAGCAGGTTGGTCGGTAGGAGCTCGACTCCGTAAAAGCCGATGCCTCCGCCTGCGATTATGAATGAGATAATTATGATTGCGTCTAGCATTGTTCTAGGTTAATGAATTTATCTGCATTATATCTTCTAAGTGGCGATAGTTGTTTCCTATTCACGGACGGATATCGCTATATGTACTGATAAATTTTCATAAACTTATTTGACGCACTTATCATTTTTGGTAAATACGATCGCCCTGTACGCCATAACTCGCGCGGGATCGCATCTACCAAATTGCTCCAAAGGGCTGCTAGGCGGTCTATTCGGGAATTACTGCTACTCAAAATTGTTTGTGGTTAAACTGAAATAGGCGATCGACCCATTGTGATTTGGTTAACAAAGTGTCATATAATCTATAATTATGAATGATAGTTTAATAAAAACTTTAGATTTGAAATAACAATTTTTCGGTGAGATGTAGTGAAATTTAACACAGATTATTTAACATTTGAATCGGAGACGGGAGCAAAAATGACAAATTCCGGTATTCCCAGTTCAGCTTACGTGCATATACCGTTTTGTCGCCGTCGCTGTTATTACTGCGATTTTCCAGTTTTTGTGGTGGGCGATCGCAAAAATGGCGATAACTCAGGCACAATTATCCAGTATGTAGATATACTATGTCAGGAAATTCGGGAAACGCCAAATTTACGGCAATCCCTGAAGACCGTTTTTTTTGGTGGCGGCACACCTTCGCTGCTTTCAGTCAGTCAGTTGAGCACTATTTTGGAAACTCTTGACGGCAAATTTGGCATTGCTGCTGAGGCGGAAATTTCCATAGAAATAGACCCCGGTACGTTCACTTTAGAACAGTTGTTGGGATATGTAGCAGCGGGAGTTAATCGAGTTAGTTTGGGCTCGCAAGCTTTTCAGGATGAATTGTTGGAAGCTTGCGGGCGATCGCACTCTGTAGCTGATATTTTTGAATCAGTCGAAATAGTGCGATCGGCTGGTATTGTCAATTTCAGTTTAGACGTGATTTCGGGACTCCCACACCAAACTTTAGCACAGTGGCAAGCTTCCCTAGAATCCGCAGTAAAAATTTCCCCAACTCACCTGTCGAGTTATGACTTAGTTGTTGAACCTGTAACTGCTTTCGGTCGCTATTTTCAAGCAGGCGAAAAACCATTGCCAGCAGATGAAACCGCTGCTCAAATGTACCGTTTAGCACAAGAAATTCTGACGAATTCTGGATACGAACATTACGAGATTTCCAATTATGCTCGGCCCGGTTATCAGTGTCGTCACAACCGCGTTTACTGGGAAAATCGCGCTTATTATGGTTTGGGAATGGGGGCGGCGAGTTATGTGGAAGGAGTGCGGTTGACAAGACCTCGCAAAACTCAGGAATATTATCAATGGGTGCGATCTATTTCTCCCATCAATTCCCAGCCAGATGCTGACTCTAAAATAATTAAGCAAGATTTTCCAATGTCGGAAAATGAAGTTTTGTTAGAAACACTAATGCTGGGTTTCCGTTTAGCAGAAGGGTTGAGTTTGTCAAGGTTAGCTGATAAGTTCGGTCAAAAAACGGTTGAGAAAATTTGGCAGTGTTTGCAACCCTATTGGCGGCAAGGGTGGGTGGAAGTTGTGGATGCTGATGGGACAATTTCCTACGGAATAGCTTCGCTTCACGCAATTTCAGATGAAGCTGAACTGTTGCCGCTGTCGGGGAATTTGAGGTTGAGCGATCCAGAAGGTTTTTTATTTTCCAATACTATATTGGCGACTTTATTTGACAAATTAGAGGATCGTATAGCGTTGACCAAATAAATTATTCCTGGGCATCGGGCATCGGCCAAACAGGGCATAGGGCATAGTTTCTTTTTATTCCTTATTTTTTTTTTATAGCAGAAGGAATAGAAGAAGTCGAGTATCTCACATCTGCTGACTGCATTTTAAATTGATCCCTATAATTTATAAAGAGAAAACGATCTAGTTTAGATTGCTCCCTAAAAAACAATTACATACTAATTAAGCCTTTAGATAGACGTAGGGATTGAAATCCTACTGTCATACTTGAGAGTGATAATTTAAAAAGTAATTTAATGAGTACCCTACTTCTAGACCGCAAGGTAATCGCAAACAAGCCCAACCTGGTAATTGCCAGTCGTAACTGCAATGCTATTTCTAAATGTACTTTTTGCAGTCACTACAAAATGCAAACAGGTTCCGTTGGTCAGTGTCAATTATTGAATGCACCTGTTCTGGGTGCATGGAAATCTTGTTCTTTAGGAAAGCCTGTTTTTACACCGGCTTTGTGAATAGATTGAGAAGGCGTAACAATCAATTCAATATTTGAAAAATTTAGTACAAATGACAGAATGTTTGCCATTTAAAAAATTGTGTGTTACTTTGAGTTTGGTCAACGTCTTGATAAATCGCATAATAGCACAAGCAAGTTAAGAAAATGAACTTAACAATTAACTCAGTAAATTCCGATCGTTCTGTCAATATTCTGTGTTGGTATATCAATACCACTAACAAAATTCAAATTGCTCGGATTACAAATATTTCGGATTGGTATTTTGAGCGCACGGTGTTTCCGGGAGAACGTTTGTTGTTTGAAGCGCAACTGGAAGCTGAGTTGGAAGTTTGGAGGAGTGCGGAGACTGGTGCAATTGTGTGCGATCGCATTTTGTGCGATCGGCTACAGGTTGAAGAAGCAAGTACAGTTGATTAAACATAATTCCCAAAATCCCGTGACACAGGCATCTTGCCTGTGTGATTTTGTGACACAGGCATCTTGCCTGTGTGATTTTGTGGCACAGGCATCTTGCCTGTCTAATTTTGTGGCACAGGCATCTTGCCTGTGTAATTTTGTGGCACAGGCATCTTGCCTGTCTAATTTTGTGGCACAGGCATCTTACCTGTCTAATTTTGTGGCACAGGCATCTTGCCTGTGTAATTTTGTGGCACAGGCATCTTGCCTGTGAATTGCTGATTTCAAAAACAGGCAAGATGCCTGTTCTACTATTAATTGAATATTCAATATTAAAACCCGATGTCCCTCACCGAACAAATCCTCTCCCAACTGCCAGGAGATGCCCTCGGAGGCCTACGAAAAGTCGATCGCCTCTGGGAAAACCTCAAACAGAACACCGCACCCATACCAGAAGCCGTCAAACACAGCCAACAGCCCCTCGAAACCATCGATTTCGACATAATTATCAGCGGCGCAACCCTCGGCATATTAATCGGTACAGCCTTAGCCGTGCGAGGTTGGCGAGTAGCCTTACTCGAACGCGGCACTCTGCGCGGGCGCGATCAAGAATGGAACATTTCTCGCAAAGAATTAGACGCATTCGTAGAACTAAATTTGCTATCAGTTGCAGACATAGAAAAAGCAGTTGCTACCGAATATAACCCAGCCCGCATCAGCTTTCCAGATACACCAGACATTTGGGTGCGCGATGTACTCAACATAGGAGTAGACCCAGTTTATCTCCTAGAAACCCTCAAACAGCGCTTTCTCCAAGCCGGAGGTAAACTATTTGAAAATACACCATTTAATACGGCAACAATTCACCCAAATGGAATTGTAATAGAATCTAAAAATACAAATCTAGAATCAGAATCAAATTCATTTAAAACCAGATTATTACTAGATGCGATGGGACATTTTTCACCCATTGTGCGACAAGCAAGACAAGGCAAAAAACCCGATGCTGTGTGTTTAGTAGTCGGTAGTTGCGCCCAAGGATTTCCTAAGAATGACACTGGCGATCTATTCGCATCATTCACCCCAATGCAAAATCAGTGCCAATATTTTTGGGAAGCATTTCCCGCACGAGATGGCCGCACAACTTACCTATTTACTTACTTAGATGCCGACACAGAAAGATTCAGTTTAGAAACATTATTTGAAGACTATTTGCGCTTGCTTCCCCAATATCAAAACGTCGAACTTAATCAGCTAAAATTTCAAAGAGCACTCTACGGATTCTTCCCTTGCTATCGCCAAAGTCCTCTCAAAACCCCTTGGAATCGGATTCTGCCAGTCGGAGATAGCAGTGGGAGTCAATCTCCCCTCAGTTTCGGAGGATTCGGCGCAATGGTGCGTCATCTCAAACGCTTGACTCTGGGAATTGATGAAGCTTTGAGAAGCGATAGTCTCAATCAAAATGCGATCGCACTTTTGCAACCATATCAGCCAAATCTATCTGTCACCTGGTTGTTTCAGCGCTCGATGAGTGCTGCGATGAATCAGAAAATAGAGCCCAATCAAATTAATCAACTTTTGTCTGGTGTGTTTGAGGTAATGGAAGAGTTGGGAGAACCTGTACTCAAACCATTTCTTCAGGATATTGTGCTGTTTCCGGCTTTGTCAAAAACTCTGTTGAAAACGGCAATTAGCAATCCGGGATTGGTTATGAAAATTATCCCACAGGTGGGAGTAGCTAATTTATTAGATTGGATGGTTCATTATGTTAATTTAGGAATTTATACGGGATTACAGCCTTTGGGTAAAGCTCTAGAACCGCAGTTAAAAAAGTTGTCACTGGAACAACAATATTATTTTCACCGATTAATTGAAGCCTGGGAATATGGCGCTGGAGGTGATTATTAAGTGATCAATTGTGGCACGGGCATCTTGCCCGTGGCTAATATATCAACAGGCTAATATATCAACAGGCAAGATGCCTGTTCCACAATATAATTATATATAAGTTGTGAGTGGCTAATATATCAACAGGCAAGATGCCTGTTCCACAATACAATACAATTGATGTAACAGGCAAGATGCCTGTTCCACAATATAATTGATTTATGTAACAAATAACCAATAACCAATAACCAATAACAAAAACTATGCTTAATATTTTAGAACAAGCGCAAGTCGCTGCCGATCGCCAAAACTGGTCTGAACTTGTCCAATGCTTGCAACAATTGCCACTGAAGGGACATCAGCCGCTGGAAGCAGAAAATTTAGAGAAGGCTGTCAGTTTAGCGATCGCAGTCTTAGAATACGGGGATTTTCAAGACCGCTGGGAAGTTGAGAAAATATTGCCCAATCTGGGAAATGGGGCGATCGCACCTTTAATTAATCTACTCGAAGACGAAGACGCAGACATAGAACAGCAGTGGTTCGCCGCCCGTATTCTCGGAAAGTTCGTGAAGCCTGGCTATCCCGAAGGGAATCGCCCGGAAGTAATTGAAGCTTTAGCAAAATTAGTCAAAAATTCCGACGAAGATTTGAGTCAAATCGCAGCGGAAACCTTGGGGAATTTAGGCCCGACAGCAGTAGCATCCCTAGCAACTCTTTTATTACAAGCAGACTCCCGACTATTTGCAACAGAAGCACTTGCTCAAATTCGGCGCAGTGAAACCATTACACCGCTGTTGAGTGTAGTCACAGATTCTCAAGTTGCTGTGCGCGCCACTGCGATCGAGGCTTTGAGTAGTTTTCACGACTCCCGAATTCCCCCGGTATTGGTAGCAGCATTGAAAGACCCGGCCACAGCAGTCAGAAAAGAAGCAGTGCGAGCACTAGGAGTTCGTGCGTACCTAGACGAAGAATTCGATTTAGTTACTTTGCTGAAACCTTTGTTATGGGATATCCGTTTGGAGGTTTGTCAGCAAGCTGCGATCGCGATGGGAAGACTGAAAACCGATGCAGCAGCAGCTATTTTATTTGAATTATTGCGATCGGCAATAACTCCCGTTTCTTTGCAAATCGAAACTGTTCGCGCTTTAAGCTGGATGGAAACAGCAACTGCTTTAGAATACTTAGAAAAAGCATTAATTGCTTCTAATTATCATATACATCCCACTGTCTGTCAAGAGATTGTCACTGTTTTAGGGCGATGGTCAAAACCAGAATTAAAATCTGATGCTGCTAAGATTATAATCAATTTTATCGAAAGCAATCATCCGGCTGTCGAGGATGCTGGAATCAAACAATCATTAGCTTTAGCTTTAGGTCAATTAGGAGATATGAGAGCCTTAGATGTCTTGATTCAACTCTTGGCAAATCCAGACAACAGTGTCAGACTGCACAGTTTATCAGCGCTGAAACAGCTAGGTGCTGGTGAGGTCAGGCATAAATTAGAAAGTTTATTGAAAGAAGATAATCTGGGATTGGGGTTGAGAGAGGGAATTGCGATCGCATTGCAAGAATGGTAGGAGAATTAATCTAAAATAGGATTGGTATAGCAATCCTAAATCATTAGCTGTATCAAAGTCTACTAAACTTGACTCGCAAATCGGTTAATGTCTCTATTATTATTCAGTGACTGATGACGATCGCACCAAATGTTAAATAGACTTAAAAATTCATGCGCTTAGAGCAGCTTCAAGCATTTCTTTCAGTTGCCCAAACCGGAAGCTTTCAGCAAGCAGCAGGGAAGTGTGGCGTCACTCAATCGACTATTAGCCGCCAAGTGCAGGGACTGGAAGCTGAACTCGGTTTGTCTCTGTTTCACCGCATGGCCCATGCCAAGCTGACTTTGGCTGGGGAACGCCTGTTGCCTCATGCTCGCAAAATCTGTCAGACTTGGCAAAATGCCACTCAGGAATTGGGAGACTTGCTTGCGGGTAAGCAGCCGGAACTTTGCATAGCGGCTATTCATTCCGTCTGTGCTGCTTATTTGCCGCCTGTACTTCAAAAGTTTTGCCGGGATTATCCACAGGTACAGTTGCGGGTGACAGCCCTGGGGAGCGATCGAGCTTTGAAAGTCCTCAAAGATGGTTTGGTGGATGTAGCGGTGGTGATGAATAACCGCTATTTTACTCAAGGCCCCGAAATGTTGGTTGAGGTGCTTTACAATGAGCCGATCGAGGTATTGATGGCCGCGAGTCATCCATTGGCTAAATACGATCGAGTACCAATGGCGGAATTGATTTGTTACCCGCAAGTGGTTTTTAAGGATGGCTACGGAATGCAGCGGATGGTGCAAGACGAATTTGGACGGATGGGTGCTAAACTGCAAGCTGTTTTGGAGTTGAATACTCTGGATGCTTTTCGGGGGGTGGTGCGACAGGGAGAATTGATTGCTTTGTTGCCACATTCGGCTTTGCTGGAAGCGCAGGGCGATCGCACTTTAGCAATTCGTCCGATCGATCACCAAAGACTAAATTCTAAGGTTTCTCCGATCCTCTTCGAGGGCTGCGCTAACGGTAGTGCGACAGCCGATCCGATTTGGACTCGCGAAGTCGTTTTGGTGACAACTCACGATCGAATGCAAATTCCACCGATCGCCCATTTCTGCCAATTAGTACGCGAATTTGTGCCACCGCAATTTGATATCTTAAAAGTCGGAACAACTAACAACTAACCAATTACCAATTACCAATTACCAATTACCAATTACCAATTCCCAATTCCCAATTCCCAATTCCCAATTACCAAGATTATGAGTAACGCTTTTAGAGAATTGCTACGAAAAATTGGCAGCGGTGTACACACAGGAGAAAACTTAACGCGCTCGGAATCAGCCGCAGCAACGCGGATGATGCTATTAGGAGAAGCAACACCAGCTCAAATTGGAGCTTTTATGATTTCCCACCGGATTAAGCGGCCGACGGGGGAAGAATTGGCCGGAATGCTCGATGCTTATGAAGAATTAGGGCCGAAACTCGCCTACCCAAACAGAGAAAAAGGCTTTGCAGTATCTAGCGTTGCGGTGTTTGGAGTTGCATACGACGGGCGATCGCGCACAGCCCCAGTTAGTCCTTTAACTGCCCTAATTTTAGCTACCGCAGGTGTCCCCACACTCATGCACGGCGGCGATATCATGCCGACAAAAGAAGGCATTCCCCTCATAGAGATTTGGCGCGGTTTGGGTGTTGACTGGACAAAACTTACGATAGAAAAAGTTCAGCAAGTTTTTGACAACACTGGTTTGGGTTTTGTCTACATTCCCAAGCATTTTCCCCAAGCCGATAGTTTAGTTCCCTATCGGCGAGAAATCGGCAAACGGCCGCCTTTTTCAACAATGGAGTTGATGTGGTGTCCCTGTGATGGCGATGTTAACGTCATCTCCGGCTACGTCCACCCGCCGACAGAAGGTATGTTTATCAAGACTTTTGAATTGCGAGGAATCAAGAATTATACCACAATCAAAGGACTGGAAGGAAGTTGTGATTTGCCACGCGATCGCACTGCGATTATCGGTATTGCTAAGCCGGATGCTGAGTTTGAGCGAGTGCTTTTAAATCACGGAGATTATGGTTTTAGCAACACAAATCCTGCCTTTGAATCCACCTCTGAGTTATTAAAACAAATGCAGGAAGTGTTGCAGGGAAAACCATCGGAATTGATGCAGTCGGCTATCTGGAATGGCGGATTTTATCTATGGCGCTGTGGAATTTGTTCGGACATAAATTCTGGTTTTATCAAGGCAGAAGTTTTGTTGACTAGCGGTCAAGTTGTTCAAAAACTTGAGGAGGTAGCCCAACGGCTGCGTTTATCCTGAGCCCTTCGACTACGCTCAGGATAAACGCAGTCGTTGGGCTCAGGATAAACGCAGTCGTTGGGTTGACTGTTGACGGGCCAATAACCAATAACCAATAATCAATAACCAATAACCAATAACCAATAACCAATAACTAATGACTAATGACTAATGACTAATAACTAATGACTAATGACTAATGACTAATCATAAAATTTCTGTAATTGTGCTTGCTGGCGGTCAAAGTTCTCGGATGGGTAGGGATAAAGCTCTATTGGAAATTGAGGGTAAATCTCTATTGATGCGATCGTGCGAAGTGGCTGCGAATCTAACCTCAGAAGTTTATGTTCTGACTGCTTGGCCCGATCGCTATCGATCGACTTTAAGCAAAAAATGTCAATTTCTGGTAGAATACAATCCCGGTTCCGGGCCTTTGATCGCCTTAACTCAGGGATTGACTCAAATTACTACAGAGTGGATTTTACTCCTAGCTTGCGATTTACCCTTGTTGGATGCCCAGATGATTCAGCATTGGGCCAGTCACTTAGCAGCAGTACCGCCATCTACTTTAGCAGTTGTCCCTTATCAAAATTCGCGCTGGGAACCTCTGTGCGGATTCTACCGCCAGCAATCTCTGTCAAGTTTGCAAAGTTTTATTGAGCATGGCGGGCGATCGTTTCAAGTATGGTTGAATCAAATTGCAGTAGTACCTCTGTCTGTAGGGGAACGAGAAGCAGTAATGTTGTCAAACTGTAATACACTAGAAGAGTTTGAGCAATTAAACAAATTGGGAATTGGGAATTGGGAATCGGGCATAGGGCATGGGGCATAGGGCATGGGGTATAGGGCATAGGGCATTGGGCATAGGGTATAGGGCATTGGGCATTGGGCATAGGGCATAGGGCATTGGGCATAGGGCATAGGGCATTGGGCATTGGGCATTGGGCATAGGGCATTGGGCATAGGAAATAACAAATAACCAATAACCAATAACAAATAACAAATAACAAATAACAAATAACAAATAACAAATAACAACTAACAACTAACAACTAACAACTAACAACTAACAACTAACAACTAACAACTAACAACTAACAACTAACAAATAACAAATAAATGAACTTAGAAAACTGGTTACTCGATCGCGATATCACATTTCTCAACCACGGCTCTTTCGGTGCTTGTCCAATTCCCGTACTCGAAGCACAAACAAGTTTTCGAGAACAGTTAGAAAGAGAACCTTTGCGCTTTTTGATGCGAGAATTTGAGCCGCTGTTAGATCATGCTAGAAACGAATTAGCAGCTTTTATTGGTACCAGTGGCGATGAATTGGCATTTGTGCCAAATGCGACGACGGGAGTTAATGCAGTTTTGCGATCGCTCTCTTTTGATCCGGGCGACGAATTGCTAACTACAAATCAAGAATACAACGCTTGCCGCAATACACTAGACTTTGTGGCTAGTCGCACAGGCGCTAACGTAATAGTAGCTGAAGTGCCGTTTCCCATTGAATCGCCTCAACAAGTTGTCGAAGCAGTAATCAAGTGCGTTTCACCAAAAACAAAATTAGTATTATTAGACCATATTGTCAGTCAAACAGGTTTAATATTTCCCATCAAACAGCTAGTGGGCGAATTAGCCCAAAGAGGTGTCGATGTCTTGGTAGACGGATCTCACGCACCAGGAATGATCGCGCTGAATTTGGATGAAATTGGCGCTGCTTACTACACTGGAAATTGTCACAAGTGGCTGTGCGCGCCAAAAGGTGCTGGCTTTTTGTACGTGCGGCGCGACAAGCAAGATGCTATTCGGCCAACAACTATCAGTCACGGTGCAAATTCCCCGCGCACTGATAAATCGCGCTTTCAGTTAGAATTTGACTGGATGGGAACTGTCGATCCAAGTGCTTATTTATGTGTCCCTGTTGCGATCGATTTCATGGGTTCTTTGTTGGAGGGTGGATGGCCGGAATTGATGGCAAAAAATCATGCTTTGGCTTTAGCTGGAAGACAAATATTGCTGGACAAATTAGATTTACCCCAGCCTTGTCCTGACGAAATGGTAGGTTCGATGGCGGTGATACAACTCAGAGATGCGAAATTTGATGCAGTTGGAAAGTCAGGAATTGCACCTTTGCAAGAGGCTTTGTGGGAGATTTTTAAGATTGAAGTGCCTGTGATTCCTTGGCCGGATGCAAATCAGCAGTTGGTGAGGATTTCGGCTCAATTTTATAATACTTTGCCGCAGTATGAGTATTTGGCTAAGGCATTGGTTGAGTTGATTGGTCTGTAATCAACCCACAACCCTTGATCGAAAATACAGAAAAAGGACGGAGAGGGTGGGATTTGAATTAGCGCTTAGCTCTCAATCTACGATTTTCCGTCGTTCTAGCTCATTCTTTGCCTCATGCTGAAAGTCCTATTTCATCTCCGAGCGAAAACTGAGCGACTCGCTGTAGGCTGGATGCAGACAACAAACTCAACAATGCTGCATCTCAGAGCGAAAAATGGGCGAAAAATTTAATTCAGTCACACTAAGTACCAGCGCCGACTATCTTATTGGGTACGAGCGGATTCTGGACTACTTCAAACAAGCGCAAAAAGAATGCCCAAAAGCGGTCGGTTTGAAAAAAGATAGCAAAGCTAGTGGCAGTTACATAACACTGCAATTCAAGTTAGGCAACAAACGGGTCAATAAAACCTGTGGGTGCTACTTGACAATGCAAGGAATTACCGAGTCTCTAAAAAAGGCTCACTTAGTTGCTATAGCCCTAGAATCGTTGAGAACCGAGTCTCAGTTTTTGGCGTGGTATGATGACACGATTCTAGAAAAAAACATCATCAAAAATGATTTGATGACGTTTGGTGAAGCCATCACAAAAGTAGAAAAAGAGTATTGGGATGGACATACTAAACGCCGTCAACAGCGTGACAAGAACAATGCTAGCCACCAGTACAGTTGGCGATGTGTCTACGGACACTATTTTAAGTTATTGCCACAAAGTACAGTCGTAAACCTTGCAGACATTCTGCTGGCAGTTAACAGTAAGCAAAAAGGAACTAAATGTTTCAAAAACTGCCTGTGTGCCATGCGTAAGCTTGCTGAAACCATTAGCAGTTCAGACATACTCAGTTGTCTCAAAGAAATTGATGGTACTCAGACACAGTTTAGAGAAGACCTTCAGTCTATATCGGTTGATGAGTTTTTGAAGTTTTACGAAGAAGTTTTAGCTATTTCAGGCGATAAGCGATACAACTTAGAATCACGCAAGCGATGGCTGTGGGTATTCTCAATGCAGTTAGTGTATGGCTTTCGAGTACATGAGGTGTTTGCTGTTCAGAATCTCAACGAACCATTCAGAACAAAAGACGGCATTACGATTCCGGCACTATCTGAACTAAGTAATACAAAAATGATTGCCGTAGTTGGAGAGAAAACAAGGCTAGAAACCACCACCAAGACTGGCTACCGATTGTGTGTACCAATGCTTCCCCCTACTCATCCTGACTTAATTGAGTGCTTGAGAATTAAATCAGGACAATTGCCTGATATTAAGTTGACATCGAGCAATTCAAAGACAATTTCTGGTGCATACAATGACCGTGCATGGGCTACGCTGAAAAGATGGAATAAAGGCTTTACTCAGTCTCATGCGTTACGCCACTTGGCAAATTTCAATGGTCAAATGGCGGGAATGTCTCAAGAAACAAGGGCTAAAAATTTAGGTCATTCAACCCAGATGAATGAAGGGACTTACAAAAAACGAGCCAATACTGAAACAACAATTAATTTGCTGACTCAATCCACAAAGGAAGCTATTCCTTTAGGTAGCGCTATTGAGGTACTTAAGCAATTAGGTAGTGACGTGAAAAATGTTAAATTGCTAGCCGCCATTTACGGGATTACGCCCGATGAAGTGATGGAATTACTCACCGAATAATTAGAAACAAAACTTTACAGTCCCTCTGTTGACAAGGGACTGTGAATCTGTAATCGTGAGTAACTAAGGAAGATTTGATATGCGCGGTTAACCCGGTGTGCCAACACCAGATTAACTACGACTTCCCCAAACCGTTATTACAGAACGTTTGGAGCCGATAAATTATGACATTTTTAGACGATTGCCTGTACGGGCGATCGCAACTCTTAACGTTTCCCCGTCGCGAGCTATTACAGAAAGCAGCGTCGTACGCTTTGCTGCTTTTTACATCGCATCGGCAATCGGTTGTTAAGTTGCCCACAAAATATCCCGTACCGCCGTTTCACATCGGCGATAAAGTCGCCAGTTACTGGCCTGTTGGTAACTATGATGACAACGGCAATGTGCCGGGCCCAGAAATTGGGGAAATAATTGGGATTTGCTGGTCTCCAACAAGCCAACACTGGAAGTATCAAATTAACTGGATTAGCGGTAGCTGTGACGCTTGGGCGTATATGCCTTGACGAATCTTTGTGTGATGACAGCCACTTTGAGAGGTTCTCATGACAGAACCCCTCGTCAACCGTCGTCGCATTGACGGCCTCAAAGACATTGCCTACGCTTGCAATCTCACAAATGAACAAGCCCGAACCTTTGGGAAACTCTCCAAAACTTCCACATGGGAATTACTCTTAAAATCCCACAACCTAGAGTACGAAACGAAACCAGAGATATCCGACAACATCGTAGCGACCGCTTCCCAGGAAAATTCCCATCAAATTAATTTTTTTGAATGGGTAGATTTTGGGCAACTGCTCACCCTCACTCTGGCAGGAGTGGGACTGTTTGTGTTGCTGATGACCCTATGGCCTAGAACTCTAAACCTGATACCCCGACCAGTCAAAATCACCATCCAAATAGGAGCAAAGTAAATGGGACGCATGAACAAGATTTTCAAGAATGATGAAAAGTCTAGTGGTGGTCTAGTGCATGGTGGCCACGGCATAGACCATTCCACAGTCCTAGCTGCTACCAGTGCCGATGCCATCAGCCCGCTCAATCCTGGTAAATTCACCGCTGCTGACCGTTCAGTCCCCATCATCGAAAAACCTCGCTACTTCACAGAAGAAGAAGCCGATGCGATGAAGGGACTAGCCAAAGAAAAGACTGAAGGTGCACGTCACGCAAAACGGGCTTATGAAGCTGCTGGCAAGATTGAAGAAGCCGATGCCAAAGTCCACAAACACCACCGCAAATATGAGGGTGTCGTTGCTGACAACGAACTCGTAAAAAAGCGTGCCGACGCGCGGTTAGGTAAACACCTGCACGGACTTCGCCCCGCCTATGCCCGACTGGGTATGAGTCTTGACCAAGCAGCTAGCAATGCCGACACCCGCATTGGTGAAATTAAAGCGAAATTACAAGGGGCAAAACGATGACAAAGGCGATCGCACTTATCAACGATTTCTTGATGCTTGCGATTGCCTCCAGCTTCCTATGCTGGATAGCGTCGCTGCATCCACAAGCTCTAGCCCTAGTCCGAGCCGTGTACGTGGTTTTTGCTTTACTCTGGATGCTGAGTTGGATGCTGGATGACTGGCTAGTTCTCAGGCTTAGAGTCGATATCCTGACTTTGCAGGGTGTATTGGTTTCAGGGCTGGCTGCATCTGTAGTTGGTTTGGGGGTGATGCTATGTCGGTCATGAAAATCTCTGCTTTAACCTGCTCAGGATTCATCCTCTGGCTAGCACCACCGTTCATCCTCAGCCGTAAAATCCCTTTGCACAACATGACCACAGGCTTAGCTTTGATAGGGAGTTTTGCTTGCTGCTTTGAAGCCCGCAGAGTTGCCCTTAAGCTCAGTCAAGCCCAAGAGTTTGAAGCAATGAAGGAAGCCGTTATCGTGGCTGACACTGTGGATGAACTAGCAACATCTGCTTACATATCTGAGCAACAGAGACGGATAGAGGCTGAATCTATCTTGAATGTCGGTTCAGAAGCTGTTGAACACCTCGAACGCGCTCTAGCACTGACTTGTAGTGATGACGATGGTTTGAGTTCTGAACGTTCAGGGCAACTAGCTCAGAACGATGATTCAGAACGATTAGAACGGATTCTGCAATTGCAGGCTAAGGGGTACGGCAAAGCGAAAATCATCCTTGAGGTGTGGGGCGTGTCTAAAGGTGGTAGTGCTAAGTACAAGGCTGCTGAGGCTGAGTATGAACATTTAATCAACAAAAAGGAGGATAATGGATGAAAAACGTGGGCTGGGGGGGGAGCCGGGTTATGGCCCGCCCCCCCAGCCGCGACATTTAGAATTTTAGGCGCCGCAGGCAACCGGGTTGAGTAATACCCGGTATAACTAAGAGAAATAAATGAAAAGTAGTAAGTTAGAAGTGTTGGAGGTAGGTAGATACAGAGAATTTTGAAGGTGTAACTTAATTGATTGAAAATTTGATTGTGTAGCGAAATTATGGCAAAAAGTAAAACACAAAAAAGAGGTGGTTTGCGTTCTGGTGCGGGTCGCCCTTGCAAGTGGTACAACTCCGGTAAAACGAAGTTAGTGCGTATACCTGCTGCTTACGTGTCTCAGATTTTGGAAGTAGTGGATTATATGAATGCTAGTGGCGGACGTCTTCCTGATTCTATGTATTTGTATCTTGCCTCAGATTTTCCCCATCCTGAATATGATTCTGTTGTTCAACTGCCCTACCCTCGCAATTACAGTGACACAAAATAGCAACTGGCAAAAATTTTGAGTGGCGGGCGTTCTTACGAAGATTCTTGGGTAATTGCGAAAATTATTGGAACGTCCGACGCCAAAATTTAACGCAGTGGTTGCCAGTTGCGGTCGGGCAAGTCGTAGAATTGAATCAAGTAAAACGGTCCTGGCTCCCTTCGGGGTGGTTAGCTACCAGGTTATCTGTAAGACCTAAAAGGCGATTGGTGGAGGCGTAACCTCAAGCGATTGAGGCTAATCTGGCAGGCAGCCCATGAAATGTTTTGAAGGCAAAAGAGTAGACGGGTTTGTTGCGGTCGGTGACGAATGAATTCGGGAATTCCTTCAAGGTAGGTTGCTAAGAGCGGTGGTGTAACAGAGCCACGTAACAGGTAGTTCGGTGACAAGACTACACGTGCATACGACACACCAATTTTTCAATTAAGCTGGACTCTCATTCGTGCGAGGATGACTGGCTTTTATCCATACAAAACGTATTGTGATGCGCTGTTTTGCATGGCGATAAAGGCGGTTCCACACTTTGTGCGCTCTAAATTTTCAAAAAAGTAAACACCAAAAAACCGCTGCATTCAATTGGAACTGGGTACAGCGGTCTTTGGGTTAGCCCTTGGAGGCTCAAAACTCATGACTACATCTTACCCCACAGGGTCAAATTCTGCATCCGATTCCTCAGAAATTTCCAGCCAACTGAACACGGGCTCTTTTGATATCCGTGACCATCTGGACAAGCTACAACCAGGTAAAGGAAAGAATAAGTACATTTGCCCGGTGTGTAGCGGACGCAACCTAAGTGTTGTGAGTAAAACCGGGAAGTACCACTGCTTTACATCCGACTGTGCCACCACAGATATCCGTGAGGCCATCAAACCTTGGGCTGAAGTATTGGCAGAACGTGAGGCAGAGAAGGAAAAACAGAAACCACAAAAGAAGGTGGTAGCAGTCAAGAGCGTCAGCAAACAGTCGGTACAGATTCCAATACCGACTGGACTGAAGCTCCTAAGACTACTAGCGCCACAATACGGACCTGAACCTCACAAACCTCAATACATCCCAGACAAAGTACCTGCTGAAGCAGAGCAAGTCACCTACGCTTACAGTCCTTCACAGGAGGTCTTTCGGTACCAATGGATAGACCTGACCCTGCCAAAGGGACGAGATAAAACCTACCGTCAGACTCGCATTGCCGATGACGGTAAACGGTTATGGACTAAAGGTGATTTACCTTGGCCTGCCTACCGCATTGAGGAAGTAGTCGAGACACTGAAGGGCATACCAGACGATAAACCTGTTGCAGTTCTGATGCTTGAGGGTGAGCCAAATGTAGAACTTGCAAGGTCTCACGGTATCGCGGGTCTAACGCTACAGGGGTCTAACTGGAATGATGCCGAAATCACCAGAGCTGTGGAAGCGCTGCGGGCAACAGGGAAAAACATCACGCTCTTGAAACTACGGGACAACGACGCTACGGGAATCAAGAAAGGCGCTCAGGTTCAATCAATCTGTGACCACCTTCAATTCCCTTGCATAGTCATTGACCCGGTTGCCATTTACCCCGATATCCCAGACAAAGGGGATATCCGAGAGATTTTGGAAAACATGGACATTGAAGAGTTTATTTGCCGATTAGAAGCGGAAATTCACAACGCTGCAATGGAAGAAATACAAGAAAATTCTCTTACCTCTCACGCGCATACGCGAGAAGATGTAGTACGTTTGTCGTCTAATTGTAGTTCTAATGACTACATCCCAGACACAGCGCCAACTCCAGAGCTTAACTACGTCCAAAAAGCTGAATCTGCACTGTATTCTGACGGTCATTGGGTATCGATTGCGGGTCAAATTTATCGATTCACTGACGGTTATTACCAACTGCGGTCGGAACCTTCGGAAAAACGACGTATCCGTGATTGGCTCAGCACCCATTCTGAGAACGTCAAAGGTTTGTATCGTTGCAACCGAGCTAACTCTGGCAGTGTCAATCAGGTCTATGACTGGATGGTCTTAGGTTTGGCTGTAGACATTGAGGCGGTGAACCCGCCGGGATTGAATTGCTCTAACGGGGTGCTGAAAATCAACTCTGACGGCTCACACACGATTACCCCCCATGACCCAAAACAGGTCTACACATACATCGGTGGTAAATATGACCCTGATATTGATGCCACAGATTGCGATCGCCTTTTAGAGTGTCTTGAGCCACAGCAACGAGAGATTTTTCTCAGGACAATCGCTGCTGCACTGTGTCTACCGCTAGCTCGTTTGAAGATGTCACGGGTGAAGGGACTGCTTTGTCACGGCGATGGTAGCAACGGCAAGGATACTTTGCGGACTGCTTTGGTGGCTGTGTTGGGACGTGGTGTCACGGGAAAAAGTTTAAAGGACTTTCAGGTCTATGACAGTGGGAGAAAGTTTCCCCTCGCTGGTCTGGAGAATTCTTTGTGCAACTGGTCTAGTGAGAATGCGGACGCGGTGAAACTTGATAAGCTGCAAAGTCTCAAGCAGTTCATCACTGGGGACGAGTTGACTATTGAACATAAGGGACGTGGCGAGTATCCATACAAGCCAGAGGCTATATTCCTTGCTAACTGCAATGTCCTGCCAAGTATCAGTAGTGACGCAGAAGCTATCCGCAGCCGATACTGCATTCTCAGTTTTAAGAAAACCTACGTGGTTGGAGCTGATTCCGGTAAGGGTGAATTAGAGGCAGACCCTCGGTTCAAGGAAAACCCAGACTTTATTTTGGAACGGATTGCACCGGCGCTGCTTAACAGGATGCTGGAGCGGATACCGTTGCTGCTGACTCAAGGGATTAATTACGGTTCCAGTGACGCAGCTCTACGGGAAGCTCAGGAAAAGTCTCAGCACCTGTGGCAGTTTGTCAGGGATTCAGGGATTGAGGTTCAGTCCGGCGGACGTATTTATGTAAAAGACCTTTGGGAACATTTGCAGGAGTGGTATCAGGAAGTAGGGATTTTAGAGATTGAGGGCAACGAGGATAAAAAGAAACTGGTTTGGAATGACCTGCCAAACCGATATGATACCCCCGTGAAGGCTGTAAACCAGGTGTACGCAAGGTTGTGCGAGATTTTCCCCAAACTTCAGAAACAGCGTGATGAAGGGCGTACCGATTCCGACCGTCGAGGACAAAGTTATCTGTCTGGGATAGGATTTTTACAACAATCTGAAAAAAGTGCAAAAACTGCGTTGGCTGCGTTGGCAGTAAACACAGAGAAAGTTACAGGCTTGGCAAGTGCGTTGGCAAATAAAACTGCCAACGCACTTGCCAACGCACTTGCCAACGCACAAACCCTTACAGAGAGCGATGCCAACGCAGCCAACGCAGTTTCTCCAACTATTTTAGAAATTTGCAATTTACTCTCAAAACTCACCGATGATGAACGGCAAAAACTGGCAGAAATACTAACCCAACCTCAGCCGGAACAGCCAACACCACCGACACAGCCCAAGCGCGTAACCCTCAAAAAAGGTGTGCGAGTCCGCTATGTGGGTGACAACGCCAATTGCGTAGCACAGTACGGGAAGCTTGACCTTGTGGTTGATGAAGTTGATAAATATGGTGAGGTTGCTTGCCTCAAGCCCGATGGCAGTTTTACCACATGGCTTAACTCACAAGACTTAAGGGCGATTCCTGACTAGGCAATGACCAAGGACTAACGACTGATACTTTTATCCCCCGACCTTGGGGGATTTTCTGTGTCTACAAAACTTGTATACAAAATGTTGACAGTGTATACAGTGGTGAGTCGTTGTCTACAAAAGCTGTCTACAAATCTTGTATACAAAATGTTGACAGTGTATACAATCATGGGTTATTGTAGACAAATAATGTCAGAGTTTCTGGTGACTTCCTGAACTGGATAGAATCTCAGAAGCTAGATGGTGAGTCGATTAATCAAGCTGCACAACGCATTCTCAAGGAAGTCTCAGGAGTAAACGCTAATGAAAAAGTGTATACAACGAGCGGTAATCCTGTGTCTACACCATCAGTAGATTTGTATACACCAAGCAGTCCGAGTGTCATGTCTACAATGTCTACAATTACCTCGCAAAGTGTAGACAAGTTGGTGGCTGCTAGTGTTGACCCGGTACTTGAACGGTTGGCTGCTGTCGAGGAACGTCTGGGAAAATTGAGTGCCTGAGCGACAGCAACGATGAATCGCTCAGGCAGGAATTGAGGGTGGCTAACAGGCAACTTGCAGACCAGGACAAGGAATTGCTGCAACTTCACGAGCGCAATGGCGATTTAGATTTGGAAGTTCAGAATCTGAAGGAAGAACTTGCGACCGTGACACCCGATCGCACTGAAATTAAAAACTCAGCTCTGGCAGTCGCAGAATTTCCAGAGGCCGCTGACTTACTCAACCAACTCAAAGCTCAGCGCAAAAAATCTAGGGCTGATTTGGTGGATATGGAAGCAGTTTTGGAAATACTAGAAAACCATTAGCGCGAAATTTGAGCGGAAAAAGTATTTTCTGACTATAGAATCAACCCACAACCCTTGATCGAAAATACAGAAAAAGGACGGAGAGGGTGGGATTTGAACCCACGGTGACATCACTGCCACACTCGATTTCAAGTCGAGCGCATTAGACCACTCTGCCACCTCTCCCGGTGCACAAATTTCATCATACCAGCACTTGTCTTTAAGTACAAGCAGTTGCAGATTCAGTTTGCCGATAAAGAATTTTTTCTCTTTCTACAGCGAAACCTTGACCTACCCAAACCTGAGAGACTTCAGATACTACTCCTGTTTCCAGGCGCACGATCGAGAAATTTCGCAGTTTTGAGCACTCTCTCTCCACAATGCGCGGTACACTGGCGGCATTCAAATAAACCGTGCCCTGAGCACTCACCACTGACTTCCGAAACTCGTGCTTGATGTGCCGCAGTTGATGGTGCATATGACCAAAAGTTACCAGAGGTATGTGTTTCCCAGAATTACGAGTTTTGTCGATCGCTTCTTCAAAATCTGGGTCGCCCCAATCCCCTCCCAGAGGCTTCCAATCTCGCCCACAGAGGTCGCCCGGAGCCTCTCCCAAGCCTGTCGGGCCTGTGTGACCCAAAAAAATCACATTTTCGCAGTCCGCGTCCGCAGCAGCCCCTGCAATCAGTCTGGCCGACTCTGCAAAACTCTCTACCCCAAACCACTCGGAGTAAAAATCGTTGTACTTCCAATCCGATCCACCCCAAGTAAACGGGCGACTTCCTACCACAGTTACGCCCAATTCGGGAAAATCTCGTTTCCCGTAACCGACGTGGGCTTCTCCCATTAAGTCTATTTGCTGTTTGACTCGATTTTCTAATTGGCGATCGTAGGGACACTTACTTCGGCCCCAATCCGTTGCGGTGTACCAAGCGTCATGGTTTCCAAATACCGCGGCTTTCGGAATGTCCAATTGGGCGATCGCGCGTACCACCTCCACCGACTCATTCCCAAAATCCCCCACAAACAGCACCAAGTCAGCACCCAGATGCTTCAGGGCCTCGCCATCTTCCGGTTCCCACAGATCGTGAACATCCCCCACAACCGCAATTTTGATCGATTTAGTCTGATTCATTTGGTTTCTCATGTGCGATCGCTACCCCTCTTATCAGGATAGGAAACAGCGACCAGTTTTTTGCGCTCTCCCCCAAGCAATTTTAGATTTTAGATTGGCTCAACAGAACTGCCAGTTATTTTTGGTGAATTCAACTAGAATTAAAATTACCCAAAAAATGGGTCTAAAGCCCCGTCCTTATAGGACGGCTTTAATTCGAGTGTAAAGATTCTTGAAATAATCGATTTATAGAAACACCTAATCGTAAAAGTGATAGAATTATGCCATGATTGTACTAGAGTTTAAGTTAAAAGGCAAACCACAGCAATACCGGGTCATAGATGAAATGATTCGCACAGCTCAGTTTGTCCGAAACAAAGCTCTCAGATATTGGATCGACAATCAAGCAGTTAAGTTAGTCGATCTCTACAAACAATGCGCCATCATGGCGAAGGAGTTTGAATGGGCCCGAAAACTTAACTCAATGGCACGTCAAGCTTCAGCGGAACGGGCAATTTTTGCTATTCAACGTTTCTTTTCTAATTGTAAAGCTAAGAAGCCTGGGAAAAAGGGATATCCACAATTCAAAAAACACACTCATTCCGTAGAATACAAAACATCAGGATGGGCGCTTTCCACCGACAAAAGATGTCTAACATTCACAGATGGTTTTGCTGCGGGAACCTTCAGATTACTAGGTAGTAGAGATTTGCATTTCTATGCACCCAAGGAAATCAAACGAGTCAGAGTAATTCGTCGCGCTGACGGTTACTACGCTCAGTTCTGTATTAATGTAGAGCGAACAGAAGAAATAGTTCCTACGGGGAAGATGATTGGCATAGATGTGGGGTTAAATCATTTTTATACCGATAGTGCAGGAGAAACAGTTCCAAATCCTCGACATTTGCGTAAAAGTGAAAAAGCTTTAAAGCGGTTGCAGAAACGAGTTTCTCGAAAAAAGAAAGGTTCCAGTAATCGTAAGAAAGCAATCAATAAGTTAGGCAGAAAACACCTGAAAGTCAGTAGGCAACGTAAAGACTTCGCCATTAAGACGGCGTTGTACGTGGTGAAATCTAACGATTTCGTAGCCTACGAAAATCTTCAAGTGAGAAATATGGTAAAGAACCATAAACTTGCTAAATCAATTAGCGATGCAGCATGGTCACAGTTTGCCCAATGGTTGGAATATTTTGGAAAAGTGTACGGTAAAACAGTGGTTGCTGTTGCACCTCAGTACACTTCCCAAGATTGTTCAAGTTGTGGAAATCGTGTTCAGAAATCGCTCTCAGTTAGGACTCATATTTGCCTGTGTGGCACGGTGTTAGACCGCGACCATAATGCAGCCTTGAATATTCTAGCGAAAGGACTGAAGGAAGCTGGCATTAGTTCAAATACGGTGGGGCACACCGAAATTAACGCTTGGGGACAGACCGACCTCTACTCGTTGGTGGTGACATCAATGAGCAAGTTGACTGATTGATCCAAGAATCCCCCTTTAGGTCACGCCGGGGAGTGTCAAACTTTAGCTTTCTTCGCCACCTTCCCCGGAATATTCTAACTGTGTTTACCACCATAACTTCTCCGAACTTGACCGAAACCAGACTGCCCGACGACTTGTTTGCCGCTATTAACGCCCTCAAACAAGAGTTGAACGCCGTCATTCTCGCCCATTATTACCAAGACTCGGATATCCAAGACATCGCAGACTTCATTGGTGATTCCCTAGAACTTGCCCGCAAAGCCGCCAACACCAACGCCGATGTCATAGTTTTTGCCGGAGTCCATTTCATGGCGGAAACTGCCAAAATCCTGAATCCCGACAAATTAGTATTGTTACCCGACTTGAATGCTGGGTGTTCCCTCGCCGAGAGTTGTCCTCCCGAAGCCTTTGCAGCTTTCAAAGCCGATCGACCAGGACATTTGGTAATTTCCTACATTAATTGTACCGCTGAAATTAAGGCAATGAGCGACATAATTTGTACCAGCTCCAACGCCGTCAAAATTGTCAATCAAATTCCCGAAAATCAGCCGATTATTTTTGCACCCGATCGCAATCTCGGTCGCTATGTCATGGAACAAAGTGGCAGACACATGGAACTTTGGCAAGGCGCTTGCATCGTCCATGAAAACTTCTCAGAAAAAAAGATAGTTCAACTCAAAATAGAAAATCCCGAAGCTGAAATAATTGCTCACCCAGAATGCGAACCTCCCGTACTTCGCCATGCCAATTACATCGGATCCACCAGTGCTCTGCTCAAATATTCTGAAGCTAGCGATCGCCAAGCTTTTATTGTAGCAACTGAGCCGGGAATTATTCACCAAATGCAAAAGCAATCACCTCACAAACACTTTATTCCCGCACCTCCCAACAATAATAGTTGTGCTTGCAACGAATGCCCGTATATGAGATTGAATACTTTGGAAAAATTGTATCTAGCCATGAAAAATCAAACACCTGAAATTACCATGCCTGAAGATCTGCGAATAGCAGCTTTAAAACCGATTCAGCG
Organism: Oscillatoriales cyanobacterium; assembly: GCA_004294385.1. GTDB lineage: Bacteria > Cyanobacteriota > Cyanobacteriia > Cyanobacteriales > Microcoleaceae > Microcoleus. Next base: position 16,288 of record REAP01000012.1, on the reverse strand, counting down.
AATGCTAGAAATGAGCTAAGTTTTGACAGTTGACACTTCGACCCTTCGACTACGCTCAGGGTAAAGCTGTGTTTGAGGACGATCGGGTTGCAGGGCTTACATTAGATCATTGAATGCTAGAAATGAGCTAATAGTTGACTGTTGACCGTTGACCCTTCGACTACGCTCAGGGTACGGCTGCGTTTTAGGATCAATTGGGTGTATGGCATACATTAGGGAATTTCTTTGAAAATTTTGGACGATCAATGATTTCAGAACAACTAATTATTTTCACTCGCTATCCAGTACCGGGTAAAGCCAAAACGAGACTAATTCCGGTACTAGGAAAAGAAGGTGCCGCCAACCTGCATCGCTTGATGACCCAACGGACGATCGCCACCTCCCTTGTTCTCCAAAAATCGCGCCAATTATCGGTAGCAATTCACTACACAGACAGCAGCCAGCAACTCATGGAAGACTGGCTGGGAACCGATATAATCTATCACCAGCAGTCGGAGGGAGATTTGGGTGCAAGAATGAGTGCAGCATTGCAAAAATCTTGGGATTTGGGGATTGACAAAGTAGTCATTATCGGTACTGATTGCCCGAAATTGAAAGCAGAAATTATTGCTAAAGCTTTTGATGAACTCAGTGAGAAGGATTTAGTTTTGGGGCCGGCACAAGATGGAGGTTATTATCTGATTGGGCTGCGTCGAAGAATACCGGAATTGTTCGAGGGGATGAAGTGGGGAACCGATGAGGTATTTGCTGATACGCTGGCGATCGCCCAAAAGCTCAGCCTAAGTATTGCTGTTCTTCCTATTTTGGCAGATATCGATCGACCAGAAGATCTCCTCGGTTTGGAGATGAATATTTTACAATAATTAAAACTTAATACTGTCCGTGCAATCTATTAGTAATTGTCATCAATAATTGAGTAAAATCACTTGATTGTGTAACCACAAGGTCATACTATAGTAAATGTATTTGTCTAACCAAATACTGAATATGAGTAGTGGTTAGACAGCGCTTGAGAGAATTCTCTCAGGCGCGATCAAAAATAGGTGCAGCAGCAGAATGTTCGACAACGGATTCACGGTGTTCCTCGTTTTGTATGTCTGAAATTCCCAATCTCAAAATTTCTATTATCATTCCAGTATTAAACGAAGCTTCTACGATCGCGCCAGTCATTTCCACCGCCCGCAATGCCAAAAATGTCGAAATAATTGTGGCTGACGGCGGCAGTAGTGACGGTACTGTTGAAATAGCGAAATCTTTGAGCGATCGCGTGATCTCGACAACTCCAGGCCGGGCGACTCAAATGAATGCAGGTGCCGCGGCTTCAACAGGAGACATCCTGTTGTTTCTCCACGCAGACACTTATTTACCTGACGGCTATGACACGGGCGTGCGTCAAGCACTAGGGAACTCGTCCATAGTAGCGGGAGCCTTTGAACTCAAGATTGATGCGGCTTTACTGAGTCTGCGGCTAGTCGAAAAAGGGGTGAATTTTCGATCGCACCTACTGCAAATGCCCTACGGGGATCAAGCAATTTTCCTGAAAACGGTTACTTTTGAGCAAATGGGCGGTTTTCCCAACTTGCCACTCATGGAAGACTTTGAATTTGTGCGCCGATTGAAAAAACAAGGCCGCATTGAGATATTATCCATGCCGGTGCTGACTTCCGCCCGTCGGTGGCAGAGAGTTGGGGTAGTCAAAACGACAGTGATTAATCAAATAGTGATTATTGCTTATTTTCTGGGAGTATCGCCCGATCGGCTTGGGGAATGGTATAGAGGAAAAAGGAAAAATTCTTCTCAAAACTAAAGAAAATTGACATACTCCCGCCGAAGGATCGGAGTACCGATATAGCGGGGGATTCTTATTCATGGCTCATCGAAGTCCACTTATTGCATCAAATTGCTGATCAGCAACAGCGGTGGTCTTCTCCCCATGCTTTCCCGATTTCTCGGCAGATTCCTCTCTGGTGGGGGCATTCTGCTGTTCTAGGTAAACTTTTCTAAAGCTGGCTGTCAATTATGTAAATAGGCTACACGTCCCTGCGTAAAATATGACTTGAACGCCTCAACTTTCTTTGATACCGAGGAGAAACTAAATATGGCTGATCCAAGAAATGCAGAACTTATTCAACCCTTTAACGGCGACCCATTCACAGGTCATCTAGCAACCCCAATTAGTGCTTCTGATTTTACCAAAGCATTCATTGGCAACTTGCCCGCCTACCGTAAAGGACTCTCCCCCCTAGTTCGAGGCTTAGAAATCGGATTAGCACACGGTTATTTTCTTGTCGGCCCAGAAGTTGTCTTCGGACCCCTGCGGGACTATCCAGAAGCAGCTAATCTTGGTGGACTAATTACAGCCCTCGCTTTAGTTCTCATCGGTACATTAGGTATGTCTGCCTATGGTTTGGTATCTTTCCAAGAGAACAAAACCTACGCCAGCGCTAATCCTATGACTCCCGAAGCGCTAAAAACCGGTGAAGGCTGGAGCCAACTCACCGCTGGTTTCTTCGTTGGTGGTATGGGCGGTGTCTTTGCTGCCTATTTCTTACTCGAAAACTTGAAGGTCGTCGATGCCATGTTCCGTGGTTTAGTCAACTAGACTGCACTCCGAAAGATCTCTGTTGCAACACACTAACTTTAGCTGGGAGAATTTGATATGACAGGTTCATACGCTGCTGCTTTTTTGCCTTGGATTTTGATTCCGCTAGTTACCTGGGTGATGCCAATTGTGGTAATGGGCTTGTTATTTATCCACATTGAAAGCGAAGCCTAATCGTTAATTTTTGCGATCGGGCAAAACTGAAGTTGGACGACTGACAGACAACTCCTGTGAGGCTCATACACTTACCCTAACCAGTAAGTAAGTGTATGAGCCTCACAAATGGATTTAAAATAAAAATATTTTAGTTTCGGTTGAACAGCATTCAAAGAATTACAATTTACTGATTTTGTTGACGCTGGAGACTTGACATACTCCCCGGCGTGAACGCGCGGGAATTCCTAAGACTCACGACTTAGGTTTCTGCTTCATAGCACCAGCCTTAACAGATTTACTCTGTTCGGGTCTTACAGTCGCTCCACAGACATTCACCGCAAGCCCTGCGGTAAGAATATTTTTAGCAGCGTTGACATCTCTGTCGTGATGTGTACCGCATTTAGGACAATCCCACTCTCTGACACTTAAAGGCAACTTATCCACGATATGTCCACAATGTCCACAACGTTTAGAACTAGGAAACCATCGGTCAATCTTGACAAATGTGCGACCATACCAGTCGCATTTATACTCAAGTTGCCTAGTCAATTCACCCCAAGCAGCATCACTAATAGAGAGAGCGAGTTTATGATTCTTAAGCATATTCTTCACAGACAAGTCTTCGACTGCTATCAATTGGTTTTCTCGAACCAGTCGGGTTGTCAACTTGTGAAGAAAGTCATTACGAGTATCGCTAATTTCAGCGTAGACTTTAGCAACTTTCAGCCTTGCTTTATGGCGATTATTAGACCCTTTAACTTTCCGGCTAAGTGCTTTTTGAGCTTGACGCAACTTGCGGCGCTTTGCCTTAAAGGTTTTGGGATTAGCAATCTTTTCCCCATTACTCAAAGCTATTAAACTCGTAATGCCCAAATCTACACCAATTTGATTGAGAGATTTAGGTAATGTTTCAATCTCGACATCTACCAGTAAAGAAACTGTCCATCGTCCAGAAGGCGAGAGCTTCACAGTAACCGTTGATGGAATTGCGTATGCGGGGAGTTGTCGGCTCCATCGAATGTCTAAGGGCTGAGTGCTTTTTGCTAAAAACACTTTGCCATCTTTCCACTTGAAAGCAGACTTGGTAAACTCAGCGTTACCGCCGTGATGCTTTTTCTTGAAATTAGGGTATTTTGCCCGTCCTGCGAAGAAGTTAGTAAAGGCAGTTTGTAAGTGTCTCAACCCTTGTTGTAATGGCACACAACTAACTTCCGAAAGGAATTGCAAGTCTTCTTGCTTTTTCCAATTGGTTAGCATTGTTGATGTTTCAGCATATCCGACGCGCTCTTGACGTTCATACCATGCCTCAGTTCTTGCGGCTAAAGCACGGTTATAGACTAATCGAGCGCAACCCATCGTCCTTCTCAGCAAGTTCTCTTGCTCAGGAGTTGGATAGAATCGGTACTTGAATGCTTTTTGTGTCATGCTCACATTGTATCATCTATTCCGTGGGTATCCACAAATCAATTAAAGCCGTCTTGAAAGACAGGGTTTCTACCCATTTTTCTGATGACCCCGGAAATGTATCCAGATATAGGTTCACCGATCGGGGCTGTTGTTGTGGGGTATACCGAAGACGATCGCCACCAAGTCTGGTTGAGTGTAAAACCCAGTGTGTTACAAAAAGCCTTGGTTCAGCTCAAAGTTCCAGCGACAAGCGAACTATAACCAGCGGCTAAATTAGGCTGTTGCAGTTCTGTGTGGCGATCAAATAGCATAAGCTAGCAGATTGTATGGAGTTCGTCATTCGTGATGACCGACCCATAAACATACAAGACAAATTGTCGAATCGTAAGCCACAATTGTGAATGGAAACTATCTTACAGGAGAAAGGGATGAAATTATCCTCCGCGCGCCGAATCTTAGCTCCATTTCTGATATCGGTACTATTGCTAGTCACCTCCTGTGGTAAAGCCCCGGAGCCCTCTCGTTGGGACAAAGCTCAGCAGGAAAGCACCCAAAAACCCGGTAAAGCAAACCAGAACAAGACGGATCAGTCCAGTGCTCAAAATCAAAACCTGCCGAAGAAGGCTGTCGCAGGTGGCCAATTAAATAAATATTTCCCGTCGTCGGGCGGTGGATTCGATCGCGTCTTCGCTCAAGAAAAATCCGGTTTTGCTGAAGCTAAGCTCAACAAAGGTGGTAAAAATGTCGCGATGCTGTCAATCAACGATATCGCCGGCAACCCCTCGGCTGGAACAAAATTCCAAAGTAGTACCCAGAAAATCGGCGGCTATCCGGCTGTCACCCAAGGTGCCAATGGCACTGCTGTTCTCGTGGCAAATCGCTACCAGGTGAAAGTTCAATCCCGCGATGCCTCTTTTAGTGCTAGCGATCGCGAAGATTGGCTATCAAAATTTAACCTCAGTGGCCTCGCTAGCGTCAAGTAGGTAGATATCTTTAAAAGTCGGAGTCAGACTTGAGTCTGATCCTGTTTGAACAAAGTTCGTTTCAATCAGTTTGCGAGATTTGTGTACTCTGAATAAGAGATATTTAGATCGTGATTGGAATGCAAGTTTAAACATTTTAAATTGGGAACCCTCGGCTTGAGGGGGATAGCCTACTTATCTTGGGATTAGCCGTCTACCCAATAGCGTAGGAAGTAAACTCCGAATTGTGTCTAAAAATGAGTTTAGACAAGTTTAGATAAGTTTTACAAAGCAGTCAGCACTTATGCACGGGGGCAAAAAACCCGGTTTCTGCGTCAATATTTATCGAAAAAGCGACAATTTTTGGAAGAAACCGGGTTTTTTAGGTAAGTCCTAAGAATGTTATCTTTGAGTCGAGTTCAACATTAAGGAGTTTTTTATGAGCAAAACTGTCTTTGAATTAGTCGATCAATTGCCTAAAGACAACATGACTGTCAAAGCTCTACGATCCCTTGACTTTGTGGTTCCCGGTGAGTGGAATAATTTAATTGGTTTTGACAATACCATTCGCACCGTTACTGGCGAAACAGATGAAGACCTGATCCAGCAAATTGGCGATCGGGCGATATACCTCTACAACGATAAATCTGAAGGCTACCAACGTGCTCTCTGGCTCTACCAAACGATCGACAGTGCCTCCAGCGCCCTCGGTGCGGCCGCCCTCGCTAACAAAGTTGCCCAAAATGTACCGTTTTTGTCCATGCTTGGCAATCTTACTCCTAAGCCAGAAAAAGCTCAAACGATCGACCTTTCTTTGAAGTTAGTCACTGAGTTGCTGGCTTTTTGCCAAATAAACGGCCTTCCCGGCGACAGCATCGGCGATTTTGCAGGCGCTTTGGGCGACTACGGTGGCGAGTCTCTGATGCGGATGGCTGCTTTGGTTTGTTTTGATGGTTTGATTCCTCTGGGCCCAGACTTTATCATGGCAACTCAGTCTTGGATTAACAAGCTTTCTCCTAGCGATTTGCAAGAGAATCCTGGATTTAAGGCGATCGGCAGTATGATTCCTGGCGGCAATCCTGCGGGCCAGTTAGGCTTTATTGGGGACAGCTTTGGCTCGGTTACTGGCTGGATGAGCTCCTTTGTGAGCGATCGAGGTTTGACTCCCCAAAACGTGATGAGTCATTTGCAAAGCTTTGTGGAGATTTCTGCTGATAAGGTGGACTATGTGGGGGCATTCCTTGACATGACTACCAACTACTATGAACATACTGGTGTTCAAACTTTAGCCCGCCGCTTGATTGAAAGAGCTGCTGCTGAGATTTAGAATAGATTAGAGCAGTTGTGAGCTTTGGGGGCGATCGGGCGATCGCCCCTACCAGTTTTAAGTCACATTTGCACCATTAATTAGCCTTGCGGGCGGGCAGGATGCCCACCCCACAAGAAAATCTAGTTTTTGTGGAACAGGCATCTTGCCTGTTAAGCGAGAATGGTGTTCTTCGGTGAGTTTTAAATTAAAATTCAATAGGTACTGATTTTGTATAAAATTTATCTGCGATCGGCAAAAATTTTCTACTAAACCAGTCCCTCGCAGTCAATAACTCATCAATCCTTCCCCCAAAAAATCGGTATTATCAATGTCAGAAGAAACCACAAATCCAACTTCCCCAGAATCACCAGTTCCTGCTGAAGCTACAAAGCCCCCAGCTAAAGCTAAAAAAGAAAAAGCACCTGCGGTTGAAGACAAACCATTTGCAGAATTTATTCAACAAGATTATTTGCCAGCCTTGCAAACAGCTTTGACCAAGCAAGGCGTTAAGGATTTAGAAGTAAGTTTGGCAAAGCAAAAAGTCCCCGTTTCTGGCATGGGTTCCACCGGAGATTGTTGGCAAGTAATTGGTAAATTCCAAGAAGGTCAACGCCAATTTAATTTGTATTTTCCTCAAGAAAATATTCAAAGTCAAAGAGCTTTTTCTTGCGCTGAAAACAACACAAAAACTAGCACTATTGAACCTTTTTTGATAGATGAACGCAAGATTACTCTAGATTTAATGGTGTTTGGTGTGGTTCAACGACTTAATGCTCAAAAATGGCTAAATCTTAATTAGTCATCAGTTGTTGGTTATTAGTTGGTTGTTAATTAGCCGGAACTTACCCTCTGCGGGGTAGTTCCGTGTTTAATCGGAATTTTATAATTCCTCAATTCTAGCCCAGGAAGTAGTTCAAGCCCCGTTATCCTGCTATCATCAAAGTAGTTAACAAAACTTTACATAACCATCGTGACGACACAACAGCTAGTATCTGCCAACAGCTTAGAAAAACTAATTTGGACTTGGCGCGATCGCAAAATTCAATATACTGTCCAAGGAACCGGCCGCCCTCTGATCTTGATTCACGGCTTTGGGGCTTCGATCGGACATTGGAGACAAAACATAAGAGCACTCGCGGATGGTGGCTACCGAGTATTCGCCCTAGACTTGTTGGGATTCGGGGGTTCCGCTAAACCAGCCCTAGATTACACCCTCGAATTGTGGGAAGAATTACTCACAGATTTTTGGACGGAATTGGTACAGGAACCGGCTGTATTTGTCGGAAATTCGATCGGCGCTTTACTCAGTTTGATGGTAGTGGCCAACCATCCCGAAATATCCGCCGGCGCAGTCTTAATTAATTGTGCGGGCGGACTCAACCACCGTCCCGAAGAACTAAATTTTCCCCTGGGATTAATTATGGGGACTTTTGCTAAATTAGTTCGATCGCCCATTGTTGGCCCATTTCTGTTCAACAACATCCGCAAAAAACACCGCATCCGCAACACCCTGCGCCAAGTCTACGGGAACCGCGAAGCCATCACCGACGAACTCGTAGAACTCCTCCACGCCCCCTCCTGCGATCCGGGAGCTCAACAGGTTTTTGCGTCGATTCTGACAGCGCCAGCAGGCCCTCAACCGTCTGAATTGCTTCCCAAGGTCGATCGGCCATTATTGATACTTTGGGGCGAAGATGACCCCTGGACACCGATCGCAGGTGGTAAAATTTATCAGGATTTGGTCGATGAAGGGCGATCGGTCAAATTTGTTTCAATTCCCAAAACAGGCCACTGTCCCCACGACGAACGCCCCACTGAAGTCAATACTCTGATTTTGGACTGGATGGCCGAGTTGAATTGATTGGTTTTCCAAGTATCCATCTCCTTTGTGGGGAAGGGTTTCAAGGCTTTGATTTCCGATCTCGGACGACGTTAAAAAAAACTTTTGTAAAAAGTCTTGACAGGGTTGGCTGAGTCGGCTAGAGTAATGGACGTGTGAGGAGCGAACCAGTAAGAGCACCGAGACGAAACACGGCCAGTCGTCGGTGCTCTTTCTGTTGAAACCAGTTTTTTAAAGTTTTGAATTATCTCTAAAACATTCATATCCCCGACTTCTTTAAGAAATCGGGGATATGAATATTTTAAGCGCCCAAAACAAATTCCTCGATCGCCGCAACCACCCCATCTTCCTCCACATCCGGCGCAACCCAATTAGCACCAGCTTTCACCTCCGAGGGAGCATTCCCCATCGCCACACCCACGCCCGCATAAGCAATCATTTCCACATCATTAAAATTATCGCCGATCGCCATCACATTCTCCGGCCGCAACCCCAACAACTCCTCAGCTATATACTTTACCGCCACCCCCTTGTTAACCAAAGGGTGAGTAGCTTCAAAAAAAGTCGCAACCGATCGAGTTAAATAGAGTTCCGCAGGCGTATAACGTTCGCGCATAGTGCTAAGCAACCCGTCGAGAACCCCCGCATTTTCGCACAAAGCCAAAACTTTCGTCGGTTCACCCGGAATATCTCTGTGAAAGTTTGTAATCACAATTGGCTCAATACCCGATCGTTCGGCGTAAAGTCTAGTAGCGGCGGTAATTTCCGGTACATAAAGTTGGTCATTGATGTAAAAATTCACCGAAAGGAGCGATCGTAAATGTGGTTCTTGAAAATGCTCGAACAGTTCCAGAGCCCTTTGTTTCGACAGCGGCTGGTGGCGGAGCATTTTATCAGTTGCGGGATCTTGAATCCACGCACCTTGGTAAGAAATCAGTGGCAAAGTTGACCCGATATCTCGGTGAAAGCGCAAAGCCGATCGGTACATTCTACCAGTAGCCACGGCAACTTTCACGCCCCGCGACTCCGCTGCCAAAATAGCCTGCTTCACCGGTTCTCGGATGTCATTGGATTTACCTGCGATCGTCCCGTCAATGTCCACTACCAGTAGTTTAATCTCTGCGCTACCATTCGTCTGATTTGAGGCCATCATATTCTGCATAATTGTTTTTGGATTTTTAGCTTTGGATTTTCACGCACCAGTTTATTTTGGCATTCGTGCGATCGTAAAGCACAGTTTCTGATTTTTTAAAGGCTACAATATAGATTAAGCATTTGACAGAGCATCTATCGAGAGTTTTTTCTAGGGGTAATCTCCCCATAATTAGCCCAATTTATGGATACCTTCCATCTTCCATCTTCGGTTCCTGAGCCGTAGTCAAAGGACTTTCTTCCTGATTCCCAAGCGTAGTCAAAGGGCTTTCTTCCCGGTTCCTGAGCCCTTCGACTACGCTCAGGATAAACGCAGTCGAAGGGCTTTCTTCCTTCTTCCTTTTTCCTTTTTCCTTTTTCCTTCTTCCTTACACTATATAATAAAACACTTTTTTCTCCCATGAATTATCAGCATAAGCAGGACTTAGTAGCAGCGGAACAAGCGCGAATAATGGGAAATATTGTTGAAGCAATGGAATATTATGACCTGGCAATTCAAGGAGCGCAAGAAAACGGACAGATCCACGAACAAGCATTAGCAGCAGAATTAGCCGGAGCATTTTACCTATCCATAGGACGAGAAAAAATTGCCAAAACTTACTTGACAGAATCGCGCTATTGCTATCAACGTTGGCGTATAAAAACCAAAGCACCACAGCATGAAAACGCGCAATTTTACGCAAATTTGCAGGAATTCAATCAGACTCTAGAAGAGTTAGTACAACAACGTACCTCCGAACTATCTCAAACCTTAGAAGACCTAAAATCTACCCAAAATAGACTGGTAGAATCAGAAAAAATGACCGCCCTTGGAGGGTTGGTTGCAGGTATTGCTCACGAAATCAATACTCCCATCGGCATTGGCATCGCCGCCGCCTCCCTGCTAGCTGAAAAAGTCACTAAATTCTGCGAGATTTACAGCAACGGTCAAATTAAACGATCGCAGTTAGAAAATTTTCTGGATACCGCCATGCAAAGTAGTAATATGATATTGGCTAACCTCACGCGGGCTGCCGACTTGATCCACAGTTTTAAAGAAGTGGCAGTCGATCAGTCGAGTGAGTTAAAACGGACTTTTTATCTAAAAAACTATTTAGAGGAAATTTTAACTTCCTTAACAGCAAAACTCAGAACAACCAAACAAACAGTAAAGGTTAATTGCGATGAAAATATTATATTGGACACTTATCCAGGCGTGTTTTCTCAGATTGTGACAAATCTGGTGATGAATTCCCTGATTCACGCTTATGAACCCAACGACGAAGGAGTTCTCACCTTTGATTTTCAACTAGATGGCGAATTATTAGTATTTGAATATGCCGATAATGGCAAAGGAATTAACCCAGAAAATCTCAGTAAAATTTTTGAACCTTTCTTTACTACCAAAAGAGGTCAGGGTGGGACTGGATTGGGATTGCACATTATTTACAATCTCGTAAGTCAAAAACTCCAAGGCACAATTAAATGCCAAAGTCAACTAGGTCATGGCACAATTTTTTTGATTAAATTTCCTGCTAAGATTGGTAATTAGTTGTTATATCAGCGTCAATAAGATAATATTGTAGGAGAAGTCAAATGTCAGAAGCTAGTCAAAGAATATTCGACGCTGAAGACGAAAACTTAGTATTTATCGAAGAAGATGCTGTAGAAGAGAAGCCCATAGAATCGAGTTGGAAGGTATTAATTGTAGACGATGAAATCGAGATTCATGACATTACAAAATTGGCATTAAAAGAGTTTATATTTGAAAATAAGTCAATCAAGTTCTTCAGCGCTTACTCAGGCAAGGAAGCCAAAGAAATAATCAAAAATAATGATGATATAGCATTAATTTTGCTCGATGTGGTTATGGAAACAGAAGAGGCAGGATTAGCAGTAGTTAAATACATTCGCGATATTTTAAACAATAAGATAGTGCGAATTATTTTGCGTACTGGACAGCCGGGACAAATACCAGAAGATGTCGTAATTGTCAACTACGATATCAATGATTACAAAAGCAAAACTGAACTGACTAATAAAAAGTTATTTACTACAGTAGTAACAGCACTGAGATCATTTAGTTCGCTCAATCAAATCGAATCTAGCAAAAGCGAACTCGAAAAAATTGCCGCCGCGTCAGCCCGTTTTGTACCCCGCGAATTTTTGAAGTTCCTCAAAAGAGAAAGTATTGTTGATGCCAGATTGGGAGATGCTGTGCAAGCAGAAATGACTATTATGTTTGCGGATATTCGTTCATTCACAAGTTTGTCAGAAAGTATGTCTCCTCAAGAAAATTTTGAATTTCTCAATTCTTACTTGAGTCGAGTTGGTCCAGTGATTCGACAGTATGATGGCTTTATAGATAAATACATTGGCGACGGAATTATGGCTTTGTTTCCCAACTGTGCCGAAGATGCTGTGCAAGCAGCTATTGAGATGCAGCAGCAAGTTAAAATTTATAATAAACACAGAGAAAATAGTGGCTACAAACCTATTTCGATCGGCATTGGTTTGCATACTGGAAGTTTAATGTTAGGTACGATTGGCGAAGCGGAAAGAATGGAAAGTACGGTGATTTCGGATGCAGTGAATTTAGCCTCTCGCGTGGAAGGATTAACAAAGCTTTACGGAGTTGGTATTGTGGCCAGCGTCCAAACTCTTTGCCGGATTGATGATCCTCAACATTATAAGTGCCGATTTCTCGATCGCGTTCAAGTCAAAGGAAAACAAACGCCTGTTGCTGTATTTGAAATTTACGACGGCGACTCGGATATCATGATCGAACTAAAAACACAAACCCAAACTTATTTTGAACAGGGTATTTTTTTTCACTATCAGCAGCAATTCGCGCAAGCAAAACAAATGTTTTTGCGCGTATTGCAAGTCAATAAAGAGGACAAAGCAGCAATTTTTTATGCAGAACGGTGCGATATGTTGATGAAAAATGCACTGATTATGACTGTCGAAGGGATAGAGATATAGGGAATTGGGAATTGGGAATTGGGCATGGGGAATTGGGAATTGGGAATTGGGAATTGGGCATGGGGCATTGGGCATTGGGCATTGGGAATTGGGCATAAGTGCTGTACTTTGTTGTCAGACTTGAATGGATCGTATTCACCATTCTTGTTCTGTTTGTGCTTCTGCTTTGATTAAATTTTGCCGCATTTCCCCCCAATTTATTTGATGAGAGGGCGAGTTTTCCAGGAGTTTCCCCTGCTGTAAATATAAAACTCGCGTCGCAAATTCCTGGGCTAATTCTAATTGGTGATTTACCATTAAAATAGTGGTTTTGGCGTTAGTTAACTCTGTCAATACTTGAATAAGGTGGTGAGCTTTTCCGGCATCTAGAGCGGATGTGGGCTCATCTAACAGCAGGATTTTGGGTTGTAGGACGATCGCACGGGCGATCGCCACCAATTGCTTTTGGCCTGTGGAAAGTTGCAATTCGGTGCGTGTTAGCCATTCTTGAGGTATGTGCAGTTGTTCAATAACCCCGCTAATTCTTTCTCCTATTTCTGATGAATTCAGGCCCCGCAGCTTCAAGGGATAAGCCAATGCTTCTCGCACCGACATTCCCAACAGCTTCGATTCTTGAATAACTAGGGTGATTTGTCTGCGAAGTGCGATCGGTTCAATTTGCCGATATTCCGTATTTTCAAGGTAAATCGAGCCACTGGTGGGGCTGCTGAGTCGGTTTAGCAACCGCAACAGCGTGGTTTTCCCCGCACCAGAAGGGCCAATTATTGCAATGCGATCGCCCTTGTGTACCTGAAACGAGATATTTTCCAGTAAGTAGTTTGGTGCGATCGGTGTTTTAAAACTTACACCATCAATTCGCAATTGAGAATTTATTTCTGTATTATTTTCTGAACAATTAAGCATTCAATTAATAAAAAATATGGCACTCTTCTCTTTGTGGAACGGGCATCTTGCCCGTTCTTAAAGCAGGCAAGATGCCCACTCCACAATCAAATTCACTCCTTGTGCTTGCCCGTTCTTAAAGCAGGCAAGATGCCCACTCCACAATCAAATTCACTCCTTGTGGAACGGGCATCTTGCCCGTTCTTAAAGCAGGCAAGATGCCCGCCCACAATCACACTCACACTGACACTTTCACTGCTTTCTCCAATGGAAAACCCAACTGTTCCCGCTGTTCCAAATAAAGCTGAGCAACCCGTCGCGCCAAGTTGCGAATCTTAGTAATATACCGAGTTCTTTCCGTTACCGAAATCACACCTCTAGCATCCAGCAAATTGAAAGTATGGGAACATTTTAACACATAATCAAGACTCGGCAAAACCAATCCTTTCTTAGTCAATTGTTCGGCTTCTTGTTCGTACAGCCCAAACAAAGTAAACAGCAATTCAGGATTAGAAGCTTCAAAATTATAAGTACACTGTTCTATTTCCCCTTGCAGGTGAACATCGCCATAAGTGATGCCATCTTTCCACTGAATTTTGGTCATCGCATCCACTTCTTGCAGATACATTGCGAGGCGTTCTAGCCCGTAGGTAATTTCAATCGATACCGGGCGACAATCAATGCCACCGCACTGTTGAAAATAGGTAAATTGAGTGATTTCCATGCCGTCCAGCCAGACTTCCCAGCCGACACCCCAAGCTCCCAAAGTCGGAGATTCCCAGTTGTCTTCTACGAAGCGAATGTCGTGGTCTTCTGGTTTAATTCCTAATGCTCTCAGCGAGTCCAAATAGATTTCTTGGATATTAGGAGGAGATGGTTTAATCAGGACTTGATATTGATAGTAATGTTGAAAGCGATTCGGATTTTCGCCATAGCGTCCGTCGGTGGGGCGGCGACAGGGTTCGACGTAGGCGACAGACCAAGGTTCCGGGCCAATTGCTCTGAGAAAAGTGTGAGGATTCATGGTTCCTGCACCTTTTTCTGTGTCGTAGGATTGGGCGATCAGGCATCCTCGATCGCTCCAGAATTTGTTTAAGGTGGCAATGACTGATTGAAAGTTCACTGGTTTAAATCTGGTTAGTAAGTGTCTAATACCAATTTTTTATGAGGCTGCATAGAATTCCGATCCCCCCTAACCCCCCTTAAGAAGGGGGGGACAAGACTATTCTCAAAGTCCCCCTTCTTAAGGGGGATTTAGGGGGATCGAGATATCTGCAACTTCACATTAAATTGGTATAAACTTATTTAAGCATACTCAAGGCAGTGTTTATTGAAATAAACCATGCCAAAATTAGATAAGAGATGCTGAACGTATCGCTGGATATTTAAGTTCCTTTTTCAGGTATATTATATCGATCGAGTTATGGCGATCGATGGCTTCTGGGAGGTGATCGCTACACCGCCTGAAACACGAACTGGGCTAGCACGATTTTGATAATCAAGACCAGTCATAATATGCTCTGGTTGGATACCTGCGACAATCAGTGCAGCGGTTAACCCTTCCTCAAAGTTATCTTCTTCTATGATGACATGGCGATCGACCAAGCGAGCATGAAACAGAATCGTGTCCATCCAGCGTTGCTTATCCCAGCCTGTAGCGAGAATCAGGAAATGGCCTGAATCGGTATCGCAGACTGGATAAAGCTGAATGGCTTGTAAGCGAGGTTGCGATCGTGTTGCTTCTTGTAGGGTTTGTTTCAGGATATCTGCATAATTTAGTGAGCGATCCATCGAACAATAGCCTCCTGCTCTGGTTCGTAAACTAATAAGTTAATTCTATAGCAATATCACAGTTTCAGCAGATTGATTTCCCCCATTACGAGGGCGAAGATGTAAGGTAATTTCCGTATCGAGTCGCTTCAGGAAAATCAGTAGTTTTCCTTCGCCCAAGCGTTGAAACTCTCCGTTCATTAAATGAGATACTTCTGGCTGTGGAATTCCAAGTAACTCGCTCATTTCACGCTGTTCCAAGTTTCGCTGTTTCAACAGACGAAGTACCTGAATTCCGATTTTACCCCGCACAAAAAGTTCATCAGCATCTGCCAATCCAAGGTCAGCAAATACATTACCACTGCTTTCTACAAAAATTGGTGTTTGTGTCATGATTCCTCTCTCGACATGGTATAATACTAATCTTCGATTCCCATCGACAACTCATGAAAACAGACACCATTTTCTACAGCCTGTTTCAAGAATTTCCCAGCTTCTTCTTTGAACTAATCGATCGCCCTCCAGACGAAGCCGCCGCCTATGAATTCACCTCCCGCGAAATCAAACAACTGGCATTCCGCATCGATGGCTTATTTCTGCCCACAACCGAAGAACCGGAAAAACCATTTTACTTGGCGGAAGTTCAGTTTCAACCCGATCCCGACTTGTACTACCGCATCTTTGGCGAACTCTTTCTCTATCTGCGACAATACAAACCTGTCAATCCTTGGCGCGTCGTTGTCATCTATCCCAGCCGCCGCATCGAACACGAACAGATGCTGCAATTCCAAGAACTCTTAACCAGTCAGCGGGTGCAACGGATTTACCTCGATGAATTGCCAGAAGCCGCCGATCGCTCCTTGGGAGTCAAAGTTGTTAAACTGGTAATCGAGCCAGCAGAGACAGCCGCAGAGCAAGCACGACAGTCGATCGCAATGGCCCGACAGCAGTTGTCCGATCCGATCGTTCTACGCGATTTAATTAACCTGATCGAAACAATTATCGTCTACAAACTCCCCCAAAAAAGCCGCGAGGAAATTGCCACCATGCTAAATTTAAGCGAACTCAGACAAACCCGATTTTATCAGGAAGTCAAGCAAGAAGGTTTAGAAGAAGGACTCGAACAAGGACTCGAACAAGGTGGACAGCAGGCGAAGTTAGAAGCCATTCGTCGGATGATCGCGTTTGGAATGAATTTAGAGACGATCGCACAATTATTAGATTTGTCTGTAGAATTTGTGCGG
>REAP01000244.1 GCA_004294385.1 Oscillatoriales cyanobacterium | reverse complement strand
GGCATCTTGCCTGTTATTTAGTGGAACAGGCATCTTGCCTGTTATTTAGTGGAACAGGCATCTTGCCTGTTATTTAGTGGAACAGGCATCTTGCCTGTTCTTTCGGAAATCTATATTTATCTTAGTCCTCTTTTAGAGGACTTTAGCTATGAGACAGGGGTTTTTAACCCCTGTCGGACTGTCGGACTAAACCCGTTTCTTGTATCTACGAGACACTGCTAAATTGTGGAACATTTGCAGACAACCATTCGGCGCGCAAAATTTAGCTTCTACTTCAATCCAAGGAGCATCATAATAGCAATTGGGCATATCTACAATCAAGTCGCTGTGGCGCGGATCTGCAAAAAATTCTTTGCCATTTGATATGTGGACTAATTGCCATTCAGGAACAGGCCAAGAAGTGCGGGCTGCTGCGAGCATTTCGGCAACGTTTGGATCGTTGTAACTTTCTAAATGTTCGTGAATGACGTGGTGGTGCGCGTCAAAAACCATTGCTACGCCTGTATCGAGACAAACGTCTAACAATTCCGACGAACTGTAGGCGTATTCGTCATTTTCAAAGGTTAAGCGCGATCGAATTGATTCGGGTAAATCGCGGATGACTGATTTGAGTTGCAAAGTGCGATCGCCCTTACCGCCGTGAATGTTCATCAGTGCCCAGGGCGATCGGGGTTGTTGCAACATATCCATAATTAAAGCATGAGTCGCCAGAATTTTAATGCTGTTTTTCACAACATCCGGCTTGTCGGAACTGAGGACGACGAATTGATCGGGGTGGAACACCAAACGGATATTGAGGTCAATTGCCCGATCGCCAACTCTTCGCAATTCCTCATTCATCGAATCTAAAACTGTTTCCCCCAAATCTATATCTGCAAAAGGGAAGAGTGCAGAAGTCATGTAAGTTATCTGCATACAACTCGCGCAATACTTTTTCTTGTTCTATTTCTGTAAGTTGCAACAGCCGCTTCCGCGTGACTGTGCGGAAACGAACTGCATCCGAAGTCGTAATGCAGACCAATCCTAATTCTGGTGGTTTTTTACTTAATAACACTGGGTTAATATTGCTCATTCAAAATAATATCTATCTCTAATCTTATTTTAACATAGGTTCGTAGTAAGGACTAAAGTCCTGAATTTGGAGGGACTAAAGTCGCCACTACAAACCTGAATCTAACTATATTGTCCTCATTTTTTGACTTTAACAGATTCTATGTTCAAACCGAGGTTGCTTAGAATTTGGCGAGCATCTTTCTCTGTGATTTCTTGATGCTTTCCCTTGGCTACAAAGCAAGTTTTGGGCATATCAGCGGCTTTTTGGGCTTTGGCTCTCTGCGGCATCTGAATTTTGGCGATACTTTTGCCTTTGGAAATGTTTGTAATTAGCTCTTGCTTTTTTTGTGGATGCTCAAGCACATTTTCGATCAAAGCGTACTTATTCTCAAAGAAGTCTTTAAAGGCATCTTTCTTCTCCTCTGGTTCAGGAAGCGATCGCCCCTGAACCAGCATATTTATATTTTCATTAGCCGTCAGGATATCGCCGATTTGCCCCGTAGCCTCGTGATTTCCGACTATAGCAGGCATATCTGGTATTGCTTCCGCCTGAATAATAAGTTTTCCTCTCACTGCTGCCATCGCCACAGTTTTTCCAAATGATTCGGCTACCGCATCGTGTAAGGAAGCCAAACGCTCTTCATCTGCTTCTTCCAATTCTGAAATTAGTGTTAGCAGTTTGCAGAATGGATGATTACCGTCAGCCAAGAGTTTGGTGTCGGGATGCAAGTCAGACTCCTGCCATTCGGAGATAGCGCGTTGAAGTACGCGGGCTTTTTCCTGACATTCCAGCAATGACTGAAAATTGCTCTCTACTCGATGGGCGATCGCTAAAATTCGTTCCAGCACCCTCAAAGCAGAGTCGCGGACAAGGGCGATCGCACTTTTTTGCTTTTCCGCCAAATCCACACGCTCAAGTACAGACTTGATATCTGCTAAAGAACCAATTTCCTCAACTTTCAGCGTTGTCGATACTGCCAAATATTCAGCCAATTCTAGCGCCTTGTCGCGAATCTGAATAAACTTTTTATGGGACTCCTCAAGTTCTTGAATCAGCTTTTGAGATATAGGTATACCAGGGTTTAGTAATTTTCTACTCGCCTCTGACAGCCGTTTCTCTAATTGGGAAAAAACTTCTTCTAGTGCGGTGAGTTGTTTCAGTAAGTCTGCTGAATTTTGTTTCATCGGTTTAATCGCTTTATTTAAGTCATTTTCGTTCAAATTTGCATAGGTGAGATTGTTTTGACTTCCATCGGCACTTGACAGGTGAGTCTGAGCCAACTTTGTTTGTTCTATATTTGATTTTTCTATGAGGTTGTTAAAAGGAATTAATGGTTCGGTCATATTAGCTGTATTAAATATTTTATCACGAACAGGCTCCTGTAAGAAAGTGTCGCAATGGCTGGGAGACAAGTTTTCTGAGATATTGAACTGTCTGGGCTGCATCGGTTGGGCGATCGGTCTTTTTGTCTGAGTTTGATAAACTGGTGTAGGGCGAATATAATCTTTTAAAATGCTGTTGCGGTTGGGATGGCGCAACTTTCGTAAAGCCTTACCCTCAATTTGCCGAATCCGCTCGCGGGTAAGATTAAATCTATTGCCAATTTCCTCTAGAGTCTTCTCGCGCCCATCATCCAATCCGAATCGCATCCGAATAATGTCACGTTGTCGAGGGCCCAGAGTATCTAAAACGCTTTCTAAATCTTCGTAAAACAATTTTTTATATACTTTTTCTTCTGGTGTTTCTCCATCGAATTTAATCAACTCTCCCAATGTACAGTCTTCACGATCACCCATTTTAGTATCTAAGGAAATGATAGATTTAGCAGATTTAATAACCAATCGCAATTTGGTAATTGTTGTCTCCATTTTAGTAGCGATTTCTTCTTCGGTAGGCTTGCGACTGATTTCTTCAGAAAGCTGTTTGGTAGTTTTCTTACGCGATCGATCGGCAATAGCCCGCGTAATTGCCTGACGAATCCACCAATATGCGTGGGTAGAAAACCTGGTTCCCTTCGTGCAATCAAACTTTTCTACAGCCTTGATTAAACCGAGATTTCCCTCCTGAATCAAGTCTAATAAATCCAGCCCTCGATTTTGATATTTTTTAGCGATTGAGACTACCAGCCGCAAGTTAGACTCTACCATTTTGTCTTTAGCTTTTCGGCTCCCCTCTAACTCTAACTCAGCAATTTTACGAGCTAATTCAATTTCTTCGTAAGCTTTGAGCAGGGGAATTCGACAGATTTGTTGCAGGTAAACCCGAAGCGAATCTGACAGTATACGATCTTTTTTAAATTTGATGTTGTCAGGAATAGTTTTATGCCAAGCTTCATGAAATTCGTCAAAGTTGCTAAAGCCATGATTTTCATACAACTCTGTCAAAAAAATATTGAAGAGCATTTTTAAATGAGAGTTTGTCGGACTGGCGAATGGGATATCTTTAATATGTTTGACTTTTCCTAATACATCTTCAGATTCATTGCGTTTGTGTTGGCGACGGTTGATAATGGATAAAGTCAGAGTTTCTCCATGCTGAAAAAGAACGATCGCGGGAATCGGTAAAATTTTATTAATCTCGCGGACAATCCCGTCAAGTTCTTCGATAGTGTACGCACTCCTCCGCAATGCGATCGCGAAAAACAAGTAGGAAGTAAAAAAGGCACTCTCACCACTGCTAGTATCAAATTCGACAAACTGGTCATTATCTGCAATTTCTGTCCCGGTAAACTGGAAGAGAAAATCAACCGACAGCCATTCCTCTAAGAGAGCTTTTTG
>REAP01000243.1 GCA_004294385.1 Oscillatoriales cyanobacterium | reverse complement strand
TCTCCAAGGTTGCTTACCTCTAATACTACAACTCAATAGTTACCCAATCAGGAAAGAATGTCAAGCGATGTCTAACAAATTTATTTCAGTGTCTACCCCTCCTCAGTCGGTTTCAACCGACTTCAGCTATGATACGGGGGTTTCAACCCCCGGCGGGCTGGCAGGGCTGTTTCATTCTCTGTAGGGGCGGTGCCAAGAGTGCCCGCCCCAATCTCTCTGAAACACCTACAAAATTGTAGACCCGGAGGGTAGGCACTCTTGGCACTACCCCTACAAAACGATGATTTGTCTGAGAATGAAACAACCCCCGGCGGGCTGGTGCAATCAACACGGTATCAAACCACAACCCAAAATTCAGTAAATACCGATATATACAAAATCAAACTCTACATTTAGAATAGCCCTAATCGAAAATATAGCAGTCGCCAAGGCGCTTTAGTCATTGAACCCTTCGACTCCGCTCAGGGAACGATCACATAAATGCCTTAACCACCTTGGCGGTTGCTATAGTTTCGTTAAGTTTTTTTCAACTCAAACATTTAGGGTTACATCCGAATGTCAATAAATAAAGTAGTCAAAAGCAGAGCAAACAAATCTACTGCTGGTTTTACAATGGCCGAACTATTAGCAATAGTATTAGCCATAGGCATTGTCAGTGCAATCAGTTTTCCCTCTTGGCTAATGTTCATCAACAACTACCGCATAAAAACATCCATCGATCGAGTTTATTGGGCAACTGAAATAGCCCAAAGCAATGCCAAACGTGACAAAGTTTCGTGGCAAGTGAGCATCAAAACAGTAGGAAAGACTGTACAATTAGCAATTCACAAATCCGAAATTCCCCCAGCTCAAGTACCAGCCGGTGAATGGCAAAGCTTAGAGCCAGATATTGAGATAAATATAGCTAAAAACGACAAAGGAAAATTTGAAACAACACTGCTCAAAGTCGATGAAAATAACAAACCCACAGACGAAGGAAAAATCCGACGAGCGATGTTCAATTTCCAAGGTTGCCCAGTTTATAGCAGTAACAACGAGTGTGGATTAACCAGTTTAGAAGCAAAAGGAACCTTTACACTATCTCATCCTAATCTTCCAAGTGGCGATCGATGCGTCATTATTTCTACACTTTTAGGACATACACGCATGGGTGAAAAACACAATAAAGCTAATGACAAGGGAAGATATTGTTATTGAGTTACCCGGAATGAGGAGCTTCTTAAGGGGGGTTAGGGGGGATCTGGCCTCAATCGTCAAACAGTAGTCTCTGAAGGGGTTTGACGTTAAGTTGACACCTATGGGCATTGCCGTCTCCGTATTTCCCCGAAATTGCCAAATTGTGAATGATTAAATACGATCGCGCGATCGACCATGTTGGGGTAGGGACACTCCAAGAGCCCATAGGTGTCAACTTAAGCCTGAAAGCCCGCCAAGTCCGTCTGTGGGCCCGCGAGTCCGACAGGGGTTGAAACCCAGGGCTGTTTCATTCTCGAATTTTAGCA
>REAP01000104.1 GCA_004294385.1 Oscillatoriales cyanobacterium | reverse complement strand
CTTTCCTGTCATACTGACACTCTTGACTTAAACCTAACCGTTGTTTCATAGGAGCCGGGATTTCTCCGATACTAGGATGTTTCAACACGTAGATGTTTTGATTCTTACTCACAATCTAAATTGTATCATAGTACGAAGAACACGGGGACTAAAGTCCCTCGTGTCGCTTTCCTCTCAGGACTAAAGTCTCTGAGTTTCCCGCATCCCATATTATTTTTATGAACAATCTCAGTACAAAACTTTCCCTCTTCAAGGCTTTAGCTGTAATTAGCTTGTGTTTGTATCTAATCTTAGCTGTCAACCCGCCCGCTTTGGCTTCGATTCACAAATATTCAGAAGCGGGCGACAGAGTAATGTTTCGCTCCGTACAAAGCCTGCGCGATAGTGACGACAAAGCGTGGCAAGTTGTTTTGTACAAGCGAGTCAAGTCAGGAGTAGTTAACTCTTTTAACCTGAGATTGGTGGGATTTCCTGGGACGCAATTGGATCACCCCGTGGCGCTGAAGGTGGTTGCTGGAAATCTCGAACTTGGGCGGGCTAAGGATATTTGGAGCGAATCGGATTTGCCGGTTAATGTTGGAGAGTACGATTTTAAATCAATCGTGGCAGAGTTGGAGAGCGATCGACCTTTGCAGTTAAATTTGCCCGTACAAGGGAAAAAAGACCTAGGATTGTTGGTTCCGACTTTTGCTGTGAGGGAATGGAGACGGTTGTTGGACAAAAGCTAAATTGTGCGATCGGATCTCACTTTAATGTGACCATCGCTACACCGTATATAATCTGAAGTCGCTATATTTGATATGACTAAAGATAGATATTGGTTATTTTGAAGGATAATTGTGAAACAAACTAAAAGTGCGATTAGTCTGGTTACAAAAATCTACTGTTTTAGAGTATGCACTTTGAAGGGAAATTTTACTATGACATTAATCAGCAAAATTGTCCGAAAAGCTTTGGCGACTGGATATCTGACGGTTGATGCGGAAGAACAGTTGCGACAACAGTTGCAGATGACTAAGTACGGTTTAGAAGATTTTGAGGCTTTCATTACTTTGCAAACTGAGGTGATGGAAGGTAGGGTGA
Source organism: Oscillatoriales cyanobacterium (assembly GCA_004294385.1). Taxonomy (GTDB): domain Bacteria; phylum Cyanobacteriota; class Cyanobacteriia; order Cyanobacteriales; family Microcoleaceae; genus Microcoleus. The sequence continues at coordinate 39,950 of REAP01000104.1, read as the reverse complement.
AACAGCAAGCTTGGGAATTATTGCGGAATAATAACTGTTCTACTGCTGCTTGAATTTACCTGCGGCCCTTGAGAAGAGAGAATCTATTGTATGGCTGGTCAGAAACCAGGTTGTTTCCGAAAATACTACGTTACAGCCCGTATCAACGCCAAAAACCCGGTTTCTTGGGTCTTGATCTGTTTTTAAACTAACAATTGGAAAATATCAAGTTATTTTTAACTTGACAAAAATACCCAAATCACCAATAATAGTAGATTGTCTGTCTAAATCCGGCTCGGATCAGGTTAAGACATTCCAAAAGCTGAAGGAAAACTGTCATCCGTCAAAAGTGCTCAGTCAAAAGTTCACAACAACGAACCCTTCGACTACGCTTCTACGACATCGAACTGCTTCACGTCGAAGCTGAATCCAAAGTCACGATCGACAAAGTATTTCTGATCCAGCACGAAGACGATGTTCACATCGGCCAACCTCTAGTAGAAAATGCCACAGTAGAAGGAACTGTTCTGCGGCATTTCCGGGGCCGCAAAGTCCTCGTCTATAAGATGAAGCCGAAGAAGAAAACTCGGAAGAAGAAAGGGCACCGTCAAGAAACAACTCGTTTTATGATTGACTCCATCAGCTTCAACGGTGTTGTTTTAGCGGCGAGAGATTTAACTCAAGAAGTTGTTGAAGCTCCCCAAACTGGCGAAATTGAATCAGAATAAACAATAGTAAATAAAGTTGAGGACATTATGGCCCATAAGAAAGGTACAGGCAGTACACGTAACGGACGCGACTCTAATTCTCAGCGTCTGGGTGTCAAAAAATACGGCGGTCAAGTTGTCAAAGCTGGCAACATTTTGATTCGTCAACGCGGCACGAAAGTTCACCCAGGTAATAATGTTGGTATCGGCAGAGATGATACTCTGTTTGCCATGATTGATGGTGTGGTGACTTTTGAAAGAAAGGGCAAAACTCGCAAGAAACTCAGTGTTTATCCTGTGGTTGTAGCAGCACCTGTGGCTGAACTTGTAGCAGTTTAATTTGGATAGTTTCCTCGTTCCTGGGCTATGCCTGGGAACGCATTTCTAGAGGCTCTGCTTCCTGATTTGCTATCTCAATATACTCATATCCTCGACTTCTTTAAGAAGTCGGGGATGTCATGTTTGGTAGACAAGTTTTGTGAGAAATAACCAATGATAAATAGCCTTGAACTCAAGAACTTTGGACCCATCCATCAGTTCAAGTGCGAGAAATTAGGTAATATTAATTTGATTATCGGTGGCAATGGAACCGGTAAAACCATTCTGCTTAAAGCGCTTTATAGTGCTATGCGAACCTTAGAAGAGTATAAACGGGGCAACGAACCACGCAATGCTTCGGAAATTCTCGCAGATAAACTTTATTGGACTTTTGAGATAGAGAAAATCGGCGACCTCGTGAGCAAAGGAGCAGATGAACCACTATCTTTTAAGCTGAGATTTGATGGTCAAGATTTTTCTTATAGATTTGGTAAAGACACCACCAAAAGTATCCAAATTCTAGAAAATCATGTTCCGCCCCGAAGTAGTAACTCGATTTTTTTACCTACAAAAGAAGTTCTCTCCCTCCATCATATCATTCTACAATCCCGCGAACTGAGCAAGACCTTCGGCTTCGATGATACCTATCTCGATTTAGCGCGAGCACTGCGCCAACCCCCGACAGGTGGCAGAAATTACCAGCAGTTTGCTATCTCCAGAAAGAACCTCAGCGAGATTCTAGAAGGAAAGGTTGAATATGATGAAAAGTTGGGGCGTTGGCAATTCAAGAAGGGAAATCAAAGGTTTCCTATTGGTGTAACGGCAGAAGGTATTAAGAAGATTTCCATTCTTGATACTTTACTAGGGAACCGTTATCTTGACCAAAATTCGGTAATCTTCATCGATGAGCCAGAATCAGCACTACATCCAGCCGCAATTTCCAAGCTTCTCGATATCATCGCTATGTTAGCTGAGTTTGGAATCCAGTTTTTCATGGCAAGTCATTCCTATTTTGTCATCAAAAAACTGTTTCTCATAGCACAGAAAAAGGAGAAACTCTCAATTCCCATAATTTCTGTGAAAGATGATCTTTGGGATATCACAAATCTCCGTGAAGGGTTGCCAGATAACCCAATTATAGACGAATCAATCCAGCTTTACAAAGAAGAGGTGGAGCTGGCATTACAATGACGAGTGAGCCAATTATTGAGTCTGGGATGACATTTGGCCCTTACCCAGAAGGGCATTGTTTCTACATTGAGAAGAGCGAAACTTACCGAAAAATTCAGGAAGGCGTGAAGATGGCGGAGTTCTTATTACTCCGTTCCCAAGATGATTGTATAGTATGGATTATTGAGGCAAAGCAGAGTTCCCCACGTCCTGAAAGCCAGCCGAATTTCGATGCTTTTATCCTAGAAATTCAAGAGAAGTTGACTAACGCGCTAACGTTGACTGTGGCGACTTGCCTAATGCGTCATTCTACTCATGAAGAATTGCCTAATTTCTTTCAAACCCTTGATCTGAAAAAAGCTAATTTTCGCTTAATACTGGTGATCAAAGGACATCAAGAGGCATGGCTACCACCGTTACAGGATGCGCTGAAAAAAGCACTCAAACCTACAATTAAGACTTGGAATTTATCTGCGACTTCTGTTGTGGTGCTAAATGAGGCAATGGCTAAATCACAAGGATTAATTCGCTAGTTTGTGGCTAGCCTCCTCCGACAATGGTCACAATTTCTAAGATGTCGCCTTCTTGCATTTCTGTGGTTTCCCAAAATTGTTTGTGCAGAATTTCACCGTTGTATTCCACAGCTACTAATCGCGGATTTAAACCTAGTTGTTTTAATAATTCTGGTAATGGTGTTTCGATCGCACAATTACGACTTTCTCCGTTGACTTGTAGCGCAATTTGATTGGTCATTCGATTTTAGATTTTAGATTTTAGATTTTAGATTTTGGATTTTGGATTTTGGATTGATTCCACGGATAAATCCGGGGGCTTGTACCATCAAGAAATTATTGGTTATTTGTTATTAGTTGTTTGTTATTGGTTATTGGTTATTTGCTGTGCCCTGCCCTTCGACTACGCTCAGGGAACCGCTACGCTCAGGAATCGCAGAAAGAAACCGGGTTTTCAGGGAATCTACGGGAGGTAACGAAGTATTTTGATAAAAACCCGGTTTCTGATTACGCGCTTAAAGTTAGCTTTTGGTTTGCATGAGTTTGTGAGTTTTGAACTTCTGCATCCGAATTAGCTGCGAGATGAAAAACTGTGTGACTAAAGTAGGTTGTTCTGCTTCCATGATCGATCGCACAACTGCTACTCTAGAAGCTCCGGCATTTAATACTTGGTCGAGGTTGTTGATGTCTATTCCGCCGATCGCAAACCAAGGAATCGGTGACTTAGCAGCAGCATACCGCACATAGTCTAAACCCGCAGCCTGTTTATCCGGTTTAGTGGGAGTGGAGTAAACGGGACCAACTCCAATATAATCGGCTCCTTCTTCAATGGCTCGCTGCATTTCCTCGGCGTTTGTGGTCGATCGCCCGATCGTCCGTCCAGGCCCTAGTAACTTGCGCGCTTCAGCTACAGGTAGATCTTGCTGTCCTAAGTGTACACCGTCGGCATCCGCTGCGATCGCCAAATCTACGCGATCGTTCACAATCAACAAAGCATCATAGCGATGGCAAAGTTCGCAAAGCTTCCGCACATTATCCAATTTCACTGCATCGTCTGAGGTTTTGTCGCGGTACTGTACCAAAGTCAGTCCACCTTGTAAAGCTGCTTCTACAACGCCTAATAAGTTGTCTCTCCCCGAAGTTACCAGATATAACTGCGATCGCAATAACTGCTGGTAGCGCTGGTAAGCCAGCAAATCGCTTTCGAGAGTATAAACCCGATAGCGCATCTGTTTAAAGGCTTTGCCCATATTCGGATCGTAAACTTTGCCATACTCTTCAAGTACCCGCAGCGCTTCTTCCACGCGACAGAAATTCGCTTCCAGTAGCTGCTGAAGTCCAGAGCGCTGTTCTTCCTGCGGATGAGTCAGTTCCGTACCGGGGTCTGCGGGCGTATCCCTAGCACTTCGCAATTCTGCGGTATGCCAAAAAGCCAATTCCTGCCGCAGTTGCTTACACTCGCCAGCTAAATCGGCGCTATTGAGACCAAATCTACACCATTCTTCAATGATTCTCAATCCTTCGCGGGCGCGATCGAGATTTGCATCTAAAATCCGGCAGAGGGCGGGCTGTGCCGGTAAAGTTCTATTTTGTTGATTGGTCATACAGAAGCACCTTTAGGATTGATCCAGCGGTCAAACCGCTACATTTTCTCACTAATTTTTAAGTTTTGTTGAATTTAAAAAAAACACAGCACAATCGATCAAACTTGACTATAGTGGAATCGTTCAAGTACGCGCGTGCGTTCGCGAAGCGTTCCCGAAGGGTAGCTATCCCGTAGGGCATCGCCCAAACCCGACATGAAACACAGTATATGACACTCGACTCAAAAATAAGTGATCGCAACCATCAAGGTTATTAGGACGTTGTTAATTGATCTAACCATTGTTTTGATTGCATTTTCGTTTTTCTTTAGTTCCTTACTTTCTTAGAATATACATTTTTTTATGTTCATTAACTCCAAACAAAACGAGTGTAGCTCACCTCTTGTACAATCTTCAATCAGCCTTTCAGAGGCGGGCAAGATGCCCACCCCACAACCAGAATTGATGTTTGTGGAACAGGCTGATGTTTGTGGAACAGGCATCTTGCCTGTTCAGTAAAGCTAAGATACCCACCCCACAAAGAGAATTGATGTTTGTGGAACAGGCATCTTGCCTGTTCATGAAGATGCTGCTAAATCCCACTTCCAAAGAAAATCGATCGCAAAGCAAAGCCTTAAGTTATGGCCTTTTACTAATCTTTGTCAGTGTCTCATTTTTCAAGCTTCAACAATCTGTTATTGCCGCCGAAACTCCCATAGTACAAATAATTGCTCAGGCGCAGCAGAGTGAAATGAATATTTTGTATGTCAGCTCATCCGGTGGAAGTGACACAGCAGGAAATGGGAGCGATCGAAATCCATTCAAAAGCATTACCTACGCCTTAAGCGTCGCGCCACCCAACACGGCAATTTTGCTAGCGCCCGGTACCTACAGCGCTCAAACCGGCGAACAATTTCCGATCGTACTTCAGCCAAATGTGACACTTCAAGGAAATCCCAACACTCGCGGTCAAAATATTGTAATCAAAGGCGGAGGAGACTTTCTCAGTCCCACTTCGGCTGGTCAAAACATCACGATTTTAGCAGCTTCTGGAGCAAAACTCAGTGGCGTGACTGTCACCAATACTAATTATCGTGGTTATGCTTTGTGGATCGAATCAAGTTCTCCGACGGTTGTTAACAATACTTTTTCTGGGAGCACTCACGACGGAATTTCAGTGGTGGGTAATTCTCGCCCGATGATTAGCGGGAATTTTTTCTCGAAGAATGGAGCGAATGGGATGACAATTTATGGAACTTCTCAGCCGGAAGTTCGAGATAATATCTTTGAAAATACTGGATTTGGGGTGAATGTAGCGGAAAAAGCTGCACCTTTGTTAATCGGAAATCAGATTACTGGGAATAAGGATGGTGTGGTGATACAAGCTGAGGCGACACCGGTGCTCCGCAATAATTATATCGAGAAAAATCGGCGAGATGGCATTGTGGCGATCGCCAGAGCTCTCCCTGATTTAGGAACTATGACGGAACCGGGAGGGAATGTGATTCGCAACAATGGCCAGCATGATGTGAATAATGCTGCTAAAGGTCAAATAATTCAAGCTTATGGCAATCAATTGTTGAGCAACCGCACAACAGGCCAAGTTCAAGTGGCGGGAACTTTTAGCCCTTCGCAATCGATTGGCGGCCCTGATTTACGGTTAGTTTCCCAACCTCCGAGAACCGGTGGACCTGATAGTTCTTTGCCTGTTTATACGACAGCGCCCTTAACTCCGAGAACTCAAAGAACCCCGCAGAGGCCTCTGTTGCCGACTTCAGCAAGTCTTGTCCAAAATCGATCGACATCGGGTCAAACTCCGTTGTCGCCTCTGTTGGCTCCGAGAAGTGTCTCTCCTTCTGCGATCGCGATTCCGGTGCCCAATCCGAATTCTCGATCGGTTGCGGAAATTTCTGTACAGCCGTCCAATGTGACTCCCAACTTTGATAGTTCGAGTCCGGTTGCTTCTGATGGTAAATTGCCGGTTCCGAGTCGCAACATTCCTCTGGGAAGGGGTGGCTATGTACCGACTGGGTTAGGGGGTAATTCTTTGCCCGATTCGGGGGAAAATGCGCCGTCAGTCGATCGGGCATTAGCTTTGGGTTTTCGGTATCGGGTGGTAGTTGATTTTCGCAGTCAGGGCGATCGGGCAAAGATGCAATCTCTCGTCCCCGATGCTTTTCGCACTTTCTCCAACGGGCGCGAAGTTATGCAAGCTGGTGCTTTTCGGGAACAGGAAAAAGCTGATGAATTGCTACAAATTCTCACTGCTAATGGTTTGAATGCCAGGATTGAAGAGATAAAATAGTCAGTAATGCAAGTTCAAGCAACTCTAGAGCTAAAAACCATGATATTTATCAACCCAAAAACAGATTACGCCTTCAAGAAAATCTTCGGTTCCTCAGAAAGCAAAGAAATTTTAATTAGCTTTCTGAATGCCTTGATTTATGACGGAAATCCCACCATCGAAGACTTGGAAATTATCAATCCAAATCTGCCACCCAAAATAGAAGGATTGAAAGACAGTTATTTGGATGTAAAAGCCAAACTCCAGGATGACACTTTAGTAATTATTGAAATGCAGGTCATCAACGTACAGTCTTTTGGCAAACGTGTTTTTTATAATGCAGCTAAGACTTATTCTTTTCAATTGCAAGCAGCACAAGCCTATCGACTACTGAAGCCAGTGATTGCTTTGACAATTACTGATTTTGAGATGTTTCCTGAAAATGAAGACTTCATCTCCAGATTTGTGTTAAAAGAAGTAGATAAAAACTTTACTTATCCTGAAAATGAGCTAGATTTAGTGTTTGTAGAGTTACCGAAGTTTACGAAAGGAGAGGAGGAACTGGAAACGCTGTCAGATAAGTGGATTTATTTCATGAAAAATGCAAGAAGTCTGACATCAGTTCCTGAAATAATGGATAGTGTACCTGAGATACATCAAGCTTTTGATATTGCGAATCAAGTCAAGTTAAGTCGTGAGGAAGTAGAGGAATTTGACAGAAGAGAGCAGTTTATTTATGACCAACAGGGAGCGATCATTAAGGCTGTTCGGGAAGGGATAGAACAAGGAATAGAACAAGGACGAGAAGAGGGAATAGAAGAGGGACGAGAAGAAGGGATGAAATTCGAGAAACTGGCGATCGCCAAAAAATCACTCTCACAGCTAGATAATATCACAATCAGCCAAATTACCGGGCTGAGTGTGGAAGAAGTGCAGAATTTGCGTGCAGCTAATTCCTAATCCTGTCTTTAAACTGATGTAATTATACCAGCTCAAAACCATGATGTTTATCAACCCAAAAACCGATTACGCCTTCAAAAAAATCTTCGGTTCCTCAGAAAGCAAAGACATTTTGATGAGCTTTCTCAACGCCTTGATTTATCAAGGAAATTCCACCAAGTTACCGGCCTGAGTGTGGAGGAGGTGCAGAATTTGCGTACAGCCAATTCCTAACACTATCAGACATCGACCATATTTATTGTGGAACAGGCATCTTGCCTGTTCAAAATAGGCAATTCTTGCGATGACTACTGTTGCAACAAAGCAGCCCAAGTTGCAGATCCCACAATACCATCGGCTGGTAATTTATATTGCCGCTGAGCGGCTTTGACAGCAGCTTGGGTAGTGCGCCCAAACACTCCGTCAGCACTCGATCGCAAAAATCCCTTAGTCCGCAGCCGTTCTTGCAAATCCTTGACTGCTGGCCCCCGCATTCCTCTTTTCAAAACTGGAAAACTGGTTTGTGTCTCCTGAGAGTTAGTCTGAGGGTTTTCTGCTGTTGGAATATTACTTTCGATCGCACTTTCTGTCACCCCAGTCGCCACAGGAAATAATCGATTCCAAGTATCTTGACCAACTACACCGTTGGGAGTAACACCGACAGTTTCCTGAAACTTAGACACAGCAACTGCCGTACTTTGCGAGAAAACCCCATCTACATTGTCATCATAAAATCCCAATAATTTCAGAGCAGCTTGAAGTTCTCGTACCTCAGAACCCCGGTTGCCGAATTTGAGTGCGGGGCGAACGAGTCCACCAGCACCTATTTGAGCAATTTCACTATTGTTGCCCGTATCCGAGGCGAGTTGTAGTGCCAAAACAGGAGTAGATGCGATCGGGCTAATTGCCACTACACCACACAAGATCCAACTTTGCAGCCAACTCCGAACCTCGCGGGCATTAGTCCAGATTGTTGTTAGGTTTCGGGACATTACGAATTCGACCTTTGCAAAACTGATCGCGATCGTACATCAAATCTGGCAAAAATTGGGAATTTGGGAATTGGGAATTGGGCATCGGGCATGGGGCATGGGGCATTGGGCATCATATCAAATCCGTTAGCATATGTTATCTGTGCGTGAGTCCCATATTACTCGCTACAAAATGCGTGACACCTTCACCCAAAACTGTTGAGGCCAAGTAAATGATTTTCTAGAAAATTCTTGAATGATTAGGTAAAAGCTGATAGTCTGGAGCGGGAACAAAAAATGCTCTAGCGATTAAAAAAGCTAGGGTGATGGTCACTTTGAGTGATTATCATTTCCAGCAAATGTTGAAGGATCAAGCTGTTAAATATGGCAGTTTTGTAGTAGACATAACGGAAAAATACACATCAAAAACCTGTTCAAAGTGTGGACAGAGATTTAAATGGCGCTTTCAATATCTTGTTGAAAGCTTTGAGAGATACCTCCTTGACGGGAAAGCTTGCAGCTTTTTCTGTCTTGCCATATACGGCTAATTCGGGCTTAGCCCTGGATTTGCCGGATTAAATGTATCTGTTAGATTTCGCTAAAGCAGACACTGAACCGCGTTCATTGGGCCAAGCAACACCATGTCCGAATCGACCAACACCAGAACCGCCAGCCAAATAAACATCACCAACGTCAACATCGGCAACTTCCAAGTCGGCAGCATCAGCGGCACTAAATACAACGACCTCAACGCCAACGGGCGTCCTGATGGTGGCGATTTCCCACTTCCCAACTGGCAACTCTACCTCGACCTCAACAACAACAACAGGCTAGACACTAACGAACCTTCCAGCATCACCAATGGCCAAGGAAACTACACCTTTGCCAACTTACCAGCCGGTACATACCAAGTTAGAGAGGTTCAGCAACCCAATTTTCGCCAAACTACGCCTAACCCAGGGCCGATCAACATCGCCAGTGGCACAAATGTCCTCAACATCAATTTTGGTAACAACTTTAACGCAGGGACGATCGCAGGTACAAAATTCAATGACATCAACAGTAATGGCCGCCTTGATGCCGGAGAACCGCCCCTCACTAACTGGGAAATTTACCTAGACCTCAACCGTAACAACCGACTCGATGGTGGCGAACCTGTTACCAGAACAAACCTTCAAGGCAATTACGCCTTTGTCAATGTTCCGGCCGACACATACTCGGTGAGAGAAGTTCAGCAGCCCGGTTTTCGGCAAACCACGCCCAACCCAGACCCGGTGAATGTCACTTCCAACGCCACAATCAACAATGTCAATTTTGGTAATGTGTTTTTTGTCGGCAACATCAGCGGCATCAAATACAATGACCTGAATGCCAACGGCGTCAGAGATGCCACGGATCCGCCCTTAGCCAACTGGCAAATTTATATCGATCTCAACACCAATAATAGTCTCGATGTAGGCGAACCGAATACCTTAACCCGTCCCGATGGTAGCTATAACTTTATCAACGTTTCTCCCGGCAGATATTTGGTGAAGGAAGTCCAACAACGGGGATGGGTACAGACTACGCCAAATCCTGGTGCGATCGACATTACTGGCGGTACAAACGCAGCCGGCATCAATTTCGGCAACAACTTTCCCACGGGTAGCATCAGCGGCTTCAAATTCAACGACCTCAACGCCAACGGTATCAACGAACCAACGGAACCCAAAGTTGCTAACTGGCCGATTTACATCGACCTCAACGACAATAACAGGCTAGAACCCAACGAACCTTCGACTATCACCAATGCCCAAGGCAATTTCTCTTTCATCAACTTGGGGCCAGGGCGTTATTTAGTCAAAGAAGTTCCGCAGCCCGGTTTTCGGCAAACCACGCCCAATCCTACTCCCATTTTCGTGACTAACGGGACTAACGCCACTAACCTCAGTTTTGGCAATGTGGTGGCTACTGGGAATATCAGTGGTGTCAAATTCAATGATTTTAATGCTAATGGTCGCCTAGATTCGGGGGAACCGCCGATCGCCAATACCCAAATTTACATCGACCTGAACAACAATAGCCGGATCGATTCAGGGGAAGCAAACACATTCACCGATGTTCAGGGTAATTACAGTTTCCGCAATGTTCCCGTGGGCACTTACGTTCTCAGGGAAGTTCTACAGCCTGGTTTTATCCAAACTACTCCGCTGGCTGTGGTCACGGTTTCTACCACGGATCTCAGGGCCAGTAGCATCGATTTATTGACGGGAGATGAGGTCGATCGCTCCGCTAAGTCTTTGAATGGCGACTCGTTGACGGATTTCCGCAGTGATGCTGATGTGTCTGCAAGCGGCCAAAGGGCGGCAGAGAGTTGGCTTTTTAGTGGCGATCGTGGTAATTATCAAGTTAGTGATTTTTTGGTCGATCGACCTTTGACCAATTCAGTCAACATTTCTAGCCTTGGTCAACAGAATGTCGGTCTGGAACCCAATGCACAAATCAACCCAATTGTCAAGACTGATGGCATAATTAATTGGGCGATCGGGAAATCAGTTGTGACAATGGGTGCGATCGAATGACCGGAGTTTTAGGGCAAAACGGCCCCGCGTGCCATGAGTCCCAAATCGGACAAAAAAATCAGCAAGAGCTTAAATCCCGATCGCGTGATAGTCTATTGTTGGCAACTTCCAACACTCAAGCCTGACTTGCGGGAACTCCCAAGCTTGCTTGTAGATTAGAAGCAAGATTCTGAGGGAACCTGAGCCATTTTAAAGAAGATCGAAAAATTAATTATACAGGGCGAAGAGGAATAAGGCGCGCAAGTCTTAAAGATATGCGCTCAAATTACCACTGTTCTTCAAAACCTGATATAATTGCCAGCGACAAAGCTTAAGGCCTTGTTGTGTGAGATGGGGAACATTGCATCGAGTGCAGACGTATGTAAAATCTAGTAGCGGTTGTCAGCTATGAGCAAAAGCTCTTGGCAATTGACAAGCCCAATACAATAGTCTGTAAATTACGTGGATTTAGGTGTGAAGGAGAAATCATGGAATTAGAATTAGACAATGAGCTACGCACTGCCCAGCAATTACAGGTTGGAAATACTGGTCCAGCAATTTTAGGTATTAAGTTCAATGACTTGAACGCCGACGGTATCAGACAGGCAAATGAATCATGGACTAGCACATTACCAACGATCACCTTCCTCCTGGAACCAGCAGCAACCAGCAATGGTGTATTCAATACTAGCAGTGGGGAATTCACAACCACGACGGACGCTAACGGCGCGTTCTCATTCATAAATGTTGTCCCTGGCAATTACGTACTCAGCGAAACAGTACCTGCTGGCTTCACTCCTACTACTCCCAGCCGCCTCGCTGTCACTGTCGGCAACGCAAATGCCAACGTTTTATTTGGCAACACCGCACTCGTAGGCAGCCGGATTGTAGGATGCAAATACCTCGACATCGATGCCGACGGCTTCCGAGATGGGAATGAACCGGGCATTAAAAATGTCAGAATCTATATTGATTCAAATGGTAACGGCCAACGCGATGCTGGAGAACCCAACACTTTATCCGACAAAAATGGTGCATGGTCGTTCAACGTAACACCCGGAAGCTACAAGATTCGGGAAGAAAGGATTACACGACAAATTAATCCTGTTACCGGACTAGAAGTTAATTCTCCAAACGCAGAACCCTTAGAAACACAAGATTTCCCCCAAAGCACTCCCCCCGGCAACGTTCCGGTACTGGACGTGACCGTAGCCGCAGGTCAAACCTTTGCCTGCGCTCAAGTTGGCGACACTCCCCTCTATCAAATTGAAGTTAATAAATTTCAAGACATCGATCGCAGCGGCACGCGAAATATTGTCGGTGGAGTCTTGGAACCTGCCCTTGCGCGAGTACCGTTCATTTTAGATGTGAACGACAACGGTCGCTGGGATGGAGCAGCCTCCGAACCCATCGCCATCACCGATACAAACGGAGTCGTTACCTTCAAGAATTTGCGGGCTGGCAATTACAAAGTGTTGGAAATTTTTCCATCTGTACTGCCGGCAGAAGTAGGTGGCGGAGTCCCAGGTAATTTAAATTTTCCAGTACCAACTACTGCCAACCCCGCTCTGGTTTCGGCACCAGGGCCCCAGGCGCGATTCCAGGGTACGATCAGCAAAGAACAACCCCTGATCGTAGTAGACACAACCTATACGCTGAAACCAAACGACCCTAAATTTGTAGACACCAACCGCGACGGTGTTCAACAGACAGGTGAAAGATCGATCGCAGCAACAGGCGAACGGCCAATTTTTGCAGCGCCAACTGCAACTTTACCGGCGCGCAGCCCCTCCCCATCACTTGTCTTTTCTCCTGTTACAGCTACTCCGGGTGTTGGCAATAATAGCGGTGTGGGCAACACTCTACCGAACATCACTGTCTTCAAATACAATGATTTGAATGCAAATGGTCGGTACGAACCAACTCAGGGTGAAGCGCCAATTAGTGGCGTCAATGTCTTCCTCGACACCAACAATAATGGCACTCCCGACACTGGGGAACGGCAACTGAGGACAAATGACCAGGGTAGAGGAGCCTTTACCAACTTGCAACCGGGCAACTATGTTGTCAGAGAAGTTGTACCTGCGAATTTCTCGGCTTCTACAGCCGATCGCGTTGATGTTACCCTAAATCTTCAGGACGCCAACGTTACCTTTGCCAACACACCCAACAGCAGCATCACCGGCTGTAAGTTTGAAGACTTCAACCTGAACGGTTATCGAGATGGTAATGAACCAGCAATAGCCGGTGTTACCATTTTTCTCGATACCAACCGTGACGGTGTGTTGCAAGCAACAGAACCCACTACTACTACCAATCAGTTTGGTGTCTTTGCATTCAACAATTTGCGCCCCGGCAATTACAGCATTCGAGAAGTAACGCCTCCTGGTTACTTCCAAACCACTCAACCAGTGGATGTTGTTCTCGGTGCGAATCAAATCTTTACCTGCGCTTTGGTGGGTAACTCTCGCCGTTATGACCTCTTGGTTCCTAAATTCCGAGATGACAACCGCAACGGTGTCCGAGATGGAAGTGAACCGTCCCTTGCCAATGTGCCATTCACTTTGGATTTGAACAAAAACGGCCGCTACGATGCTGCGACTGAACCGCTAGTAAGAAGTGATGCTTCCGGTATTGCAGTATTTCCGAATCTTTCCCCAGCCACTTACTCGGTTTTGGAAGTCTTCGATGATCCGGCCGTTCCCAACCCGTTCCCAATCCGCACTGGGCCAAACCCGGTGAGCTTTGACGTGCCGGGCCCCAATACAAGACCTACGGTAGTACCGACAGCAGCAAGAACTGCTGCTGGTTTAGATCCTCTAACTGAAGGTGGACTTGATGCTACGGTTATGGCCAGCAGCATTGATACCAGCTTGATCGCAGGTGAAAATGCAGGTATCAGCTTTGTTGATGACATGAGCTTGAGCCGCACAGCGAGTGCAATGACTGTATTGTTGCCTGAAGATCAGAAGGATTTACTGTTAGGTGCTCCTGCTACTTCTCCGACTGGTTTCTAATGTTAAGTTGAGTCTCTAGTTGGAGATTCAACTATTAACAATTAGGTTGTTTTTAGACAAACCCGCCCTCGATAACCATAGGTTAGGAGAGGGCGGGTTTTTTGATATTTTGGATGAATGATATCAAATCCGTTGGCATCGGAATTGTTAGAAATTAGGAGACGGCAGTGCCCATAGGTGTCAACTTAAGCTGTCAGCCCGCCAAGTTCGTCTGTGGGCCCGTCTTCTCTTCAGTCCTCTTTTAGAGGACTTTAGCTTTGAGGCGGGGGTTTCAACCCCTGCCGGACTATAGGTTTGACCTTAAGTTGACACCTATGGGCAGTGCCGTGTCCCTACCGAAAATAATACTGTTTCGTTGGCATCGGAATTGTTAGAAATTAGGACACGGCAGTGCCGTGTCCCTACCGAAAATGATACTGTAGGGACACGGCATTGCCGTGTCCTCTATTATGTCTGAATGCTCAATTAGCCAGCCATTTCTTGCTGCAAAGTGCTTTTAGCTGCCTTGAATTGAGTAGCCATTTGCTCCATTTGCGCTTCGCTGAAGTTGCGGCGAATTTGAGGGAACATATCATTTTCTTCTTCTTTCACATGAGCCTTCACCGCTGTTTTTAGCTGTTCAATTTGAGCTTTGAATTCAGCAGTAGCACCAGGGCTGAGAGCCTTAATGTGTGCGAGCATTTGCTTCATTTCTGCTTGCTCATCGTAGAGTTCTTGAATGTCGCTGTAGTAGCTGCGAATTGCTGGGTAAACAACTTGTTCTTCGGCTTCTGCGTGGACGCTTAAGTCTTTGTATAACTGACCGAAGAATTCTTGCAGTTTTTGCGGACTGTCGGTTTTTTCGATTTCCATAAATAGGGTATCGACTTTGCGGTGATCCATTGTGATGATTTCGGTGATGTTCATTTCATCTTTGGTGCGGGTGACAGCACCGCCGATGATGCCGCTCATGGCAGCCATCGCATCTTGGACGCGAGCCCAAACCCCTTGTTCGGGGTCTTTTCCAGTTAGTTCGCGCACTCCCAATATTTCCATAACTCCTTTGAGTTGTTCTTGGTGGGCGCGGTTTTCAAAGTTCACTGTGTTGAGGGGAATAATGGCGGCTTCGATGTCTGCACCTACTACTTGAGCGGCTTTGTGAACTAATAGGCCTGCCATTGTTTGTTTGTGTTTGAGCAGTTCGTGCTGAGAGACTTTTTCAAACATGGTTAGTTCAGAACCTTTCATTAGTTTCTGAACTTCTTTGATCATTTCTGTGGTTGTTTCTTTGGGTTCCGATTGAACGCCGTATTGAATGATTACGGTTTCTAATACGCCCAGGTTTTTGCGATCGTCCTCAAGCATATCGCGGAAGCGATCGCACAGTTCGGAGTCGTTACAGGAGTTGATCAACAATTGCTCGTTAGTGATGAGTAAATTTTGCAGTGCTTTCATGTCTGCTAATTTCATGCCGATCGCTTGGCGTTTGGTGTCTTCAAGGGTAGCTACCATTTGTCTGTTCTCCTCTGAATATCTGTCGTGTTCTTATTAAAGATATTGAAATTTTTTGATTACTTCCTCTTTCTCGCGACTGATTCATCAATCACCCGCGCAAGCTGTTGACTTTTAAACTGAAAAATGGTAACAAAGGGAAAATCTAAAATCTAAAATCGATTGATTTTTGTATCAATCAACGCCGATCGCCTACCTGTAAAGCGCTACCATTGTTAAAGCCGAAGTTAACTGTAGTTTAAGAAGAACTAGCTTGTCTCAACTCCTGACTGCTTTAGATTTCCCAGCAAACGTCTGGAAGCTGAATAATGGATTAACAGTCATTCATCAGCGAATTTCGGCTACACCTGTGGTCGCACTAGACGTGTGGGTAAAGGCGGGTGCAACGCTGGAACCCGATTCGTGGTCGGGAATGGCTCACTTTCTAGAGCATATGATATTTAAGGGGACTGACGCGATCGCCCCGGTCGAATTTGACCAAATAATCGAAAATCGCGGCGGTGTGACTAATGCAGCGACAAGTCACGACTACGCCCATTTTTATGTCACGGCGGCGGCAAGTTATTTAGCAGAAACTACTCAGCCACTAGCAGAATTACTGTTGCGGGCTTCGATTCCAGATTCAGAATTCGATCGCGAACGAAATGTGGTACTCGAAGAAATTCGCCAAGCTCAAGATGACCCCGATTGGCTGGGTTTCCAAGCAATGATGGAAACAGTTTACCAGCGCCATCCCTACAGGCGATCGGTATTGGGCACAGAAGAGTTGCTGATGTCGCTAACACCCCACGAAATGCGCTGTTTTCATCGATCGCACTATCAACCAGAAAATATGACTGTGGTGATAGTTGGGGGAATTGAGGAAGCACAGGCGATGGATGTGACGGCGAAAGCTTTCGGGGAGTTTTCTGACAGGTGGGATTGTCCCAAGTTTGCAGCAGAAGCTGAACCACCGCTAGCAGAAATTCGCCGTCAGGAGCTCCACCTTCCCAGATTGGAACAAGCACGGCTGATGATGGCTTGGACTGGGCCGGGAGTTGAGCAGTTGGAAAGTGCTTGTGGCTTAGATTTGTTGTCGGTGTTGCTGGCTGATGGGCGATCGTCTCGTTTGGTGCGGGAACTGCGGGAAGAACTACAATGGGTAGAGGCGATCGAGAGTTCTTTTTCGCTACAACGGGAATCGAGTTTATTTACGATAAGTGCTGTGTTGGAAGCGGAGAATGTCGAAAAGGTGGAATCTGTGATTTGCGATCGGCTTTGGGAATTGCAATCTGAGCTAGTTTCTGAGGCAGAATTGCGACGCTGTAAGCGTTTGCTGTGCAACGATTTTGCTTTCTCCATCGAAACCCCAGGACAACTGGCTGGTCTTTATGGGTATTACAATACGATCGCCAAAGCTGAATTAGCCCTCAGCTATCCCACCAAAATTCAGGCATTCCAACCACTAGATATCCAGCGCTTAGCTCAAAAATATCTTTCTCCCAAACACTACGCGGCTGTGGTGTTAAAACCAATTTAGTTATTGGTTATTGGTTATTAGTTATTGGTTATTAGTTATTGGTTATTAGTTATTGGTTATTACAACTAACAACTAACAACTTAACAACTAACAACTAACAACTAACAACTAACAACTAACAACTAACAACTAACCAATTAAATAATTCAATGAAAAACGAAATCCACCGCACAGTTTTAGACAATGGTATTGTTGTTTTGGCAGCAGAAAACCCAGCAGCAGATATTATTGCAGCTAGGATATTTTTGCGGGCCGGTAGCCGTTGCGTACAGCCAGAACAAGCTGGATTGTGTCACTTACTGTCGGCGGTAATGACGAAAGGAACCGATCGCCTTTCTTCGCTAGAAATTGCCGAACGTGTAGAATCGGTAGGAGCGAGATTGGGTACTGATTCAACTTCAGACTATTTTTTAGTCAGTTTGAAGACGGTTTCAGCCGACTTTACGGATATTTTGGAGTTGGCGAGTGAGTTGATGCGATCGCCCACTTTCCCGGAAGCAGAAGTAGAATTGGAAAGACGCATCGCTGTATCAGCAATTCGATCGCAAAAAGAACAACCATTTTCCATCGCCTTTGAGCAATTGCGCCAATCGATGTACCAGGATCATCCCTACGCTTTCTCTACCTTGGGCACGGAAGATACCATGTCCAAGCTGACTAGAACCGAACTCGAACAGTTTCACAAAACCTATTTCCGCCCGGATAATGTAGTTATTTCTGTAGCTGGCAGAATATCAACAGAAGATGCGATCGCCTTGGTCGATCGCATATTTGGTGACTGGAAAGCGCCCGTAACACCGCTACCAACTTTAGCTTTACCCCCCATCACAGCCCACCCGAAATCAGTGCTGAAGTCCCAAGAAACCCAGCAATCCGTGGTGATGTTGGGCTACCTTGCACCGGCAGTAAAAGATGCTGGCTATGTAGCACTAAAGTTGCTGAATACTTATTTGGGTAACGGTTTATCGAGTCGGTTGTTTGTGGAATTGCGGGAGAAGCGAGGTTTGGCTTACGATGTTTCTTCGCTGTATGCGACGCGCTTGGATGCAGCACAGTTTGTGGTGTACATGGGTACTGCGCCGGAAAATACACAGACGGCTTTTGATGGATTGCGTACAGAAGTCGATCGACTTGCCAGTATCCAACTAAGTGAGGAGGAATTGCAAGCTTGCAAGAATAAAATCCTCGGTCAATATGCTTTAGGAAAACAAACTAATTCGCAAATTGCTCAAGTTGTCGGCTGGTACGAAACTTTGGGATTGGGAATTAAATTTGATGAAGAGTTTCAAGCAGAAATTGCCCAGGTGACTGCTGCCCAAGCGCGGGATGCTGCTAGGAAATTTTTTGTAGAACCTTATGTTTCTTTGGTTGGCCCGGAGGCGGCGGTTACAGAGTTTGGCGCGGTGGCTGTTGCTTGATGATGAGGTAATGTGCGATCGAACTTTTCACAAGTTCGATCGATCTGAACAGGCAAGATGCCTGTTCCACAAGAATAATCACTCTTTGTGGAACAGGCCGGACAGCCTGTTGCTGACAATGGTGCAAGACGTGAGATCGATCTAACCAGTTGCTCCATCTGATAGACTAAAGGAATTGATTGGGGTAAGTTGAGCTATGACTATTGCGATCGACCAACCAATACAACAGAAACCACTCAGCTTTGACGAGTTTATCGCCCGTTATGGTGGCGATAACCGCTATGAACTGATCGATGGAGAGGTATTCGACTTGGAACCAACAGGCCCTCACGAAGAGGTTGCAGCCTTCATTACCACAAAAATCTGTGTCCAGATCGACAGAATAGGCTTACCTTGGTTTGTCCTTCAGCGGGGACTATTGCGCCCTTCAAATATTAGTATGACAGCATTTCGACCTGATGTTGCAGTTGTCGATCGCAATGAACTTACCAAAGAACTGTTTTGGTCTAACGAGTCGATCCTAACACTAGGCAGTTCGATTAAATTTGTGGCGGAAGTTGTTAGTAGTAACTGGCAAAATGATTATTCCCGTAAAGTCGAAGACTACGCAGTTTTAGGTATTTCTGAATATTGGATTGCAGACTACGCAGGATTGGGTGGTACTCAACACATTGGGAAGCCCAAACAACCTACCCTCTCTATCTGCACTTTAGTGAATGGGGAATATCAAATTCAGCAGATTCGGGGCAATCAGACCATCGTTTCTATGACTTTCCCAGATTTAAAACTGACTGCGGAACAGGTGTTGATGGCTGGCAGGTAAAATCACTATGATTTGACTAACCCGAAAGGTACATAGCGTTTCTTATGTCCGTGTTTCGGCCTGATGGCGCAGGTTTCGAGCATATAATTGACTATCGGTAATATCAGGTCGTGAGTTGATGACTCCTTCGCTTTGCCAATAAGCAACAAGTTCTGCTCCAGTTTTAGGTGGGTTACTCAAAACTTTTCTGATCGATAAAACACGTAGGATATATTCAGATAAAGGTAGGTTTAGTCGCACTGCTTCAGTAGATAGTTGACTTTCCAACTCCGGTGGCAACTCTAATTGAATGCTCATGTCTGCGTTCCTCATCGATCGAGATTCTCAATTAATCTTAGCTGATTTCCTGATTATTCAAAATAATCCGACACAACAGCACAACCTCAAAAAATTAGTCAGACTTAAATTGAACCTTTTTGGTTCCCGATCGGTCAAAATGAAGCAGACGCCCGATCGGTCTAACTTATATGTACTTAGTAAAACATCTTCAGATAAAAAAAGGACTAACTCCCTGGTTAATCGGGTTCCTCGCCGTCGGATTGCTGGCAGGAGTTGGCTACACAGCTTATAGCCAACTCACAGTCAAATCCAGCCGGGAAGGTAGACGCAAGGAAAAAACCGTTGCTGTCGAAAGGGTGAATTTGCCGATCGCAATTTCAGCAAATGGCACAATTGCACCCGAAAGGAGTGTTAATGTCAGCCCCAAAACTTCGGGAGTGCTCAAAAGTTTGCTCGTCAAAGAAGGAGACACTGTTAAAACAGGGCAGATTCTCGCTCAAATGGATGACTCCAACCTCCAAGGACAACTTACCCAAAATCGCGGACAACTCGCATCCGCCGAAGCCAATCTGCAAAAATTACTTAACGGGAATCGAGTCGAAGATATTGCTGTCGCAAAGGCACAAGTAGCTGAACAAAAAGCCAGTCTGGAAAAATTACTTAATGGTAATCGAACCCAAGATATTGCCGCCGCCCAAGCACAAGTAACTGAACAACAAGCAACTCTCCAAAAATTGCTCAATGGTAATCGCAGTCAGGATATTGCAGCAGCAAAGGCACAATTAGCCGAACAACAAGCAACTCTCCAAAAATTGCTCAAGGGTAATCGTCCCGAAGATATTACCCAAGCGCAAGCTAAACTTAGGGATGCTGAATATGCCAAAAAACAAGCAGAAGAAGACTTTCAAAGAAATCAAGAACTATACACATCCGGGGCCATTTCTCTCCAAATTGTAAATACTTCTCGCACCGCGCGCGATCGCGCTCAAACTCAAATCAGACAAGCCGAACAAGCTGTAGCATTGTTGCGATCGGGTGCGCGATCGGAAGATATCGCTGCGGGGCGGGCCGCTGTTGACCAAAAACAGCAAGCTTTGGCGCTAATTCAGGCTGGTGCTCGCCCGGAAGATATCGCAGCGGGACGGGCCGCAGTCGAGCAAAAACGGCAAGCTTTGGATGTGGTGCGATCGGGGGCGCGATCCGAAGACATTGCCGCTTCCGAGGCCGCAGTGGAGCAAAAACAGCAAGCTTTGGCACTAATTGAAGCTGGTGCTCGCCCGGAAGAAATTGCGATCGCCCGTGCTCAAGTTCTCTCCGCCAAAGGCACTCTTCAAACTGTCCAAGCGCTGATTAATGATACGAAAATTCGCGCTCCTTTCAGCGGTACTGTCACCCGCAAATATGCTGATCCGGGAGCTTTTGTCACACCTACAACAGCAGGTAGTGCAGTTTCTTCGGCGACGTCTTCTTCGATTTTGTCTTTAGCTTCAAAAAATCAGGTTGTGGCTAATGTCGCAGAAAGTAATATTGCTCAAATCCGCCTTGGCCAAGGTGCGTCTATTCAAGCTGATGCTTATACGGGAAAGACTTTTACGGGCAAAGTTAATCAAATTTCGCCTCAGTCGATTGTCCAGCAAAATGTTACCAGTTTTGAGGTGAAAACTTCGATTGTTGATGATAAGAAGAAACTATTGCGATCGGGTATGAATGTGAATGTGGAGTTTAAAGCTGGTGAATTGAAGGATGTTTTGGTTGTCCCGACTGCGGCAATTGTTCGTCAAAGAAAGGAAACGGGAGTGTTTGTGCCGGGTGGAGAGGATGGGAAGCCTCTGTTTATTCCGATTAAGACGGGGATGACGGTGGATGATAAGACGGAAGTGCGATCGGGTTTGAAGGGAAATGAAAAGGTGTTTATTAGTTTCCCACCAGGATTGCGGCCTAAATCTCAAAATCCATCGTCGGGAATTCCGGGTTTGCAACCGGGTGGTGGAAGTCGTTTGCGTTAGTAGTTAGTCCGCGCAGTCGGGGCTAGTTGGTTCGTCGCAGAGTCCGCCAGGGATTGAAATCCCTGTCTCATAGCGAAAGTCCTCTGAAAGAGGACTGAAGAGTTAGTTGATGTACATCGGTTTTAGACGAATTTTCAGTCGGTTTCAACCGACTTTAGCTATGAGACGGGGGTTTCAACCCCCGGCGGATCGTGTCACATAACTAATAACCAATAACAAATAATATGAAATTACAAACTCGCCCCAATATTAACAAAATCTCAAATGTTCAAATTGTATTCATGGCGACTGAGGCGCTGTGGAATAATAAATTGCGTACCAGTTTGACGATGCTGGGTGTGATTATTGGCATATCTTCGGTGATTGCAATTACTTCCGTGGGCCAGGGTGCACAAAAGTCTACTGAGGAACAGTTGAAGGCTTTGGGTACTGATGTGTTGTTGGTTTTATCTGGTGCTTCGCGATCTGGTGGTGTTAGTCAGGGTAGTGGTTCTGCTTCTACTTTAACTTGGGATGACGCTAGGGCGATCGGCAAACAAGCACCCGCAGTTAAGGCAATTTCGGCTTTTTTGCAGCGCCAAGTGCAAGTTGTTTATGGCGGGCAAAACTCATCTACTTCTATCTTGGGAACCGATTTAAATTATCCCGATGTGAAGAACATTCAACCTCAAGCGGGACGTTTTTTTAATGAGGATGAATTGAATGCTGCTGAGCCAGTAGTTGTCCTCGGTTCTAAGGTGCGAGACGAGCTTTTTGGAGTCGGCGCTAATGCCCTATCGGCGGATGTTCGTATTCAGGGAGGGCGCTACAAGGTAATAGGAGTGATGGAACCAAAGGGTTCGGTAGGGGGTACTGATCAGGACGATCGCGTGTATATTCCGCTCAAAAATATGTCGGCTCGAATTGTCGGTAGAAATTCTTTGGCTGGAATTGCCATCTCTGGTTTTTGGTTACAAACTACGGGGGAGTCGGATTTAGCTGATGCTCAATTTCAAGTAGAAAATATCATGCGTTTGCGCCACAATATTTATCCGCCACAACCGGATGATTTTCGAGTTATCAATCAAGTTGATATTGTGAATACTTTCAGCAATGTGGTAGGTTTGTTTACAGTGATGGTAGTGGCAATCGCTGGGATTTCCCTGGTAGTTGGCGGCATCGGCATTGCTAATATTATGTTGGTGTCAGTTGTGGAACGCACTAAGGAAATCGGGATTCGGAAAGCGGTAGGCGCTACTAATGCAGCTATTCTGATTCAATTTATGGCTGAATCGATTTTAGTTTCGACTGTTGGGGGTACGGCGGGTATTGGGTTGGGAATTGCGATCGCCTTTGGGGCCGCCACAACCTTTAGTTTTCCGTTTGTAATTTCAGTATGGTCGATCGCAGCCGGTTTTGGGCTATCCTTTACTGTAGGCTTATTGGCTGGAGTCTTGCCGGCTCGAAATGCAGCGCGCTTAGATCCGATCGCAGCTTTGCGGAATGATTAAAATAAAGTAGGTTAGTGCAATCACTGGACTCTAATAGTTGTATAATAGACAAGCTAGCCAAGCGCAAAAAGTGAAAACCTATGTCATATCAAATCCGTTAGCATCGGTATTGTTAATCTCTCTCTTCTCTTCCTTCGCGTCCTTTGCGCCTTCGCGGTTAAATCATTCCGATGCAACCGGAAACGATATGAATAATCAACCTAAGTTAGACAAATACAAACAAGAAATCGCAGATTTGTACACCCGCAGAAGTCAAACCTATGACATTAGCGATTGGCATTTACAGATTGCTCAGCGTCTCGTTGAATACGGGCGAGTGAGTCGCGGACAAACGGTTTTAGACATTGCGACCGGAACCGGTCATGTGGCGATTGCAGCCGCTCAAATTGTAGGATCTGAAGGTCGGGTTATTGGCGTAGATATTTCGGCGGGAATGATCGATGTAGCCAGAAACAAAGCTTTAGAATTAAATCTCAAGAATACAGAATTTTTGCTGGCGGATGCCGAAAATCTCGACTTACCAGATAATAGTTGCGATCGCATTTTTTGCTCTTCCGCCTTCATTTGGATGTCGGATCTGCACGCAGCCCTCACGCACTGGCACACATTCCTCAAACCAGGAGGAATCATCGGCATTCATGCCTTCGCCGACACCGCTTTTGTAGGCGGAGTTGTGACACAGAAGGTAGCCGAAAAATACGGGATTTCATTCAAAATGAGCAAACCCACAGGTACTGTTGAAAAATGCCGAAACCTGCTCGAAAAAGCAGGATTTAACGAAATAGAAATTAAAATCGAGCAAGACGGTAGCTATATCAGTTTAGAAAAAGCAAAAGCAATGTGGGCCGGAAATTCCCATCCCGCCCCCGGACAATATCCGCCCCCGTTATCAACACTTTCAACCGAGCAATTAGCACAAGCCAAGGCAGAATTTGAAGCAGAAATAGAAGCATTGCAAACCGAACAAGGAATTTGGAATGATATCACTACTTTTTATGTATTCGGTCAAAAATAGCACCCTAAATTATTAATCTCTCTCTTATCTAACTCTGCGTTCTCTGCGCCCTCTGCGGTTAAAAATTCCCAATCTACAACTTATCAACTTACACTAAACCAGCTCCAAAAATTAGATTTGGAGTCAAGTTCAAATCAGGAAAAGTTGCCGACACAATCCGATCATGATCTCGAAACTTAAGGACTTGATATTCACCATCAACCAAATTACACACAGAAATTGTCGGTAGTTTCGGATTACCAATAAAACTACGCGCACCCAACGCAGCATAATCCACAATCCAATATTCAGGGATACCCATCTCCTCGTAATCAGCATATTTGAGATGGTAATCATCGCGCCAATTAGTTGACACAACCTCGATCGCCAAAGGTATCGATGCACCCAAACTCAGGATAGACTGTTTTTGCCACAATGCTTCGTTCACCAGATTTGCACGATTCAGCACCAACAAATCAGGGAAATAACCCGAATCTTTTTCAGGGGGTCTAACTATCACTTGGCGGGGGATACCATAAGGTAATCCCAGACGTTTGATTTCATAAGGAATTTCGATACCAAGAAAGCTGATAACTTCCTCGTGTTCGCCTACTGGTTGTGCCATCTCAACAATATCTCCATTATGCAATTCGTAGCGTACCGTCGAATTTTCAGGTAGCCACTCCACAAATTCCTCGAAGTTTACGAGCTTGGGTGAAACTTGGATCATAAGTTTTGAGAATTACCGATCGTAGAAATTATAGCAAATCTGGCGTTAATATTTCCTGATGAATTAACGCGCCACCTGTCGCATATAATCCCCCCACAATTGAGCCGCATCTCGACTACCTCCCTGAGTAGAAGAATTATCATCATTTCCCAGCCAAACTCCAGTCACCAGTTGTTCACTCGGAATATAACCGACAAACCACAAATCTTTGTTATCATTAGTTGTGCCAGTTTTTCCGGCTTCTCCCAAGCCCAAAGCAGCACTGCTACCAGTACCTCCCCGCACGACACCTTGCAGCATATCTGTCATGGTATCTGCTACGACTTCCGAAACTAATTGCTGATTAGCCACTCCATCTTTTTGATAGTCATAAACCACCCGACAACTTTTAAAATCTTTTCTATCTTCGCAATCACTGCTATCAATAATTCGCTTGATTACATGGGGGCGATTTCCCATACCCCGATTCGCTAAAACCCCAAATGCACCTGTTAATTGCAATACGTTAACTTCGCTTTGACCTAATACTAAACCAGGAGCAGAACGCAAAGGAGATGTAATTCCAAAACGTTTAGCCATTCGCACTACATTGTCTAAACCAACATCTTGGGCTACTCGCAAAGCAATGGCATTTTCTGACTGTGCTATACCTCGATACATATCTGTGCTACCGCTAGTTCTTTCGCAGCCACTGTAACTTTGTCCGCCCCAAGACAGGGGTTCACAAGAGTAACTTTTACTAGCTGGTATTCCTTGTTCTAGGGCTGCTGTGTAACTGAAAATCTTAAAGGTAGAACCGGGTTGTCTCAATGCTTGAGTAGCTCGGTTAAACTGACTTTGCAGGTAATTTACACCCCCAACTAAAGCTAGGACTTCCCCTGTTTTTGTGTTGAGTGTTACCACGGCTCCTTGAGAAAAACCAGCCCTTGCTCCCGAATTTTCAACCGAATTTCTGAGTGAACTTTCTGCTAGTTTTTGCAGGCTGGGATTTAAGCCAGTTTCTACAATAAAATTCCCTTCTCTGGCTAGCTGTTCCCCTAGTAAAAACTCTAATTCGTCAAATACATAACTGTAGAAATAAGGAGCGATCGTACTTTGGAGAAATTCGCGCGCTTTCGGGTTGATCTCAATTCGCGATCGCCTCGCGCGATCGGCTTCTTCCTGAGAAATTGTACCCATCGCCCGCATCCGTTCGATTACCCGATCGCGATACTGCACCGCCAACTGATAATTTTGAATCGGGTTAAAACTATTGGGAGCAGGCAAAATCCCTGCCAGAGTTGCCGCTTCTGATAGAGTCAAATCCCTGGCAGATTTGCCAAAATAAAACCGAGCTGCATCCTCAAAACCATAAAGGTCAATCCCCAAAAATACTCGGTTCAAATAAGTCAGTAACAGCTCATCTTTGCTGTAATAACTCTCTAATTTTAAGGCAACTACTGCTTCCCGAAATTTGCGTCCCGCCGAATCTTGAGTCCCCACATAATCTCGAAACAAACTCCTTGCCAATTGCTGTGTAAGAGTGCTGCCTCCTTCGCGAATTCCTCCTCCACGAACATTGGTTAAAAGTGCTCGTAAAACGCCGAGGGGATCTACTCCTAAATGCCAGTTATAGCGGCTGTCTTCTGAAGCCATTACCGCCTTGGCTAAATAAGGCGAAAAATCTGGTAATGTCTTTAATTCTAAGTGAGCATTATTCTGAGGAGGACGCAGGGGAGTTTGACCATCACGAGCGTACACAATCACCGGCCCGTTGACACTTCTTGGCAGAGGACGTACTTGAAATTTGGTCGATTCAATACCTATCAACATCCCGATTAAAGCCGTGGCTCCGCTGATGCCATAAAAGCCATAACGCAAAACTTTTGAATACAAAGGTGGCGGATCAATATACTGAATTCTGACAGCAGCGGCGAGTTCTGGTGGCCCTAATGTAAATACGTCGCCGTGACGCAGGGACATACTTTGAATTCGCTTTTTACCACGGTAAATTCCGTTAGTAGAATTTTCGTCTTTGATGACAAAAGGAGTTCCCAGCCTAGTATCCCGCGACAGGGATAAATGTAGGTGGCTGACTACGGGATTGCGAATTACAATATCAGAGGATTTGGACGATCGACCTAAAAGATATCGATCGCCCAATAGCGGATAAACCTCGGCTTTTGCAGCACCGGCATCCTGTACCCAAAGTTCGGGTACTTTGGCATTCGGTTTCAGCACTAGCTGGTTAAAATTAACCTTAGCAATAGTCTGGACTGCTTGGGTAATAGCACCCAAGACGGTTTGAGGTTTATGGGGTGGCTGCGGTGGGGTCATATTTCGCTGTAGACTACGATCGAGCGATCGGCTCTTGGACTATTCTACCCCTAACTTTTGGCTAATTTCGCAATCACGCCACACTCATGGCGATTTTCTCCTGGGTGCGATCGATTTTGGGGTGTACAGGGATCAGATTGTGCGATCGGGCTAATCTAATTGTAGGATACGGTTAAATCGGTTAAATTTCATATGTTATACCATTCTCAAGAACAGGCAAGATGCCTGTTCCACAAGACAATAAGACAATTTATCTTTCAAAAACAGGCAAGATGCCTGTTCCACAAGACAATTTATCTTTCAAAAACAGGCAAGATGCCTGTTCCACAAGACAATTTATCCTTTGTGGAACAGGCATCTTGCCTGTTCATAAAAAGCTGATTGAAAATACTACACCATCCATCCGTTAAATCCGTTACACAATCCGTTGCCGAACTTCTTTCCACTTAACATTATGCTAACTAATATCAGTCTCGTGCTTGAAGCTTGTCAAGAGTTAAATATCACCTATGAAATCCTGGCATCCAACCAAAACCTAATCAGAATTCAAAATTGCGGTCAAGACTATTACTTTGTTAATTACTGTACACCATTTGACAGCGCACCAATAATAGAAATATTTAAAGACAAAGAATATACCTACCAATTGTTACAAGGGAACATTAGAACTCCTCAAACCGTCGGTTTCGTGTCTCCTTTTTGCGATGACAAGTATCGCCAATATTTGACTTTGCCAGATTGTGCACAAATTGCGATCGAAGTAACTAAAATATTTCCCATCCCCGTGATTATTAAGAAAAATCGCGGTTCCGCTGGAAACAATGTATTCCTGTGTGAAACCCATGAGCAAATTCAAGCAGCTATTGAAACTGTATTCAATGTCAACAGCAAAGATTATGACTACATTTGCCTAGCTCAAGAATATATCGATATCCGCCATGAATATCGGGCAGTATTTTTCAATAAAAAGCTAGTTTTGCTGTATGAAAAAGATAAATCAGACGCTAGATTTATGGGTAATTTAAGCCCGCTGCACTGGCAGGGCGCAAAAGCTAAGCATATCAATGACTCCAAGATTGTCTCAGAGATTGAAAGCTTTGTGCAGCCAGTGTTTGCGGAAATCCATGTTACTTATGGTGGCTTTGATATTGCGATCGACAAAAATGGTGAATACTGGTTAATTGAGATTAACTCAAGTCCCAATTACGATATATTTGTGAGGGATAACGATCGCCAAATTGTCGTAACAATGTTTAAAGACATCCTGGAGAGCTTGTATAACTAAGATGTTGCACCATTCTCAAGAACAGGCAAGATGCCTGTTCCACAAAGAGTAAATTTCTTGTGGGGTGGGCATCCTGCCCGCCCATAAAAGGCTTAATTCTCTTCATCTGCGTGAATCTGCGTTCATCCATTGTCATCTGCGGTTGCAAAATTCTCTTTTTTCAACCGCAGATAGAGGCAGATAAACACAGATTAACGCAGATGAATTATATCATCAGCGGTTAAAATAAATTACATTCTCTCCAACACCTGAATCCCCAACAATTCTAAGCCTAACTTCAAAGTCCGCGCCGTCAAATCGCACAAAACTAACCGCGAACTTCTCAATGGTTCCTCAGCTTTCAAAACCGGACATTGCTCAAAAAATTGATTGAATTTTTGACTCAATTCAAACAAATACTGACAAATTCGATTTGGCAATAAATCCCCATCCACAGAACTGATAACTTCATTTAATTGCAATAGATGCTTCGCCAATACCAACTCCGCATCAGACTCCAAAATCACTTTCGCACCAGCATCTAAATTATCAAAATCAATTCCTCCTTTGCGGCGAATTCCCTGCACGCGCACGTAAGCATAGAGCATATAAGGAGCTGTATTTCCTTGCAAAGCCAGCATTTTGTCGTAACTAAAGACATAGTTACTCGCGCGGTTTTGACTTAAGTCGGCGTACTTAACTGCACTCAAACCAACTACTTGAGAAACGTTAGCTATAAACTCTTCTGTTTCCTGTCTTTCTTCTGCTGCTAATCTTTTTTCCAAATCTGCACGGGTTCGCACGATCGCCTCATCGAGCAAATCCTGCAACCGCACTGCATCCCCAGAACGAGTTTTGAGTCTTTTACCATCCTCTCCGCATACCAAACCGAAGGGAACATGAACAATTTCCACATCTTCGGGAATCCAATTGGCTTTTCTGGCTACTGCAAATACTTGAGCAAAATGGTTGGCTTGTCCTGAATCGGTGACATAAATTATGCGTTTTGCACCGTCTTCTTTGATGCGGTAGCGGATGGCGGCTAAATCGGTGGTGGCGTAGTTGTAACCGCCGTCGGTTTTTTGGACAATTAGCGGCAATGGTTCCCCTTCTTTATTGGTGAAACCGTCTACAAAAACGCATTTTGCACCGTCACTTTCTACTAGCAAACCGAGATTGGTTAAATCTTCGACTACTGCGGGTAATAACGGATTATAAAATGATTCGCCACGTTCGGTTAATTTGATATCGAGCAAATTGTAGATTACTTGAAATTCGCGGCGGGATTGATCGCATAGCAATTTCCAAGCGCGACGGGTATCTTCGGCGCCGGCTTGCAGTTTTACTACTTCTTGTCTCGCGGTTTCTTTGAAGGTTTCGTCTGCATCAAAGCGCTGTTTTGCTTGGCGGTAAAATGCGACTAAATCGCCTAAATCTAGAGCGTCAGCAGTTGTTAATGCTTCGGGGTGAACTTCGCGCAAATAGGCGATGAGCATCCCGAATTGGGTTCCCCAGTCGCCGATGTGGTTGATTCTGATGACGTCGTGGCCGAGAAATTCGAGGATGCGGGCGATCGCATCGCCGATAATAGTCGATCGCAAGTGCCCGACGTGCATTTCTTTGGCGATATTCGGGCTGGAAAAGTCGATCGCGATTCTCTGAGGCGCTTCTATTTCAGAAATCCCCAAACGGGGGTCGATCGCGATCGCCCTAACTTCCGCTTCCAAATAAGCCGGTTTCAGCTTTAAATTGATAAAGCCGGGGCCAGCAATCTCTGGGGTTTCGCAGATGTCAGCGATGTCGAGGTTGTCAATGATGGTTTGGGCAATTATCCGTGGGGACTTGCCTAACTTTTTCCCCAAACTCATCGCCGCATTGCACTGAAAATCTCCAAAGTTGGGATTGCTTGCGGCGGTCAACATCGGATCGGTACCTGAAGCACTTTCGCCGAATGCAGCGGTGAATGCTTTGTCAAATCTTGCTTTTAGCTGGGATGTAGTTGAGAACATAACTTATAAAGTAGAAGGAAGAATGCTTATATGACAAGCTTTTTCGTGATGTATAGCAACCGCCAAGATGGTTAAGGTATTTATGGTCATTGAACCCTTCGACTCCGCTCAGGGAACGATTACTAAAGCACTTGGCGACTGATATGTATCTTACGCTTAATTAGGTGGATTTACTTAGTTATGGCCAAAATTAGGAATATTTTTACTTCGATATGGCACGATATTTGTTCCGATTGCATCGATATTCTTCAAACAGTCAACAGTGAACCGTCAACAGAGAACAGTCAACCCTTTTAACACAAACTGTATTTTATCATAGTTGCGATCGCTACACAAACCAAAAAAAATCACATTCAGTTGATGATCTCGATCGCTAGAAAAATTAATTAAATCGATTAAATTAAGGTATGTTAAAATTTTTTCAATCCTCCTAAAGATCTAAAACAAGGAAGTTGCCATGTTATTTCAACCTATTTCTGGCGATCGTTCTCTGACTCAAGCCTTTTATCAAGCTGTAATCGATCGCTTCGATCGCGGTTTCAGTCTCTCGACTCAGGCACTATTACGAGAGTGCACTCTAGGCTTCGCACCCAGCCCCGAAGGAGTCAAAACCTTTTTGATTATCGCGCCGACTCTAGAAGCAGCAGAGCAACTAATTGACAAAATCGATAGTATTTTAGAGCGGGTTGCTGAACTTATGGCTGGAGTCGGACAAGTTGCTCTGTGCGTCATGCCCGCCGGTAGTGAAGCCCTAGAAACTGTCGATCGTTCAAGCTTAGAAAAAGTTCCCACAGATTGTTTGGCTTGTAAATTCTTTTCTATTATGTGTGACTGTGAAACAGCCGATCGCTAAAATGAAAAGTGATCAACCAGGCACCGATTTTAGATTTTAGATTTTAGATTTTAGATTTAGCGATAAAATCTAATGATTGAAATTATCAAATCTAAAATCAAGCCATGACGGTAAAACTCACACCGAACCCCAACTTTAGTTTAACAATTCGCGTTGTCCTGCCAAATCAGCCGGGAATGCTGGCAGGCGTCATCAGCGCGATCGGCTCAATCGATTTTAGATTTTAGATTTTAGATTTGAGATTTAGAGATAAAATCTAATGATTGAAATCATCAAATCTAAAATCAAGCCATGACGGTAAAACTGACACCGAACCCCAGCTTTAGTTTAACAATTCGCGTTTCCTTGCCAAACCAGCCGGGAATGCTGGCAGGCGTCATCAGCGCGATCGGCTCAGTTGGTGGCAACTTCGGCCAAATTGACTTGATCGAACAAACTCGCGCCACTACCATTCGTGAGATCACCGTCGATGCTTCGAGCACCGAGCACAGCGAACAAATCGTGCAAGCAGTCAAAGCACTGCCCGATATTAAAGTGATCGATGTATACGATCGCACCTTCCACCTCCACCGTGGCGGTAAAATCCGAGTTGAAAGCAAAATTTCGCTCAAACGCCAGTCCGATTTGGCAATGGCATACACCCCTGGGGTTGGGCGCATCTGTACTGCGATCGCCAACGACCCCCAACAAGTTTACAACCTAACAATCAAACAAAATACTGTGGCCATTGTTACCGATGGTAGCGCAGTTTTGGGACTGGGAAACCTCGGCCCGATGGCTGCACTTCCAGTCATGGAAGGCAAAGCCATGCTATTTAAAGAATTTGCCGGAATTGATGCCTTTCCTATCTGTTTGAATACCCAAGATACCGAGGAAATTATTCGCACAGTCCAGAATATTGCCCCAGTTTTTGGTGGTGTTAATCTCGAAGATATTTCCTCGCCCCGTTGCTTTGAAATCGAAGCAAGATTACGCGAAACTCTAGATATTCCGATTTTTCACGATGACCAACATGGCACTGCAATTGTCAGTTTAGCAGCATTAATTAATGCCCTAAAAGTAGTGCAGAAATCAATGTCAGAAGTGTGCATCGTGATTAATGGAGCCGGTGCTGCTGGAGTTGCGATCGCCCGGTTGTTACGCAAAGCAGGCGCCGAAAACATCATCATGTGCGACTCCAAAGGTGTCCTGTCAAAAGACCGCACGGACATGAACCCAGAAAAACTCGAATTTGCAGTGGCTTCAAGCGGTACTTTGGAAGATGCGATCGCTGGTGCGGATGTATTTTTAGGAGTCAGCGCCCCTGGAGTTCTTACCCGCTCGATGGTGCGTTCGATGGCCGAGAATCGGATTGTTTTTGCAATGGCAAATCCGATTCCTGAAATTCAGCCAGAATTGATTATGGATGATGTGGCAATCATCGCCACTGGGCGTAGTGATTACCCGAATCAAATTAACAATGTTTTGGCATTTCCGGGCATATTCCGAGGTGCTTTGGACTGCAAGGCTGCTACGATTACTACCAATATGTATTTGGAAGCAGCTTACGCGATCGCCTCTTTAGTCAACCCTTCTAAGCTTGACAAAGAATACATTATACCGTCTGTTTTTGACGATCGAGTTGCTACTGCTGTCGCCAGTGCAGTGCAGTTGGCAGCGCGAGCTGAAGGCATCGCCCGCGATTAATTTCACAGTCAGGACACGGCAGTGCCGTGTCCCTACTATCGCCCGAATTGTAGGGACACGGCACTGCCGTGTCCTCCGTTACTGTCAACAATTAACGGGGTGATAACAATCACACATTAAAATTCATAAAAATCAATACGGGATGCGGGAAACTCAGAGACTTTAGTCCTGAGAGGGAAGCGGCGCTCTTGACTTCAGTCCCCGTGTTCTTTCTTAATTAGCTGAATGATGCGGGTCTTCTATGTATCTTTTTACCACTTCACTACTGATGTTACCTGCTGTACTCACAAAATAGCTACTTGTCCATAAAGACGGTAGCTTTTTTAGTTGCGGAAATTCCTCCCGCAAATAACGACTAGAACGACCTTTGAACAACTTAATCACTAACGCAGGGGTATCTGTTGGTTTAACAGCTACAAACAGATGTACGTGGTCTGGGGCTACTTCTAGGGCTAGAATGTCCCAACCTTTTTCAATTGACAACTCTAAAAATATTTGGCGGGTTCTAGTCGCCACATCATCTATTAAAACTTTCTTGCGGCGTTTGGGAATAAAGACGAAGTGGTAGTTGAGTAAGAACTTGACGTGGTTGTGGGTCTTATATTCTGGTAGTGGCAACATAAATATTTTGTTGATACAGCTTGACATATCCACTGTACTCGCCTAAACTAGACAAATCAAGTATTTTTGGGAAAACAGAGGTGACTAAAGCTAAAAAAGCAATGGGAGTTCAGCAAGTATTGTTGTCTCCAAATAAGGAGCTTAAAGCATTGCTAGAGTATCTCTGCCAACAATCTGGTAAACTGTACAACAGTGGCGTTTACTTAGCCCGCCAAACTTTTTTCAAGACAGGAAGGTTGTTGGCTGGAAAGTTTGACTTATCCTTTGAACCGTCAGTTGCAAAGTCAATGGTTGCCAAGTCGTTGCCATCAACGCCAATGCAGCAAACATTGATGTCGGTGACAGAAGCGTTCAAATCTTTTAAAGAATTAAGAGATTTGTATATCAAAGGTCAATTGCATTTTAAGCCCAAGCCACCGGGATATCTAGAAGGTTCTAAATTATTCAAAGTGGCTTATCCAAATTCGGGAGGTTTAAGACCCAAACTTATTGACAATCAGTTAAGGTTTTCCTTGGGTTTAACAGTAAGGCGATGGTTTGGAGTTTCTGAATTCTTTTTACCTATGCCATCGAATCTGGATTTTTCCAAAGTGAAAGAATTTACGATTCTTCCTAAAAATGGGGCTTTTTACCTGGAAATGTCCTACGAAGTTGAAAAAGAACAGCACAGCCTAGACATTAATCAAGCGTTATCAATCGACTTGGGAACTGCTGATAATTTAGCAGCTTGTGTCGATACATTAGGAAACTCTTTCTTGATTGATTCTCGTGCTATGAAAGCGATGAATCAATTGTGGAATAAGAAAGTCGCAACCAGGAAAGAAGGAAAGTCTGAAGGTTACTGGGACGACTGGTTAGACCGTGTTACCCGAAAACGTAATCACCAAATGCGTGATGGCATTAATAAAGCCGCAAAATTGATTATCAGCCATTGCTTGAAGTACAACGTCGGTAACATTGTTTGCGGCTGGAATCAAGGTTTCAAGTCTAATGTCAACATGGGCAAAAAGAATAATCAAAAGTTTGTTCAAATGCCTTTGGGTAAGTTGAAAGACCGATTGAGTCAACTGTGCGACTTGCACGGCATTAAGTTCGCAGAAACCGAAGAAGCATATACATCGAAAGCTAGTTTTTTAGATGGTGACTCCCTACCCAAATATGGTGAAAAGCCACCTGGGTGGAAAGCGTCTGGAAAGCGAATTAAACGTGGACTGTATCGATCGGCCAATGGCAGGATTGTGAATGCAGACTTAAATGGTGCTGCCAATATTCTGAGAAAAGTAGCCAGTAAGTTAGGTGTAAACCCAGGGCGAACTGGGTAGACGGGTTTTGACGACCGTAGCGAGAGTTAGACTTTGGGTATTACCCAAGCCTACTTTGTCCGCAGAATCTCAGTGGCGTTGACTCCCTGAGAGTGTCAAAAAAAGATATAATAGAATGTACCAATTCCAGACAGGTCAGATGCAAAGCCAGTTAGGAGAAGACCGGAGCGATCGCAGCAACTCAAATCTAGAAAACTTACTGGCACTGCGAATTGCTGAACTCGCAACACTTAACCAACAACTTCAAGCCACAATCGCCGAATTACAACAGAATAAAGAAAAATTGCGGCTGCAAAGTCAGATTATCGAACAAATGCGCGAGTCGGTAATTTGTACAGATATGGAAGGCTCGATCACCAGTTGGAATCAAGCCTCTCAAACGTTATATGGCTATCAAGAAAGTGAGGTTATCGGACAGCACGTTGCTTTGATTTACCCACCAGAAGAACAGGAATTCTTGTTAGAAAAAGTCATTAAACCGCTACAAACAAAAGGCTCCCACGAAGTGGAAGTTATAACGCGCCGTAAATCGGGAGAAGATTTTCACTCGCATCTGTCACTCTCCCTGTTAAAAGACAGTATGGGAGAAGTTATCGGGATGATTGGCTATTTAACAGATCTTAGCGATCGCAAATCTCTCGAAAAAGAACTAGCTCTGCGACAAGCACGGTTTGACGCTTTTTTTACCGATTCACCTGTTGGACTTTGTATTTTGGACGATCAACTTCGGTTCGTACAAATCAATAAAATGCTAGCAGAAATGAATGGCGCTAGTGAAGCAGAACATATCGGCAAAACTATGGGAGAAATCTTGCCGGATATCGGCCCGATAGTAGAGCCTCTATACCAGGAAATTTTGAGAACAAAAGAATCTGTCATCAATCTCGAAATCAGTGGCAAAAATGAGATAGAGCCTGGGATAATTAGACACATTGTAGCTTCTTACTTTCCTCTGCTAGACACAGAAGATCGAGCGATCGGCATTGGTTCAGTAATCATTGAAATTAGCGATCGCAAATTAGCAGAAGAAGCACTGCGAGAAAGCGAAGAAAAATATAGGTGCATTGTAGAGACAGCCGACGAAGGGATTTGGACGATAGATGCCGAGAGCAAAACTACTTTTGCAAACCAAAAAATGGCAGATATGCTCGGCTACACAACCGATGAAATGATGGGGAAGACGCTATTTGATTTCATGGATGAAGAAGGTATTGTTATCTGTGAAGCTAATCTAGAGCGCCGCCGTCAAGGCATCCGCGAACAGCACGATTTCAAGTTCCGCCGCCGAGACGGGAGCGCTTTGTGGGCGATCCTTTCTACCAATCCCATGTCAGACAAACAGGGACGCTATATCGGCGCTTTGGCGATGATTGCCGACATTACCGATCGCAAGCAAACAGAAGTGGCATTGCAGCAGTCAGAAGCTAAATTTAGATTGCTTTACGAATCAACCAGTTTGGCTGTTTTAATGTTAGATGAAAATGGTATTCGCGATGTCAATAACGCCTTTATAGAACTATTTGGAGGCACTAGCCAAGGGCAGTTTGTCGGCAAGAATCCTGGCCAATTATCGCCGCATTTCCAACCCAGTGGCAAAGAATCTTTGAGTATGGCTAACGAAATGATCGCGATCGCCTTTCAACGCGGCAATAACCGTTTTGATTGGATGCACCAGCGCTTAGACGGTACGGATTTTCCGGCAGAAGTCGTGCTGACAATCGTCCAAGTTGGAAATGAAAGCATTATTCAAGCAGTCGTCCAAGATTTGAGCGATCGCAAATTTGCAGAAGAAATTTTAGTGCGATCGGAAGAAGCACTCAGACAGCAAGCTAGACGAGAACAACTGCTCAACCAAATTGCCTGCCAAATTCGCAATTCTTTAGAATTAGACACAATCCTAGAAACTTCCGTAGCAGAAATCCGCAATCTGATGCAGTTAGATTGGTGCATTTTTGCTTGGTATCGACCTCATAACAATTATTCCGTTTGGGAAGTAACTTGCGAAGCCAAAAATCCGGCACTACTAAGTTTTTTGGGTTCCGATTATCTCGAAAATTCATCTAGTATCATAGCACAGCAGATTGGACAGATGAAAATCATACAAATTAATAATATTAGCAATTTTAAAAGTGTAGAAATAGGCAAAATTTATCAAACATTTGGAGTTGTTTCTATGCTAGTGCTACCAGTTCAAACTACTTCTGGCGATATTGGGGCGATTGGCTGTTATCAAGCTGGAGAGATGCGAATTTGGAACGATTCTGAAGTGGAATTGATGCAAGCAGTGACGGCTCAAATTGCGATCGCGATCGATCATGCCGAACTTTACACCCAAACCCGCAATGCTGCAAAATTAGCTCAAGCTCAGACTCTACAGTTAGAGGAAACTTTGCACCAACTCCAGCACACCCAATCTCAGTTAATTCAGAGTGAAAAAATGTCGAGTTTGGGACAGTTAGTCGCAGGAGTTGCCCACGAAATCAATAACCCCGTTAATTTTATCTACGGTAATCTTACCTACGCTGACGAATACAGTCAAAACTTGCTGAAACTACTACAACTTTATCAGCAGGAATATCCGCAACCTACCACAGCAATTTTAGATGAAATAGAAGCCGTCGAACTCGATTACATTGTTGAAGATTTACCAAGAATGATCTCATCGATGAAGGTAGGAGCCGATCGCATTCGGGATATAGTTTTGAGTTTACGAACTTTTTCCCGGCTTGACGAAGCGGAGATGAAAAAAGTTGACATTCACGAAGGCATTGAAAGCACACTGATGATTTTGCAAAACCGCCTGAAGAGTAAATCCGATAGACCTGCTATTAATGTTATCAAAGAATACGGTGATTTACCCGAAGTAGAATGTTATCCTGGTCAATTAAATCAAGTATTTATGAATTTGTTGAGTAACGCGATCGACGCATTAGAAATGCCGATTAATCATACAGATATTACCACAAAAAATCAGCTAAACACAGCCCAGAATCTAGAAATTAAGATTCGTACGGAACTAACAGACAGTAACTGGGTGACGATTCGGATTACAGACTGTGGCCCCGGCATCAACGAAGACGTTAAGAAGCGCCTATTTGACCCGTTTTTCACGACTAAACCTGTTGGTAAGGGAACGGGTTTAGGTTTAGCGATTTCGCTGTCGATTATCGCAGAAAAGCACGGTGGTAAGCTTTTGTGCAATTCTGTACTGGGAGAGGGCTCGGAATTTGCGATCGAGATTCCTCTCCAACAACAAAGAAATTAAGAAGTCATTAGTCATTAGTTATTAGTCATTAGTTATTAGTCATTAGTTATTAGTCATTAGTCATTAGTCATTAGTCATTAGTCATTAGTTATTAGTCATTAGTATAGCAGTTTTCAATAGACATCTCCAATAATAACTGTGGAACACTCATCTTGCCTGTTCTTGACAAGCTTTTTAGGAGATGTCTATTAAAGTGAGGTATGCCCAATGCCCAATGCCCTATGCCCAATGCCCAATGCCCAATGCCCAATGCCCTATATTCATTATCTTTTGCCCTTTACCCGCAGACGCACTCCACCAGCAGGTGCCATTGTCAAACCTCGGCGCACAGGTAAAACCGGACGGCTTTCAGCAAGTTCAAAGGAGTACCGCGACAGCACTTTTGCCAAAACTAACTTCATTTCAAACATCGCAAATGCCGCACCAATACAGCGACGGTTCCCTCCCCCAAATGGGAAGTATTCATAGGGGGAAAATTGCCGTTCTAGAAAACGTTCCGGTTTAAATTGCTTCGGTTCTGGGTAAATATCTGGTCGGTGATGAACCAAATAAATGCAGGAAGAAATCATCATTCCTTGAGGAATATTATAACCCATCAACTGCATTGGAGCTTGTAAAATGCGGGGAAAAGCAAAGAAAATAACCGGATAAATTCGCAGCGTTTCTGAACAAATAGCATTCAAATATGGCAGTTTAGCAATTTCCATCGCATCAGCATTTTCGACATCAATTGAACTGAGTTCTTGTTGCAGCTTTTCTTGCACTTCCGGGAGATAGTGAATCCAATACAAAGCCCATGCTAAAGCCGTAGCAGTAGTTTCGTGACCGGCAAACAGCATTGTCATTAACTCATCCCGTAATTCAACATCGCTCATTGGTTCACCCGCTTCGTCGCGGGCTGAAATCAACAAACTCAGAATGTCTTCGCCCAGCGGTTCGGATTGAGTTTTGCGATCGCGAATTTCTTGATAAAGCAGTTCATCTAAACGCTGTCTATGCCGCAAAAACCGTCCCCAAGGGCTCCAAGCACCCAAATCTTTTTGCAGCGACTTGACAAACAAAAAGGTAGCGCTCAAAGGATTGCTAAAAACATTGAGCATATTCACAATGGCTTGCTGAATTTGTTGGTAGCGCTCTCCTTCGCTGAGTCCAAAAACAGCGTGTAAAATGACTTCCAAGGAAATCTCTTGCATACTTTCTTGCGCTATAAACAAGCTACCCGTAGTCCAATTATTAATTACTTTTTCAGTTGTATCGCGGATAATTTGACCGTAAGCTTTCATGCGATCGCCGTGTAAAGGTGGCATTAAAAGTTTGCGCTGCTGTAAATGCCGATCGCCATCTAATAACAATAATGAATTGGAGCCTACTAAAGGTAGTGCAATCTGGTTTCCCCTCCCAGATTGAAACAACTTAGAATCCGCTGTAAAAACTTCTTGAATAGCTTGAGGATTGCTGATAATTACTTGGGTTGGAAAGTTGCTGAATTGGCTGGTAAAAATATCGCCGTATTGCTGATGTTTTTTCTCCAAATAATCGAGGGGATTCAATATTCCTTTGACTGTCTGAATAAATTTACCTTCTTTCGGGCCGTCGGGTAACTTGCTGGCGGTGCTATTTTGAGTTTGAGAGTTTTCCGTGAGGATAGTCATCAGTTTTGCTCCTACTTTTATGGCTTAAAATGATTTGAACTCAATAATATCAATTCCGGTTGCACGAGCGAGATGATAGTTCGGAGACGGCAATGCCCATAGGTGTCAACTTAAGCCTGAAAGCATTCCAAGTCGTTGAATCATCCTACGAGTCCGACAGGGAATGAATTCCCTGTCTAATAGCGAAAGTCA
>REAP01000103.1 GCA_004294385.1 Oscillatoriales cyanobacterium | reverse complement strand
GGGATGCCGATTTTGGAGGTTGATAAGGCTAAACATACGATCGTAATTAAGCGCGGAATGAGTGCTGGTTTTTCGGGTGTTGACAATGAGTTGTTTTATCAGGATAAGACGATGATGTTGTTTGGTAGCGCTAAGGATGTGGTTGCAAAGTTGGTTGCTGAGGTGAAGCAGTTGTAGGATTTTGCGAGGCCGAGAAACCGGGTTTTTTACGATAATATTTCGCTGTAGTCGATAGATTTGATGAAAAACCCGGTTTCTTTAGTCGTAGTGCGAGGCTAGAAACCGGGTTTTTGTTTTGGTTTTTATATGATGTCCGGTTGATTCGCAATGTCGTAGGGGCGGGTTTTACAAACAATAATTGACTAAAACTAATAATCTCGTAAACCCGCCCCCTCCATGCTAGCTTGATTCACATATTCACTGGAAATAGGTGTATGTGAAAATCCTTGTTCTCTGGCTTTTTGAAACCAATTTTCTGCTAAAGTGCGATCGGCTGCTACACCATCAGCACCGCACAGATAAATTCCTGCTAAGTTGTTTGAGGCAACACCATAGCCTTGCTCTGCGGATTTGATGTACCATTTAATTGCTTCTAATATCATCATTTCTCGACCTAATCCTAAATGGTACATACTGGCAATGATGCACTGGGATTCACCATTTCCTTGTTCTGCGAGTGGTTTTAACAAGGTAAAGGCTTGGGTATAATCTTGGGTGTTAAAGGCGGCTAGACCTTTTTCTAATTCAGACATTTTCGTTCTCCGTTTTTTATGTTAATTTTTACGGCCCTGGAAAGTTTTCGTTAAAAGATTGAGGACAGGGGCGATCTTTGGGCCAAGGGAATGTTGCTAAAGCTGCGTAGCCCTTGCATTTATAAGCGCAAATCTTATAGTCACTATTAGGATCGGCAGACAAGAATTCTCCACTATATTCGCATCTTTTGCGTGGCTGCCCGCTGGTAGATTCATTGCTATCACTGTTATCAGGTTGCATGGTAACAAAAGGCGATTTATTACTACAATTTTTAGTTGCTACTATAATAGCATTAAATAAAGATAATTAATAAACTCGATCTAGTAGTTTAGATTTCTGATTTTGCTTTTTAACCTGACGCATTTTCAAGAAAAATGGTGATGGATTGCGATCGTATTCAGCTTCAGCTTTGAGGCAATATTCTAACCAATCTCCTACATATTTACCTACAGTCTTTGTATTTTCCAGATAGTACAAAATCGTAGCATAAACTTGAGCCATAGTCACTGTCCGAAATTTTTGAGCTATGGCTTCTGGAGTTTGGCCGCGGTGGATGTATTCGTAGAGAATGTGTTCGATACCTACGCGGGTTCCTTTGATGCGGATATCTTCTGGTGTTAAAAATTCAAAGTAATCTTCTAATTGCATGATTGTTTATCATTTTCCCTGTGAGCTTTGAGTGTATACTGAGTTTAGCACATTGGCTACCTTATATACTATAATAGCATTAAACCAATTCAGGAAACATTTCCATGAACAGGCAAAAAATACTCCTAGATCCGGTTTTACCGACAGAAGAAGAAACAATAGCTATCAAGTTGTTGGATAAAATGCTATGTCTCAAGATAGAAAATGATGATTCTGAGACATTACAAGTAAAACTTTTTGAAATTAACGGGGAAGCGATCGCACTTCCTGAATCTCTCTATCAATTGTTGTGTCAAGCCGCACATTTGATGGCGGCTGGTAAAGCAGTATCTTTAGTGCCGATCGAGCCAGATATGACTGTTGAAGAAGCTGCGAGTTTGCTGAATGTGTCGCCAGAATTTGTAGTCAAATTGCTCGATAACGGGGAAATTGCCTATGGAAAAGTAGGAAACCAGCGGCGGATTAGTTTGGCAGGTGCGATCGGCTATAAACAGCAGCGTACTGTTAAGCGCCGTGAAATTCTCAAGGAATTAGCTGAGTTTAGCCAAGAAGAGGAATTGCATGAGACCAGAGTATACAGCTAGCAGGTTGATTCCTTATCCTGTGGTTTTGGATTCCTGCGTGATATTTCCTATGCACTTGCGCGATACGCTCTTTCGTGCTGCGGAGATTGGGTTGTATGATTTATATTGGTCGCAAGAAATTTTAGACGGTGCAACTCGCAATCTTGTCAATACTGGAAGGATGAAAAGTGAGAGGGCGGCGCGTTTTGAGGCTGCACTTAAGGCAGCTTTTCCTAATGCAATGGTTGAAGTTCCAGAGAATTTGATTCAACAGATGACTAACGATCCAGGCGATCGTCATGTCTCTGCGGCTGCGGTAGTTGCTAAAGCTCAAGTTATTGTTACATCCAACCTGAGAGATTTTCCACGAGAGTCTTTAAATCCTTGGGGAATTACGGCTATGCACCCCGATGTTTTTCTGAATCGTCTTTATGAGGTTGCACCGGATTTGATGGCTAATGTCGTCAGCAAACAAGTTGAGGATTTGAAAAATCCACCCCTGACTGTTGATGAATTACTTGTCAGGTTGAGGGAAGAAGTTCCGGTTTTTGCAGATAAGATTCAACGCTATTATGAGAATATTTCGTAAGTTGTAGTTAAGGGCGATCGCTATGCAGCCGATTCTTGACTTCATAATACTATAATAGCATTATTCGACATCAGACCAGTTTTCAGGAATTCGTTACTTGGCTGATGTAGAAATTCTCAACTTACGATCGCTCTTGTTGTCTATCAAAATTTTATCGAGGATTCTGTACAGTGAGTAATAGTGGAAAGTTTTTTAACGTCGCAAACCTGACTATTGGTGTACTAGGTTTGTTAGCGGCTATTGGCGGTGCGGGAATTGCTGTTGTTCAAGGTTGGACGCCCCTATTGGTTGGACAAAATGCTCGTTTTTCCTGCCAAAATCAGCCAGATACTCAGCGGGGTAGTGAAGTTTGGACTGTCATGTACCGTCACGATAAAGGTCCACAACCTTGGCTAAAAATTGTGACAACTTTAGGCGGTGGTTATACACCCCTAAAACGCTGCGAAGAAATTGCTAGTCGCTTGGAAATTTATCGCAAAGATGGTTTGACTAATTTAGGTTATAGACGCGATCCTAATACTCCTAATCAATATGTTGTCTGTGCTTTCACTAGGTTGGGTCGCGATAGTTGTCCGCTATTGGTGACGTTGAAGCCCGGTAGCGATACGGAGGCTTATAATGCAATGCGAGATATGATGGGAAATTTGCTGAATGGTGGTAGTGGGGTTTATCAAAATAGCGATGGTAAGTTGGCAACTTCTCAGTTTTCTCCATCTTCGCCAGAGATTGATTTAACTCCTTTTTTGGCAGAGGAGGATCGGATTGCTGGTTCTAATTCTGCTAAGTGATATTAAATTTATAGGAATTACGCATGGGGTTCAGAAACCGGGTTTTTTACGAAAATACTTCGTTACATCCCGCAGATTCGGAAAAAAACCCGGTTTCTTTGGTCGGAGTGCGTAAGTCCTGATTCATTGAAAATTTAGTTTTGGCTAATTGTTATAACCCTCAAGTTACTGGCAACATCCTGGATGGCAAGTCGCAGTGCAAGGTATCGAAAATCCATACACCGCATGACTTTGTAGATTTTTTTTCCATAATAATTCTTAATAAAAACTTGAATCATTTATAGGTTACAATTTACAAGTATCAGCACGAGAAAAAAGATTGAGAACGAAAAAATACCCTCCCCCTCTCTTCGTGCTTCCCCATCCTGTTGACACCGGTAATTCTGTTGACACCCATGCTGTTGACACCGGCAGATGCCCTTTGGGTGCATTGGTATTAAAAGTAAAAGAAAAATCATCCAGCCACAGCCACTTTAGTCCTTTTTTCCTATTAACTAACCAGCCGTTCGCTTTACCAAAAGCGCTCCATACTTTCATATCAAACTCTTTAGTACCGCCCAGACTTTGATAAATGCTCTTCTGCACGGAAAAGCCGAAGCGTCCCTCACTGTATTTTACCCAAAGTTGATCTATCGCCCGCAAATCTGGACACGAAAAATTTTCGACAGCCTCCTTTATTGGCCAACTTTCTTTTTGTCTCCCCGCCACTTCTAACATTTTGTTAGCAGTTTCCTCATCTGCTTCCTGCCACTTACCAGCCGCCAATAACTGTTCTAGTTTAGAATAGTCTGTTTTAGTAATTAAATTAGACTGATTTGCCAGATAAGTTTTAATGGGAATTCCCCACCGAAAAGTATTAATTTGTACCCCTCCACCAGCAACTCTTGCCGCCGCTTGTTGCAGCGCCGCTTGCTGCTGCGGAGACAAACTCGCTTGCTGACTCTGTAAATCAGCAACAATTTGAGCGTCAGTCTTCCCGTGAACAGCAACCACTTTCCCGCTAGTATCTAAAACAGGCCCGCCACTCATCCCGCCAAAAGTAGAAGCATCATAGGAAATC
Source organism: Oscillatoriales cyanobacterium (assembly GCA_004294385.1). Taxonomy (GTDB): domain Bacteria; phylum Cyanobacteriota; class Cyanobacteriia; order Cyanobacteriales; family Microcoleaceae; genus Microcoleus. The sequence goes on along the minus strand of REAP01000103.1, from coordinate 17,583 downwards.
CCATAACCCTGTTCCAACACATCCAATCCCGATACTGAACCTCGCACAAATTGTCGCACTAATTTGCCACCACCAGCCCTGTCTGGAAACCCAGAAATGTAGATTTGATCTGTTTGTTTCACGCTATCGGAATCGCCAAGATTGAGACTCGGATAAGGACAAGTTTCACCACCTGACTGAAACGTTACCACGGCTAAATCCAGATTAGGACTTGCTTGGATGCTGTTAGTTTTATGAAGTTTTTGGTCGTTAGTTTGCAGGTTCAAACTACGCCCTTCCACCACATGACGTGCCGTGAGAACCGTGCAAACTCCCGTTGACCCCGGCACAATAAAGCCCGTACCGTGTCCGCTTTCATTCTGGTAGGAAATCAGCACGATACTATTTTTAACTGTTTCAGCAATTTCTTGAGATGACTTTTGCTGTCCGCAGCTTGTTAAGGAGAGTCCGATGAGGGTAAAAATTAGCCAGCAAGAGCGGGATTTCATAGATTTTGCTGATAGTTTTAGGGAATAAGGGAGTAAATGAATAATTTCTACAACAGTGATGTGTTGTTTTCCAGGTAGGAGATTGATATGAAAGTATAGCATTTTTTTGGCGCTCGTAGCTACGGGTAAGGAGATGGAAGCGATCGGAGGTGACAAGTTAAGATTAAAAGCCTCTTGATATCTCGCTGGTAGCCAAGTCTAGATCCCCCTAAATCCCCCTTAATAAGGGGGACTTTGACTGCTCTCTTGTCCCCCCCTTCTTAAGGGGGGCTAGGGGGGATCGAGATTTTGTGGACTCACTTATAGCTAATCTATCGACAGCAACGAAGTATTTTCGTAAAAAACCCGGTTTCTGGGCCCATGCTAAGCCCTATTCCGTTATAATTTAGCTAGGATATTCTATCTGTAAAAATGGGATGGTAAATAATGACACTCACAGAATTAAAAATTGATCTAGCATCCTTAAATTCAGCCGACAAAGCAGCGGCTATAGAAATTTTACTTCAAACCTTAAGCACTGATGCTATAGGCATTAAAAAGACTCCTGGTGTGTGCGGAGGCGATGCTTGTATCGGCAATACTCGCATACCAGTTTGGTCTCTGGTGTGCGATCGACGTTTAGGTGCTTCCGATGCTATCATCCTAGAATCATTTCCCGATTTAACCGCCGCTGACTTGGTAAATGCGTGGGCTTATGCCGATGCTTACCCACAGGAAATTGAACAAACAATCAAAGAAAATGATGAAGCCTAAAATATGGCGCGAATTTGCGATAACAAGACTTTTTGACTCCGACAAAGAAACCGGGTTTTTACCTAATCTATGAACAGCAACACGTCTTTTCGTAAAAAACCCGGTTTCTGAGCCCCATCCAAAAACCTGATAATTAAATTCCCCATTGAACCCAATATTATGTAAAATCATTTGGGTGTCTGAGGATAAACTATATGCGCTTGGTTAAATATATTGCGATCGCAATTATCAATACTTTCGGTGTCGTCATCGGTATCATCTGGGTAGCAGTCCCCCAAACGCTGGCCCAACCTTCCCTCAACTACCAACTCGCAATCTCTGGGCGACAGCCAGAGGGCGAATCTCCGCGATCGCTCCCCGAACTCTACAAATTGCGCGATCGCCTTAAACTAGAATTAGACCAAATTGCCAAAAATCCCGATCGCACCTCGTTTTTCTCAGAACCCTGGAAGCCCCAAACCCAGCGCCAAAAATCCGAAACTTTGGTACTGCAACTCGAAAATCTCAAAAGTCGCATTCAAATCGAAGAAACAGCCAAAAATACTTGGAATGACTCAGCTAGAATAGCCCGTGAAGCTGTCGTAATCGGACGCACCGCAAAAAGTTCTCCAGCTAGTTGGGAACAGTCACAACGCCTGTGGCAGTCCGCTATCAACACACTCCGCCAAATTCCCCACGGTTCTTTTTTGGCTAGTGGCGCGATCGACAAAACCATCGAATATCAAGGCAGTCTAACAGTCGCTACCTATGAACTGCAAGTCGCACGAAATGTACAAAAAACTTTAGCAGAAGAACAACAGAAAAAAGAGTTAGAAAGACAAGCTTTTGAGAAAAAAGAACAAGCCCGCAAAGAATTAGAAAGACAAGAATTTGAGAAAAAAGAACTTGTTCGCAAAGAGTTAGAAAGACAAGAGTTTGAGAAAAACGAGATTGTCAGAAAAGAACGAGAAAAACAAGAACTCGCCCGCCAAGAAATCGCCCGCAAAGAACGAGAAGAAGCAGAACTCGTTCGCCAAGAATTAGAGAAAGCAGAACGAGAAAAACAAGAACTAGCCCGCGCCGAATTAGAAAAGCAAGAACTCGCCCGCAAAGAATTAGAGAGACAAGCACTAGAACTCAATCAACCCACAATTCAACCAACTATAAAGCCAAATTCTATCCCATTTTTGCCAGCCACATCCTCATCGAACTTCTTCTTTGCCGGAGATACCAACAGAGACGGCGAAATCAATCAACAAGACGAACTAGGCAAAGAACAATGGTCTTTATCTAGCGGCCCGCTGGTTCTATTTAATGACAAATCGAGCGCCCCCAAAATACCAGTTTGGCAACAAACCAAAGTCCGCGCTCCACGCCGCCCAGCAATGCTCTCTCAAGTTCATTTGAAACTGTCTGACAACTTCAAAAGCTCTCAAGTATTTATCACTGCTGACAGTCTTGCTAGCCCTCACATCAGCGTTTTTCAGAAGACCAGTAACGGCTGGCAAGCTGTAGATATATCCGGTACTAAACAGCTAGTTTTCAGCACCGATATTGTCTTAGGTGTAGAAGCAAAACAATTTGCCGATCGCAATTGGAACGGTCTCATCAATCTCAAAGCAACTGCCATAAGTAATGGTACAGAAATCGCCTCAAATACAATCCAACTGGGTGTTACACCTTGGATCATGCCCTCCCATAGCGCACCTGTTACAGAGGTTCAAGTCAGTGACAGAGGCCCGGCAAACAGCGAATTTATCTCCCAACTTAAACAAGCAGTAGAACCCACTGGTGCTCTAGTAAAGGTCATTCAGGGCGATCGGGCTTGGATGCAAGATACCCAGAAAAACGGCTACGTTCAATTTCCCGAAAAACTCAAACTCCGCAATTTTAATGTAGCCGTAAAAAGTAATAGCAGTCCCATAGAAAATAACCCTGCTAAATCAAATTCAGATCGGGATTTGAATGTGTTTAAAATTGGCAAACCTCGCAATGAAGAATCGGCTAATCAATGGGCTGATGGCTACGGAAACTTGCAAGTAACGCCCCCGATTCCTGCATATCCAATGGGTCGAGTTTATTACGGCAATCCAGGGAATGCTAGTTTTAATCCAGGAGTGCTTGATTTTGTTAAAGCCCAGAGAATTCAAGGCCAACCAGTGGATATTGATACTTCTTGGCTGTTGACTCGCCAAGTCGATGAAATTATCAACTTTATTCCCAGTACAACTCCCGGAAAGTATATAATGGCGATCGCCAGTCCAGAAGCCGGAGTTAAGCTATTGGAAGAGTTGGCAGTAAAAGGTTACGGGGATTTGAAGATCAATCGCGGTTTGAGCAATGAAATTACAGTCAGCGCTGCTTTGAAAAATCCAGCTTTAATTCAACACAATCTCAATTTGCAGAAGCAGAAACTTAATCCGATTGTAGAGAAGTTGAAAAGAGAGTTTTTACTCACAGATGACCAAATTATTCAAGTTCCAGCGATGTTTGGCTATAGCGGCTATGCTTGGTGGCCAAATATGGTGAATTCAGTGCCGGTGAATGGCAATTTGTTGGTTTCTAATCCGCGTGGTGCACTGATTGAAGGTAAGGATTATACTCAGGAAAAATTGCGCCAATTGCTATCACCTTTTGGTGTCAATGTTAGTTTTCTCGATGACAGGTATTATCAAGAACTTAGGGGGAATGTGCAGTCGGCCACGAATACTGTTAGGAAGGGAGAAGAGCGGCCTTTTTGGCAGTCTTTGCCTAATAATTAGGAATCGGGAATCGGGCATTGGGCATCGGGATTTTGTAGGGGCGGGTTCGCGATCGATTTTGTCACCCACAAATGATCTTGATAAACCCGCCCAAAACCAACCAATAAACTTGTTTCCAGAACTCATATCAAATCCGTTAGCATCGGAATGATATAAACGGAGGATACGGCAGTGCCCTGTCCTCGATCGCACTTTTTTATTTATGTGCTGTTTTCTGCTGTTTTAAATCATTGGCTTCCATCTTGAATAACTCCGGGACTGTCACGAATGTATACCCTTCTTTTCGGAATTTAGCAATAATATCGGGCAAAGCTTCTACAGTCCTCGCTCGATTACCGCCACCGTCGTGCATTAACACAATACCGCCAGAATTAGCTTGCTTCATCACATTTTCCATCAACGATTCCGTATTAGTGCGCCAATCTAAAGAGTCAGCAGACCACATCACAACTGTATAATTTCTTTTTTGAGCATAAGCTGCTAATCCATTGTTTAAAATGCCTCCAGGCGGGCGGAATATAGATGTTTTGACGCCTGTTACTTTCTCAATTAACGCTGTTGTGCGATCGATCTCACGAGCAGCACCCTCTTCGTTATACTTAATGTATTGGTGGTTCCAAGTATGGTTGCCGATCGCGTGACCAGCAGCCGCGACTTGTTTACCTAGTTCTGGATAAACTTGCAGGTATCTTCCCACCCAGAAGAAAGTAGCCTTAATATTGTTTTTCTTGAGAATATCGAGGACTTGTGTAGTAGTCGTGGGCCAGGGGCCATCGTCAAATGTCAGGGCGATCGCCTTTTGGCGCGAGTCGAGTTTGGCCTCACGCAGGGTTGTACCCTTAAACTTGGACGGTACGGTAGATTCAAACCGACTTTCCTGCAATTGAACCATCGCCTTTTGGGAAAACTCAACTTTCTCCCTGATCGCCAGTGTTAAATTATTAACATCAAATTTCGGTTGTTTTGCTTGTGACTCGGATACCGTCACGAGTTGTGCATTCGATGATAGCGCAGGTGGCTGATTTCCTGGCGAGTTAATCGGCAACGTCACGCCTATTAAAAAACTACCCAAGGCGGCTATAAAAGCAACGATGAAAGTTTTTCGCCGCCTCAACAGCTTTTTGAAGTTTTCCACGTTTTGATCTCCTTCACACCTTATGTAGTTAATTGGGAATTGGGAATTAGGAATTGGGAATTGGGAATTGGGAATTGGGCATTGGGAATTGGGCATTGGGCATTGGGCATTGGGTATTGGGCATTGTTAACCAATAACTAATAACCAATAACTAATAACTAATAACCAATAACTAATAACTATTAACTATTCTCTGTTTGTATAAGCCGACAATCCGATCGATCACTTCGGCAATAGTCAAACCATCTGTTTCAATTTCCACAGCATCCGCCGCTTTACGCAAAGGAGACACCTCGCGGGTACTGTCCTTTTCGTCTCGCAAGGCGATGTCCCGTTCCAACTGTTCCAGACTGATGTTAGCCCGATCGGCATCTTTGAGCTCTAACAACCGTCGGCGCGATCGCTCTTTTACCGAAGCTGTTAAAAAAATCTTCAATTCCGCATCAGGAAACACGTTAGTACCTATATCACGACCTTCTGCCACAATTCCGCCTATTTTCCCACAACGTCGTTGCTGTTCCACCAAAAATTCTCGCACGGCGGGAACCGCCGCAATTTCTGAGACACGGGCTGTCACTTCCAAACTGCGAATTGCTTCGGTGACGTCTTCGCCATTAATCTTTAATGTCAAACCCGATGCAGGATCGAGATTGTATTCCAAATAACTCGAATTGACTAATTCGGCGATCGCAAATTCATCGGAAATCGGCGTGTTTGTTGTCATCGCCAGCCACGTCACAGCTCGATACATCGCTCCCGTATCCAGATAAGATAAGCCTAGAACTTGGGCGACTTTCCTAGTTACTGTAGATTTGCCAGATCCCGCTGGCCCGTCGATCGCCACAATTGGCAGACGATTCCTGATCATCATATTATCAATCAACCGAGTAGAACCGATTTTGGCTGCCACAGCTAAAAGTCCCGCCGTTTTTACAACTTCCAATGGTATCAGAGAGTTGGGATCGACGAGTTCTGCATACTCAAGCTGGATTGCTGACTCCTGAGCGACTTCTGATTTCACTACAGCGAGTATTTCCTTCGCAGTACGGTCGCCTGAAGAGAAAGTTTTTAACCCTTGCTGTAGAGCGCGATAGAGTACAGAGGCTTGCTGTTTTTGCTCTTGTGTTAAATATTGATTTCGAGAACTCATTGCCAGTCCTGAAGCTTCACGGGCGATCGGACAAGCCACAATCTGTACAGGCAAATTAAAATCTGCCACCAATTGCCGAATAATTGCTACCTGCTGGGCATCTTTTTGACCGAAATAAGCTCTCGTCGGCTGCACCAAACTCAAAAGTTTAGTGACGATTGCTGCTACGCCCTGAAAATGACCAGGCCTGGATTTCCCGCACAAAACCGATGTCATCGCCACTGGTGGCACAACTTGAGTCAAAAATGAAGGGTCAATCAGTTTCAAAACAGGAATCTCAGAGTTCCCTGCATCGATTCCAGACTTCCCAAACATTTCTAGTTCTGAAGGAACAAAAATTACATCAACCCCAGCTTGTTCGCACAACAGCCGGTCTTGCTCCAAATTGCGAGGATAATCTTGAAAATCCTCTTTTGGCCCAAATTGCAGCGGGTTGACAAAAATGCTGACCACCACGATCGCATTTTCTTGTCTAGCCCGCTGGATCAAGCTCAAATGTCCGCTGTGCAAAGCTCCCATTGTCGGCACTAAACCGATTTGTAAATTCGATGCAGCAGACTTTTCTGAATTTAAGTAGCAGCGTAGGGCTGCAATCGTCGTAAACAGGCGCACGGATCAACTCCTGAAGGCATTCGTCTGTATTGTCCCTCAGAGTAGCGTTCACCGTCCAACAGTTTCTGCCGACTTTGGTGCCATGACTTCTATTTCCACTCTCGCTACACCACTGCTCATCATGCCGAGCACGTTGGCGGCACCTGCGGATAAGTCAATCACGCGATCGCCCACATAGGGGCCACGGTCATTGATCCGAACAACGACTGTGCGGCCATTGTCGAGATTTTTCACCATTACTAGAGTTCCAAAGGGCAAGTTGCGGTGGGCTGCTGTCAAGGCATTTTGGTTGAAACGTTCGCCACTGGCGCTGAGATTGCCATCAAATCCTGGGCCGTACCAGGAAGCCAAGCCATTAATCCGAACTTGAACTGACCCAATGGATAGCACAGGCCGTTCTGCTTGGGGTTTGCCGACGATTTCTGCCAGCGGTGCGGCATTACCCAGGAGTCGGCGTAGTCGATTGGTTACTTGAAGGGCATCTCGGCTAAAGTCGCTGGTGGTGTCGGGGAGAATGGTTTTGCTGTTGATGTCTACCAAATCCTCGCCGTTTGCCTGAATTAGGTAGCGATCGTCCTTTTCCCACTTGACGGTAATACTATTTGGATCAACGTTGTTGCGCGCTAACTGATTGAGTCTTGCTGCTAAGCTGGATGCGCGCCATACTGGGTCAGCTTCTTGAGCGCTGGAATTGCTGGACTTTTTGCTGTCCGAGACATTTGCTCGATCGCCCGCTACTTTTGACTGATTACTGGCATTTGATGCCTTAGCATCAGTTTTTTGGATACTCTCGTCTAGAAAAGTGATGACTGGAATATTTCGCAGGTAGACTGTCGCTGCTTGTCGCCCTTCCAATTCGTGAGACTGAATTTTGGCGATCGAGTTAGAGTCTACATCAGCCCTTGCTTGGTATTGTCCGACTTTTTGTGCTTCGATTCGAGTCACTTTTGACTGCGGAGATGGTTGGGCCAAAACTACTTGCTTGTTTCCCTGAAAGCTTTGCCTGGAGGCATCAGTTGCTTGTGCGTGACAAGATGATGCTGTTCCTAAGACAGGAACTAACAGGACAGCGAGTAGACTACCAACAAATTTTTCCTTCATACGTCCATTTTTGTGAAGAGCCATTGCCAACCGAGGTTAGGGGATTGGCTATTCGGCGATCGGGCATTCGAGATTTCCCTCGTACCCTTCGCTATTCCCCCGCGAGTCGAAACAAACTGTCGGGCTGCATTTTTGCTTTACTGTTCCAGCGGATCAAAAATTTGCCTGAAACTTCCCTGACACTTGACAACTCTTACTCAATTCGCAATTTGTGTTTAGTTGAGGAACTGCAACAGACTACCACAAACTTTTGAGCTTGGGGATCGCACATCCCATCCAATTTGCCAAAATTTCATCGAATCTTCACAGTTATCGGTCTCAGAAAATGCTTTAATGGTAGTGTTTGCAGCGTTTTTGACAATTCCCGAAAAGTTCACAAAAATTTACAAAACTTTACACAAATTCAGAGTATTTTGACAGCTTAGCAATACACTAAACACTAGAAATCGACGAAGGCGGACTTATGGATTATCGAGAAGCGGGTGTCGATGTTGAGGCGGGCAGAGCTTTTGTCGATCGCATCGGCAGTATGGTCAAGAGCACTCATCGATCGGGCGTTTTAGGCGGATTCGGCGGGTTTAGCGGGTTTTTCAGCGTCCCAGAGGGTTTAAAAGAGCCGATTATGGTTTCGGGCACTGATGGGGTTGGCACTAAGTTGAAATTGGCCCACGAGCTCGATCGACACGACACAGTAGGTATCGACTTGGTAGCGATGTGCGTCAACGACGTGCTCACATCCGGTGGCGACAGGAAAGTTAAATCCCGAACAATTAGCTGCGGTGGTTGCTGGGATTGTGGATGGTTGCAAACAAGCTGGCTGTGCTTTGTTGGGCGGGGAAACTGCCGAGATGCCGGGTTTTTACCAAGCCGGAGAGTACGATTTGGCTGGCTTTTGCGTAGGTATTGTCGAAAAGAGCAAATTGTTAGACGGTTCGCGGGTTAAAGTCGGAGATGTCGCGATCGGGCTGGCTAGTTCGGGGGTACACAGCAACGGTTTTAGTTTGGTGAGAAAAATTGCGGGCGATTTGGGTTTTGACTGGAATTCCCAACCGGAAAAATTAGGTGGCAAAAGTTTAGGAGAAGTCCTATTAACTCCGACTACAATTTATGTGAAGCCAGTCCTCGCAGCAATTAAGAGTGGTTTGGATATTCACGGCATGGCGCACATTACTGGTGGCGGTTTACCGGAGAATTTGCCCCGCTGTTTGGCAGCCAATCAATCTGTGAAAATTGACACTAATAGCTGGCCAAGTTTGCCCATTTTCGACTGGATTGCTGAAGCTGGTCAAGTTGCCACCGCAGATATGTTCAATACTTTCAATATGGGGATTGGATTTGTCATTTTGCTCGATCGCAGGGAAGTAGAACAGACTGTTAAATGGTTTGAATCTCAGGGCATTCCGGCCTTTGAAATTGGCGAAGTCATTGAAGGGAAGGGAGAATTAGTAATGGGGGCGAATTAATTTTTTTTGATTGCATTTAAAAAAAATCGCCTTTTTTTTTAGGGTAAAAAGCTTGACTTTCCCTAGCAAATGAAGTACAATCTGATAATGGGAGTGGTGACTAAAATAATTATTTTAGTCACCACTCCCATTATGTAAAATATACCATGAGAATCCCAGCCCTGTCAATAGGTAATCCTTCTTTTTAAGGCAAATTTTTTTAACAAGATTTTCAGAAAGCGCGATCGCATTCACGAATAGAACTAAGGCTAAAAAACCCGGTTTCTGAGACAAATCCTGCATCTCTGCGACAAATATTCACGTAGAAACCGGGTTTTTCGTAGCCCATCCCTAATACCAATTTAATGTGAAGTTGCATATATCTCGATCCCCCTAAATCCCCCTTAATAAGGGGGACTTTGATCGGAATCTTGTCCCCCCCTTATTAAGGGGGGTTAGGGGGGATCGGATTCTATGCAGCCTCATAAAAAATTGGTACAAGTCCTGACTAAATTACAATCAAGATAACCTAAAGGAGATAATACTATGTTGACAAGCGATCTCAATGCTCTACTTGACCAACAAGCACTCCAACGCCAAGATTCCGAATGCTCCCGTCGCCATGAAATCAGAAAAACGCGCATTGGAGACCTTTTAGAAATCTACTTTTTAGAAGCAGATATCGACTATTTTCCCTTTGGTTCTACAACCCTGCGGCATGTTGTTACCAGTGGTGGGCTGAATAAACTGGAAGTTTACAGAAGGTTAAATGTTAAAGAGGTTTGGTTTTGGCAAAATGAACGTTTTAGCCTCTACTATCTACGAGAAGAGATTCCAGTTCAATTTGTCCAAACCTGCGGTTATGAGCAAATCTATCGCAGCGAAATTCTCCCTAATTTAGATATAGAATTGCTGGCGGAATATGTCCGATATCCCAATTCCCTCGCAGCAGTTAAGGAATTTCGACAACGACTAATTTCTGGTTAGAATCAGATAGGTTATGTTAAAATATTCTCAACAAGACCGCTTTTCCACCATACCGCACAGGAATCAGTGCCATGTCCATTTCTCAACCTAAAAAGCCACAGTATTTAAAATTGATTAATCCCCCTGATCTTCAAATGCGATCGATCGCCTACAGTTTAGATACTTTAATTCCAGGGCTCTACATTTGGCTGGGTGCGCTCAAAATTCGGATTGGGGGTAGTTTGCCAGAAGAAAGCTATCCGGGGACTATTCACAGTCCAATTGGCATTGCTTTAGTATTCCCTGGCTACCGCATCTACAGCACTTATCAAGGTAGCTATGACCCTTGATAAGCATAAGCTTGATGGCATCACTCAAATTACTGCCAAAACTTTGCCTTCTACAGAGTTTGAATTACTTTTATTGACAGCAGGTTACGGTAAAATTGGTACGGCTCCGGCTCAAGGAAATCGCCTGAAAGTGTGGTGGACTCATCCTACTTTTAGACGCATCGAAGCTATTTATAGTGCTGATGGAATAGTTGCGATTACTGCTTACCATGTTTAGACTTGTAGTTCAAACTCAGAAGTTTTTATTGATTGATGAAAGAGCGATCGCACTTTCGGACAAAAAGGGCGATCGTACTTTCGGAAAAAGAAACAATTGCGCTACACCCAAAACATTATGAAACTGCTTTGAGGTATTGCGTTACAGGCTTCAAATCTATATCATCGTTATCAGTCAGTATTTTGAATAAATGACGCGGGATGCCTGCTGCAATCAAAGTTTCGAGAGGGCGATCGAGCTTTGAGAAGTCCTCATAGATGCCGACAAACTGACTTACGCAAGCTAAAGATTCATCTTTCGGGTTATTGACTCCCGTGTATAGGGAAAATCGCTTTTAGGATTACTCCCTAATCACCTCAACCTTTCCTCACTGAGGGCGATTGCTTTCACAAACCTCCTTATATAGTCTATCTATTTTTTCAACATTTTCCTTTAGTGGATTCTGCTTACCTGTTTTCCAGTTATAAACTGTCTGGGCAGAAACTTCTAACCTTTTTGCTATATCAAGATCGGAAAATTTTTCTTTTTCTAAAGCTTCAAGTTTTTGTATTACACTGCTTAAGTTCTCTGTTTCTTGTTTCTGACTCCCACTAACTGTCTCGTCAACAGAACAATTACTCTCAACAAGTTGCTTACTCTCTATGTCACCGCTAATGTTAGCAGAATCATTTTTGCTAGCAACATCTTTACTTGCAATATTGCTGGTAGTTACCGGATTGAACTCTGCCTCTGGAACTGTAAACACAAACGCTTTGAGAGCCTCAACAAGAATACGGTTGTTTATACAATAACCTGGATAAGTTGTATAGAGAATCATACCACTGGGTTCACAACCGGGGACGGGTTGATGTCTTTCAGGATTAAAAACACTACCTTCATCATCAATCAATAACTCACCAGGAGGCTCATCATTGACAATATCCTTTACTAGCCTCAGTCCTTTTTCGACCAAATTCTCTAAACTTTTGAGAATTGCTTCTGGACAGTTAGCCCTCATTGGCATTTCTAAATCTTTTAAAAGCAAATCTGTAAACCATTCGGTAGTTTTAGGAAAATCCTCTGGTTGTATTAACTTGTTACTGACAAAAAACTCATTTCCTCCTTTTAGAATTCGCTTTGAGAAGATAGATTTGATGCTGGCAATCTCCAGCTTACGATTAGCCTTTAAGTCCGGCTTGGCTTCACAGCGATGATTAAATATTTGGCTGCTTGCAGCATTAAAATCCTGGGTGTTAAGGTGAGTAAAGTCCTGAGTCAGTACATCTCTTTGGCGGCGTGACTCATCAGAAGTAAGTGTACTAGCCTTGTCGCGATCGCGATCGCTTAACTTACCCATCAGAGAACTTACTCTTCCATGAAGTTCTTGGTTTTCTCTCTCCAACTCTTCTATCTTTGCTTGAAGCTGAGCAGTCCTGCGGTTTTCCTGTTGCAGTCTATAAACTTCATCATTCAGTCTTTTGTTCTCCTGACTCAAGTAATGATTATTTCCACTAAAAGAATAGTTATTCTTTTTCAAAGACCGATTTTCATTTTGTAATTGAAGAAAATTTTCGTATATTTCCCGGAATGTTTGTAAAAAAGTTTCGGGATTTTCAATCGCATTGATGAGGGAGTTTACTTGCTGTTGTTGAGCAGCATGATTACTTACATAAAAAATTTTTAGTAACCACTCAAAGCAAGTTCTATGCTCATTTTTAAATCCATCAATCCAAGTTTTCCAGCTTCTCACTTGGTCATTTAGCTGCATCTTTTCTGTAAGACTATCGTATCCAGTTTGATCTGGCTGATTTGGGTTTGAATTTCCTGGTGGTAAATAATTCATCTTAATCTCCTTAAAATTGCTATGTGGATTAATAACCAGATGAAAAGCGAATAGAGCTTTTGTATTCGTTGCCTGATGTGCGATCTATTGCCTTCACCTTAATTTCTGTCTGCCCAAAATAAAATGTCATTTCTACCACCCGGTCTAGACCTCCTGTAGTAAATGGCATTTCGACTAAAAGTTCACCCAGCTTAGTAACAGCAGGTTCATCAGTATAATCAACATCTTCTTGTGGACTAGAAAAAAACTCAAAGTCCATCGCTTTCTGGTTACGATCTGCGGGTTTGAATTCAATAGTAATTTCTGCATCTGTAGGTACTTTTTGTCCCATATGAACAAGAGTACCAAAGCCATCCATACACAAGTATTTTTTAAGGTCTTCTGCCCAAATTTTTTTACTCTCTGGATGAACTCCTGGTATGAACGTTGGTGTGAGACTAACTCCATAGGTTAACCGACTGCACCTTGCACGAATAATGGAAGGATTAACCCCGAAAGATGCTGCACCCTTCAAAATCGCAACACCTGGACGTGGGGGCATAACAATTTTTTTGACCCTTTCTTCAAACTCTTCTTTAATTCGCTGTCGCAGCAAAGGAGAAGTGGAAAATCCACCAACAAGAAAGATAATATCAATATCCTTGTCCTTTAACCCTCTAAACTGGTTTTCAACCGTTGAAACTAAACCATCTAATGTTGGACGAAAAATAGATTCCATCCTCTCGCGACTGAGATAAATGTTAGTGTCATCTCCGTTTTGTTCGTCAGCAAGATCTTCAAGAACTTGAGGTTCCTGATTAGATATCAAATTGTAAAGTTTAGTTCGGATGGGAAAGTAAACAACATCGCCACTGGTTTCAGGATCGAAACCGCACTTCGTTCGTTCCCAATCCTCCAGCATCTGTAGATAATCTACAGGTTCTGTCTCTTGAAAAAGTTCTATCATCTCAGCGGTAAGTTTTTCCTGTAAGTATTCCAAAAAGCTTTTGTCTACATACATGGAGCCAAAAGCACCACCTGTCCCAGTGGTTACTTCATCCAGTCCGCCATCTTTTACAACTTCATGAACGGTGATATCAATTGTGCCACCACCGCAGTCAACTATCATAATCTTAGTGCCTGGTGTCAGTGTATTTTTATCTACCTCTTGGCAAAAGATAGCAGCGGCTTCTGGTTCTAATACGAGAAAAAGACGTTCAGCTTCATCCTCTGATGAACCAATTAATCCAGCTTTTTGTGCTGCACGACGCATCAAATCTTTATCTGCATCTTTCCAAATTGCTGGTATGGTTAAGCACCACCGAATTTCTTCATCTTTTAATTCTCCAGATGTGCTATTTTTTATTTCCTTCAACGCCTCGTCTTTAATTAAGCGAATATAATCAGCTATCAGGTCAATAACTGGAATCTTCGAGCCATTATTTTCATTGATAATATAAGGACCGTCTTTATCTTTTTTTCCCGAATGTAACTCCATTTTAAAGTTACGGGCAAAGTAATAATCTTTAGCTATTTTCTTAGCGCGAAGTTCAGCCAGTTTCTTCATAGCTGTATAACCCCAAGCTTCTACTTCGCCTTCGGGAGACAGTAACAAATGGGTTGCAGTTTTAGGATAAGAAATGGGGCTATCAGGCCACAAGTCACGGAAGACAGACTCTTCCCACTCTTTGAATTTATAAGCAAAGCCGGAACGAGATGTTCCAAAATCAATTGCTACAACTACTTCAAATGATTTGTCCATGTTCTTCTCTCCTAAAATAAGGTTGGCCCATCTTTGTCTAGTTTGATATCGCCTCTAATCTTCAGCTTTCGCCATGTATTCAGTAATGTTTTGGCTTCAGCTACACAATTTTCCGTTCCAAGTAATGCTAAACATTGCTTGAGCTTCTCAAAATATTGATCATCCCCAATTGCTAAAACATATTTCATCACCTCTAAATCGCCAATTGCTTCTAATCCTGCTAATCCTCGCATTTCTAGGAAAGACTTTAGAGAATTGATTACCTCGTCCTTAGCCCAGGATTTATCCTGTAAATGAGTCAATCCTAGTGCTAATTCCAAATATAGTTGCGGCACTCGATAAGGTTGTTCGATCTTTATTGCATTGAATACTTCTTGATATCCTGAAACAACAGACTGAACCACTTCTTTTACAGGAAGAGCCGATTTATCATTAATTAAAGTTGCCAATAACTCTGGTAACAGAGGATTGACATCGTAGTTAATCAGATAATGAGTATCTGCAATCCAGCCAGTCACCAAACAATGACAACCAACTAAAACCTGACAAAGATAATCCCAATCTTCACTATTAACTCTGTAATGGCGGGGTATTGAAATACCATCACCTCTAAATTCCTCATCCTCCTCAATAATAGCTAAATTTAGCGAGTTATCTCCACCATACTTCTGATTAATCTCTTCTAAGCTCTTCCCCTTTTGTAACAGTTTATCTCGAAGTTCTATTTTCCACTTTAAAGCACGAGCTTTAGCAGATTCATAGAGAATATCTCGATAAGGTAGTCGTGAAATAATCCTTTCATAAGAATAAGTTTCCGATACTCCATCCCAGTAAGCAATGCGGAAATTCAGATAATCACCGTCAACATCTGACTCCAAAATCAACATCGGCTCAGATTTCAACATCCCAAATAGAGATTTGATACTTGCACCGCCGCGAAATCGCTTACTTTCCCAAGCACCATCTAACAATTCTGTTGGTCTAGTCGGGCTATTAAGCGGATAGTTTGTACTCAGGAATTGTCCTAATCCTTCAGCTAATCGTTTCTCAATTTTGGGAAACTGTTGATTAGGGGATCGTTCAAATTTATCAAAATCTACTTCTGGAGGAGAAATTACCACCCGCATAGGTACAACACCATTACTGTGATGGGAGTCAAGAATCTGAGCTGGAACTAAAGTTAAAGGCCAATTTTCAAAGATTTTGTGGACTTGAGGTAACAGAAAAGCAGTTTCTCGTTGATAAGCAGCTATGGCAAATTGAGTCTGACGATTGTAAGTAGCTAGTTCCTTCTGGAGGCTCATTTCCTGTTCGGTGCGCCACTTTTGAAAGTCCAGATTCCTTTCACTAATTGCCAAATTTACACTCTGGATAAATTCTTGAATTTCTAGCTGTTGCTGGTGTTGCAAACTATTCAGTTTTAACTGAAAAGCTTGTCTAGCTTGCTCCAGGGTAAGTTGCTGACCAAACCTCAAGTGTTCGATTCTCTCTTGAAACTGCTGGCGACTCAGTTCCAATCCTATCTGGAAATCTTCCCGACGCTCTTCTAATCTTGCTTGATAGGCAATATTCAGATAAGCTAGTTTTAATTGTGTTTCTTGCTGTCTGTTTGCTATTTCTCTCGATTGTTCCAAGTTGCGGTTTGCGATCGCCAATTGTGTTTGCTGCTGCGATTCCGCTATTGCTAGTTGCGTATTCTGTTGGCTTTTTGCCAAAGCTGAGCTAATAGCTGCTGATTTATCAGCATTTCTAGCAAATACTAAACCAGTAAAGATAGCTCCTATTGGTGCTAATAACAAGCCTAACAAAGGTACTGCCACGATCGCCTCCTCAAAAGTTAAAATCTAACTGGATAGTCCACCCATTCAACTCACGCCACCGTAATAGACACACAATAGATAAGCCGCAGCGCCAACTACACCTTTTGTGGTTTCATAAACTTCTACACCAGCTTTATTGTAAACGTGACAGCCATCTACCCAGCCAACACAGTGGTCATGGTTATCATAAACTTTGCCATCTGTTCCTCCATAACCTAAGCAGTGGCTTGCTAAATTGTAGATATATCGCCCATCAACTCTGCCAACGTACTCACTCGAACTATCTGATGTATGTTTGTCAATATGACCATAACTATCTATTGTTATAGAAGGACAATTACTGTGTGATGACGAACATTGCATTACCTGATGTTGACTTGCCAAGCTGAGAGAATGATATTCCGGCTGTCCCATATCGCCTAAATCGTAGCCGCGATCGCTGTGTAAAAAACTATCTCCATATCCTAAACTTTGGTGATAGTCAGATTGCGGATAATCAGGATTTTTTGAATCTGGCCATGAATAATCTGGCTGGTTATTATCAAAAACACCTGCACCATCAAACCCAGTGGAAAAAGAAAATGCCTCAACTCCATGATATTGATTAAAATCCGGCATTCCTGAATGATGCAAATTATCTTGAGCGCCGGAGTCACCTACCTGAGAATACAAGGTAGGATCGCTACTGAAACCGTCACCTGAACCTAAAGATGTAATTGCGTTTAAGGCATTATTAAGGTCATCAGTCATAAATTAATCACCTTGTCTACTCGCTGCCGATTTATTGAATTTCGGAAACCTTGTTGCCCGATCGCACGCACACACCCCAAATAGATACCGCAACGCCTAAGCATCCAGTACCAACTCGGCCCCGCACCAAGCAACATCTTGCTCCTATATATGTATTCGGTTTCAATCCCGAATTTTTACGCAAAAGTAGCCTTATTGTTACAAAACTTTACACTAGCCCACTAACCGCTGCTGTATCTGCACCCTAAGCTCTTGACAAAAAGCTCTATGTTTTTACAGCAGACCGATCGCCACATCGGTTTCAGCAATGATAAACTAAATTATACTCAGATAGCAACTAGCCAAAGCTATAACTTTAGTTAGGCTGTGGCTATCAACTAAGCGAGACATACTGCCATGACATCCAGCGACGAGATGTTTGCTGAAGCTGCGAATAACTGGGACTTGGAAAGGCTCTACAAAGCTATGGCAGAAGCCAAATGGCAAGTATCTCCC
>REAP01000242.1 GCA_004294385.1 Oscillatoriales cyanobacterium | reverse complement strand
TTTGAGTTTCCGATGAGGATGTGAATTTTTTCATTCAGAATTTTAGCTGTGCTAAAATTCGAGAATGAAACAGCCCTGGGTTTCAACCCCTGGCGGACTGACGGATGAGCAGGAGGATTGGCGGACTCAAAGCTTAAGTTGACACACCTTGGACCCGTGCAGCCTCCTAATTTCCGGTAATATTAATTCCACAATTAGGTAAAAAAAAAGAGGGTGTTCCCTCCTTAATTAATAACAGTGACTTCGATATTATTCGACTGTCGCCGGAGGTATCTCTGCCGATACCTCTAATGTTGCTTCCGGTGTAGCTTCGGTTACTGGTTCGGATGTAGCTTCCGCAACTGGTTCAGGTGTAGCTTCCGTCACTACTTCGGGTGTAGCTTCCGCAACTGGTTCCGGTGTTTCTTCCGTGACTGCTGCGGTTGTTTCTTCCGGCAAATCTTCTTCCATTGCTGACGGCACATCTTCGAGTATTTCATCGGAGAGTTCATCAGAATCAGTTGCATCTACAGGAACTTCAATCCCAGCTTTAGCTTGCTTTTGAGCCAGCATTTTTTCACGGAACTTAGCAGCCATTTCCTCGGCTTTCTCGTATACCAATTCACGATTTTTGACCATCGCTCCAGGCTCCGGTTCCAACTGTTTGGTGGAGAGAGAAATCCGGCCTCTTTCGGCATCCAAGTCAATGATCATCACCTTCACTTCGTCGTTAACATTAAACACGCTATGAGGCGTATCGATGTGATCGTGCGAAATTTCCGAGATGTGTAGCAAGCCGCTGACGCCGCCGATGTCGATAAACGCACCGTAGGGCTTGATACCGCGTACTGTACCGATGACCACTTCCCCGACTTCGAGGCGGTTCATCTTGCGCTCAACTAAGGCGCGACGGTGACTTAATACTAGGCGGTTGCGGTCTTCGTCTACCTCTAAGAATTTCAAGGGTAATTCTTCGGCGACTAATTCTTCCTTCGGTTTGCGGGTGCTGATGTGAGAACCGGGAATGAAGCCTCGCAACCCTTCTATTCTCACCAGTGCGCCGCCACGGTTGGTAGCAAATACTTGCGATCGAACTGTAGCGTCTTCTGCTTGTAGTTGTCGCACTCTTTCCCAGGCGCGCATATACTCAATGCGTCGAATGGACAGGGTTAATTGCCCGTCTTCGTTTTCATCGGTGAGGATGAAAAATTCTCTGGTTTCGTTTGATTGCAATACTTCTTCAGGGCTTTCCACTCGATTGATCGACATTTCCTGAATGGGAATGTACGCTGCTGTTTTAGCACCGATATCAATCAGAGCGCCCCTCGGTTCTATACTAAAAACTGTACCCGCTACTGACTGTGGTTTTGGTATTGACCATGCGAATAGTTTCCTAGGATTTCTCTCCTTCATGTTTTTCGTTTGCAGGCAGATACTAGAGATTTTGCTGAAAAAGCGGTTAACTTCTTGCAAAATCTTTTACGAAAGTCAGTGGTTGCCAACTTTTGCCCGGTGCGATCGTACACCCGCGCTTGCCATTGCTCTTAATTCCAACTCTGTGTTAAAGCGTTTGATTTTTAACATTCAGAGTCCAGTGGACTATTATAACTTATCGGCATACTGCTTTCAAATTAATTTAGACCAGGACACGGCAGTGCCCAAGGAGTGTCAACTTAAGCTGTGGGCCCGCCAAGTCCGCCCGTCATCCCGCCCTGGAGACAGGGGTTTAAACCCCTGTCTAATAGAAGACAGTCCTCTCAAAGAGGACGGCAGGAGTTCTTCAGTCCTCTTGAGAGGACTTGCGCTTTGAGGCAGGGGTTTCAACCCCTGCCGGACTATTGGTTATACATTAAGTTGTGGGCCCGCAAAGTCCGCCCGTCATCCCGGCAGTCCGCCAGGGGTTTAAACCCAGGGTTGTTTCATTCTCGGGTGCGATCGGCAAAAGTAAAAGCGATCGCGCTATCTGATCAGATTTTTAGCGACCGCTCAACAAA
>REAP01000102.1 GCA_004294385.1 Oscillatoriales cyanobacterium | reverse complement strand
ACTCTTTGTGGAACAGGCATCTTGCCTGTGCTGGACAGGCTAGAAGCCCATCCCACAAGAAAGAAAATCTACTCTTTGTGGAACAGGCATCTTGCCTGTTCATAACAGAGATGCAAGATGCAAGCTTTCATATCTATCGAGAAGGTGTTGTTTTCTCAGTAGATTCTTTTTCAGAGTTAGATTTTTTAGACTTAGCTTTTTCAGTAGATTCTTTCTCAGAATTAGACTTTTTAGGATTAGCTTTCTCAGCAGATTCTTTTTCAGAATTCGATTTTTTAGAATTAGCTTTCTCAGCAGATTCTTTTTCAGCGGTTACAGGAGTAGGCGAAGGGAGAGTTACTGCTGATTCTTGAGCATAGATCAGATATTTTTGATACTCCGCTACTTTTGTTATAGCTAGTTCGTAGTGAGGACTAGACGGCGGTACTCTCCTCATTAAAGATACTGCTTCCTGCCAACGATTAGCAACGACACTCCATTCATCTTTTGTTTTTGCGGCTCGACCTAAATCTGCTGCTTTCACTGCGCTGTTAACTGCATCTCGAAAAGGATCTGGTGCTGTTGCTACATTCGGTGTTGCTTCTAGATTTTTGCCCGCAGTTGCTACTGGTTCATTCAACATTTTACCGACAAATGCGGCCACTGCGATCGCCAAAATGCCAGTCACAATCCCGACTACAATGAAAGTCGATCGCAGTCTGTTCTCCAATCCAGTAATTTCTGGCTGTATCGCTTCGATGCTATTCACAGTTTCCATGTTTTTTTCCCTATTAGCAACCATAATATTTGACGATGATTCTTCTGGCAAGTTTTGTTGAGAAAAAGTTTTACCATCCAAAGTAAACTCTTCACTCCAAACAGAAGTAAGTTGACCAATCTCTCGACCATCAACTTTTACCAAACGAATCGAATCTGGCTGCAAATCAGTTAATTCACTGCGGACAAATTCAACTGATTTATCTTGTGCAGGTACTGGCGAACCATCAAGAATTACCTCCAAACAATCACCGTTGAGATTAACTGCAACAGTGATGTCTTCAGATTGCCACTTACTGTGGAGAAAAGATGCGATCGCCTCTGGGTTTCCCTGTTTGGCAAGTTCGTGAAAATTAAGCTCTGTCATAGCTGAACACCTAATTTTTTGATCGTTGACAGTCGTTAAAAGGCGGAAGGTAGAAAGTAGAAGGTAGAAGCCAGTAATAAGTTAGAAAGCAGTAATCTTTTTTATATTAAAATACAATAACTTAAATTCAATCAACAGTATAACAGGACTTACGCATTTTAATGATGTTGCCAGAGTGTCAGATGACCGACTCCGAGCAAAGAAACCGGGTTTTTCACAGAATCTGAGGGTTGTAACCTGTGTATTTTCGTGAAAAATTGCTGGTTGAGCCCTTCGACTACGCTCAGGATAAACTGCGTCGAAACCCGGTTTCTGGCCCATACTTCCAGGACTATGGAGATTTAAGATCAAAGAATTGTGCGATCGCAGTACAATTGACCAATGGCCAGTAATACCATCAGCCAACCTGTTTAGCCAATACTAGATTAATCGATCGCACCATGATAGCAATAGCAGTTTTAGCGGCTGGACGCGGCACGCGCATGAAATCCGACTTACCCAAAGTTTTACACGAATTGGGCGGTCGAACTCTAGTTGAACGAGTCCTCAACAGTTGTCAAGAAATTGAAATTTCCCGGCGACTTGTCATCGTCGGTTATCGCAGCGAACTTGTGAAAGAATCGCTGCTAGGAAATCAAGAATTACCAGCAACAGAAAATCAGCAATTTCCGGCTCTAGAATTTGTCGAACAAACCGAACAATTGGGAACTGGTCATGCTATCCAACAATTGCTACCTTATTTAAAGGGATTTCCAGGAGATTTGCTGGTTTTAAATGGGGATGTGCCTTTGTTGCGATCGCAAACTCTCAAACACTTGGTAGAAAATCATCAGAAAAACAAAAATTCGGCTACTTTGCTAACAGCAAATTTGCCGAATCCTCAAGGATATGGCAGAGTATTTACAGACAGTCAAAACTTGGTAGAAGAAATTATAGAAGACCGCGATTGCACAACACCTCAAAAGCAAAATTGCCGCATCAATGCAGGTGTTTATTGTTTTCACTGGCCGCATTTGGAAAAAGTATTGCCAGGATTGAAAGCAGATAATAATCAACAAGAATATTACCTGACTGACACGGTAAAATTCATGAATCCGGTGATGGCGGTGGATGTCGCAGATTATCAGGAAATATTGGGAATTAACGATCGCAAACATTTAGCCACAACTTCGGATATTTTGCAACAGCGGATCAAGGATCAGTGGATGGCCGCGGGAGTGACGATGATCGATCCCAACAGCATTACGATCGATGATACGGTGGAGTTACAGGCGAATGTGGTACTTGAGCCACAAACGCATTTGCGGGGAAAAACTGCGATCGCCTCTGGAAGTCGCATCGGCCCCGGTAGTTTGATTGAAAACAGTCAAATTGGACAAAATGTGACTGTACTTTATTCAGTAATTTCTGATAGTATTGTCTCTGATAATTCGCGAGTTGGGCCCTACGCACATTTGCGGGGACACGCAGAAATTGGGGCAAATTGTCGGGTTGGCAATTTTGTGGAGTTGAAAAATACTCAAATAGGCGATCGAACTAATGTTGCTCATTTATCTTATTTAGGCGACGCGACTTTAGGAGAGAAAGTCAATGTCGGTGCTGGGACGATTACCGCGAATTACGACGGGGTGAATAAGCACAAAACGACTATAGGCGATCGGACTAAAACAGGTTCTAATACCGTGCTGGTTGCGCCAATAACTGTGGGTGAAGATGTTACTGTGGCGGCGGGTTCTGTGGTGACAGAAGATGTGCCGAATGATTGTTTAGTTGTAGCGCGTGCTCGACAAGTTGTCAAGCCTGGTTGGAAGCTGAAATAGTAAGTAATTCTGTCCCCGATTTCTGGGATAAGTCGGGGATTTGGGTGTTTTTTTAACAAAAATCATCAAAAGAAACCTTGGTTCTATCAAATCCTGTAGCATCGGAATTAATATTACCCACAATCAGGACAAGGCAGTGGCGTTTCCCTACAATTGATCGCGGTAGGGAAACGGCACTGCCGTGTCCTCTTCATCTACAATTGATCGCGGTAGGGAAACAACACTGCCGTATCCTTTTCATCGCTTAATTTTAATAATTTTAGTTGTTGGATGCGCCGTGTTAAACTATAGCTAAAGGGTTGGTAAAACTAATTTTTGGTAGAGTACAGCATTCTTTTTGAGGACGTATTCCATAGCGTTGTGAAAGGATGCTTCTGGTGGTGCGAGTAAGTTTTCAGCACCCGCAAGCAGTAATTCTTCTAGGGAAATGCCGAGGCGATTGGCGGTTTCTTGGAGCTTGTGCAGGCGATCGTCTGGTATTGTGATGGTAATGGTTTGCATTCTGTTTGTGGTTGTGACGATACCCTGAGTGTAGCACGTCAAATGTCTATGGGAGTCCAGAAACCGGGTTTTTTACGAAATACTTGGTTACACACGGTAAATTCGGTAAAAACCCGGTTTCTTTGTCAGAGTGCGTCGAGGACTGTTTAAATCGAGATAAATACTAAAGAGTTACGGAAGTGAGATTAAGGGCGATCGCTCTTGACGAAATAAATTGGTTAAGCTAAACTGAAGTTTAGTTTAAATTGCTTACAGTAGATGCACATAATCAGCTACCGACGGGTGCGTGAATACAGCGAAACTCATGCTGATTGCGGGGAAGCTTTGGATAACTGGTTTAAAATTGCTAGCAAGGCTAAATGGTCTAATTTAATTGAGGTACAATCTGTTTTTCCTAAAGCCGAAGCTGTTGGAGGGTTTACAGTTTTTAATATCAAAGGTAATAATTATCGATTAATAGTTAGTATTGATTATGAAAGCCAATTAGTTTATATCAAATATATTCTCACCCATGCTGAGTATGATAAGGAGAAATGGAAAAATGACCCTTACTTTTAATCCAGATAAATACAAAGAGTTATTGTCTCAGTATCAGCCGAAAATAATTAGAAACGAAGCGGATAATGAGAAAGCTCTGGCTATGGTGGAAGAGTTGATGCACCAGCGCGATCGCACTCCTGAAGAAGACGAGTTATATGAATTGCTGATTGTATTGATTGAAAAGTTTGAGCAAGAATGCTATGCACCAGGAACCACAACAACGCCTCATTCAATACTGCTGTTTTTGATGGAACAAAGAGAGTTACAACCTGCTGACTTGGTGCCCGTTATGGGATCTGAAAAAAGAGTGTCTGAAGTCGTTAATGGCGATCGGGATATTAGCAAAGAGTTGGCATTGATTCTGGGGAGTTTTTTTCATGTAGAGCCGAGTTTGTTTTGTAATTAAGGGAAGTGACATTAAGGGCGATCGTACTTTTGGGAAGGATGGGCGATCGCGCTTAACCAAATAAATTGGTTGAGCTCAACTAAAATCTAGTTTAATAGTCCTGGACGCATGGGGGCTCAGAAACCGGGTTTTTTTACGAAATACTTGGTTACACACCGTAAAATCGGTAAAAAACCCGGTTTCTTTGAGTGAGATTAAGGGCGATCGCACTTTTGGACATTAAGGGCGATCGCACTTTTCGACATTAAGGGCGATCGCTTCCATGAATACATAAAATATGAACTATTTTTTAAGGGCAGGATGCTTGAGTTGGTTGGCCAATCTCATCATCTATTAAATAATAATTATTATTGAGTACAAAAGCAAAATCTCTATATTCACACACTTGTTCTCTACTATCTTTAGGAGAATAACGCAAGAAAACTGTCATTATCGGTCTAGTCGGCGATGATTCTTTCGTAGGCTTCGGGCTATCAATAATTTCGATAGAATTAAAATTACTGACAAATGTTTCTTGATTGTCTGCATCTGTTGAACGGTATTTATTCCTGAAATTATCAGTTATAAATTTTTTCCCGGCTGCCTTATTATCTTTTGTGGTCAGTTCATAAAAACTCTTGAGAGTTTGCTCAGGTGTTGAACTCACCGGAGTATTTGTTGCAGGTGTCGAACTCACCGGAGTCTTTTTGGAAGGTAAGACTTCAATATTAATTGTGTAGTCTGACTGATTGGGTGCAGAAACTTCAATAATATAATCTCCTTCACTTGGAAGTTGACCATTCCATTGGGTTCCGCCCTTCACAGCATTACCAATTGTTTTACCGTTAGGAGAAATAATTGCCACATTAACATCTCCCTGCTTGATTTGCACAGTCATGGGCTGTCCGCTGCCACAGTAGAGCAAGTAGCGCTTTGTTTGATTTGTTACTAGACTGCTACTAATTGTTTTTTGTGTACTACCTTTATCAAAGTTTACTCGTTCCTCTGAAACCGACGGTGTAGGTGAATTAGTTTGCGATCGTACTTCTTCTTTAGGGCTTGAGTTAGGTGATGAACCTAGATTTATAGACTGAGGAGAACCCTCACGAGCCTGATAACCCGCTGGACATTGAACAACATTATTTCCAGGAGATTTTTGATTAACAATTGTTGACAAATCGGGGAAAGAAGTAGAAGCTTGAGATTCTTCGCAAAAAAGTGTTTCAGTGGTATCTTTTTTAACGCTTACAACAATACCAACATAACCTTTGAGACCAGATTTTTTTGGTTCAGCAACAGCTACAACTACTGAATTATTAGACTTTTGAGGAATTTGATATTTATAATTTTCTGTTTCTGATTTTATTCCCAAACCTAAATCAGGAATTTTACTGGCAAAGGAAGCCTTTTCTGCAAATACAGCTTCTTGCCCTTTGTTCATTGATGCTACATATTGTTTAGCTTCAGATTGTTTTGCTTTGTTTGCCTGATTGAGAAATGAAGGTAAAGCAATAGCACTTAAGGTTAACACAATTGCTCCTATCCCTATTAACCATCCAAAATTACTAATGTTAGTTGGTCGAGGATTTAGTGTTGAGCTTGATGAATTTCTGGTAGGAGTACCAGGGCTGCTATCGGAAGAGCTTATTCCTATCCCTTGGTTTTGATTACGCTGACTTACTATTGGGGGTTGCGTATTTCTGAGAGGAATATTAGAGCTTCCATTTGAAGAGTTTACCCCTGTCCTTCGGTTCGCACCAAGGCGTGTTGGCGGACCAGAACGAGCTATGGCAAGAACAACATTCGTGCTTGTACAGGTACATTTCGAGTATGTTGCCCATTCATCCATTGTCATAACTTTACCGCAGTCGAGACACTTCATTCCCTGCTCATCTGTTTGGAAGGGGTGTGTAACGTAGGGCGATCTAATTCCAGGTTCAAACGTTTCCATATTTGCCATTTTTGTTGTAAGACTATTTATCCAATAAATAAAGTTATCTGGTCATTTTTCGAGTGGATTTTCTGATTTTCTGAGATGACTGAGCTTGAGTTTGCGTGGGTTGTGGTGAGTTCATGTCAGGTGTTGAATCTCGCCAATTCAATGTTGCTTTGACTGACTCAGGTGTGGATTGTCTGTTTTCTTCTACATCGCGCCAACTAAGACTGCTAGTGCTGGATTGATACTGTGTGACCAAACGCTCAAAAATACCAAATTCATAGGGACTAACCTCTACACCTCGATCGCTACCTCCATACCCTGCATTACCATAGGCTTGACGAGCTCTATAATCTGCAAGTTTTTTCACTTTTTCAGTTGTTAATTGATTTGGGACTCCAGATGTTAAATTAAGTTCTTGTTTTTCGGCATCTGTTAGATTCAAACAACCTCTTTCATTTTGTCTTTTTATTTCTTCAATAAAAGCATTTCCATTCATGGTATGCCTTTTCTCTGTATCAACATCAGCGAGTCTGCCTTGACAATACCACCGTCCATTACTTTGCCAATAATGATCGTGATAAATAACACTTTCATCTTCAAGACTATTTTTATCACCTGAACATAAAATGTGCCAATTTCCATTACCATCTTGTTTAAACTTGTACCAAAGACCGGTGGAATTATCCATTTGTCTCGCTTGGCTCCATCCTGACATAAACATACCTCCTTATTTACTCTTCAACGTCACGCCAGTTTAGGGGCGCTCTGTTTCTTGAATGTTGGTTTGGCTGGTGCTGTCCTTGACTATCACGCCAATTTAATTGGGGACGATTAGAGTCAGCAATTCTTCTTGATTCTGGTGTATTTTCTTGCCAATTTAAGCGAACTCTTTGTCTTGGTCCTTGCCAGTTTAATCTAACTCTTGGTCTTGGTCGCCATTCACTGCTTGGCTCTAAAGTTCTTTCATAATCTACTAAAAACGGTTTGCGACAAGCTGTTCTGGAATGAACGACAGCAACATATTGATTGCCGACAGGATACTGAATTTCCCTGCTATCAAGTACAGGAGCAGATTCGCGCCAATTTTCATATCTTTCTCGATCGAAACGAGTCCGCAGCCAAGGAACTTCGTCCTCTGGATTCGGTTCGTGATATCGGCGTTTTCTCAAATTTTGGTTGCGATTTCCTAAACGGCTAGTCAACCACTCAGCCGCACCATTACCCACACCCCGACACAGAACAACTGTATCGAAGTTTTCCATCACCTGCTCTCGATATTCTGGAGTAATTTGCTCTAAACTTTGAGCAGCAATAACAATACTTCCTCTCGCTGAACGCGCCACACTGGTAAACTCAGCAACATCTATCTGTTGTTGAATCCTGGGAAACTCATCAATCCAAAATACAATTCCTTGACTTTCTTGATTTTGAGTCCATCGCTCATAGAAGATAGTCATCAGAATGTCAATTAGTGCTGATGATATCTTTTTGGAAACATCACGTCCCGCTAACTCAGCGCCAATAACTAATAAAGTAGGCTGACTCTGAATATCGCGCAGTAAAATATCGCTGTGTCCTGTGACTTGCTCAAAGTTTGGCCAACTAAAAAAGCTAATCGCATCTTGAATCGCCCAGGTAAAAGCACCATCCCCAGTATCACTATTTTGAATCAATCTGAGTTGAGATTGGATTGCGGATTGTAGCCTAGCATCCTGACAAACCCGTAAAAGTTGAGTTAGAGTTTCAACAGGATTCTCGGCAATTTGGTAAATATGCGTAAGGTTTGCAGCATTTCCAAAAATCTGTTTCACCAGCATTATCCACTGTGCCATCCAACTAATCTCTCTCAGGGCATAGCGCTGACTTTCTCCTAAGTTATCAGTATTTCCATACAAAGATTTGGCTAATATTTGAGCATCTTGTATGGAGTTAATATTGTCGAGCAAGTTAATGCTGTGACTGCGGGCAACTTCTTGAGGAAGCGTACTCCAATAGATGACCCTTACTCCTTTTTGCTCTGCATAGTGTCCCAGTTTGTCAATTAGAGAGCCGCCTTTAACATCAATCACAATATTAGATAAGCCAGCATCAATTGCCGCCTTAATCCCTGGAATGATTAACCCTTCTGTTTTGCCAGAACCAGCGGGACCAATAATGGCTACGTTTTTGTAAATAGATTTTTCTTGCAGCCAAATATCTTGAGTTGGCTCGACTTTACCACTCGCAATTTTCTGAAACTTACCAAGGTTTAAAACTGGTTCTGAGGCAAATCTATCTGGATGTTTAAGAATTCTGCGATCGTGAAAATTAGACTCAGGCGACTGAAGCACATCAGTAATTTCATTGAGTGTGGCTGTTCCTGAGTAATCTCTTAAGTCTCTGAGATGAATATCATTAGGCGGTAAAGGTTCATTAGGGCCAATGATAGTTTCGCCACCCCCGAAAAGGTTTCGTAATCCCCAGCCTAAGTTTTCAAAAGAGTCTTGCCAAGTCATACTATTTTTTTTTGAATCCTTTAAATAATTTAAAAACTCGCTCAATTAGTTGCCAGAACAGTTTAATTAAGTTGAGCGCTAGACTAAAAGCACCTTTAATTAAGAGAGATAATAACAACATTAAGTTGTCAAAAATAATTTTAAATCCAGTAAAAAAACCTTTCAATGCACTCAATAAATTGATATTCTCCTGACTTGACAGGTCTTCTGGCTCATCCTCATCATCTCCATTTATATTTTGGGGATTTTCTCCAGTCCGCACGGGCTGAATTTGACCGTTTACTTGTTGCTGTTGGTTGATTTCATCAGTTATGTAACCTGCCTGACATAAAGCTGAATTATCTGGCAATTGTGGCTCTTCAAAAAGACTATTTTCGTTGATATCTTGGAGATATACAGGACTCGTTCTTGTCCCATCTGCTCCGTAAAAATAACCTATGTCTTTATGAAGAGTATCGTAAACTGTTGAGATTTGCCAAACTTTATTAAAAGTAGAGCGTTGTGTATTGAGATCAGTACCAGACAGAAAAACTCCATGACCAGGATGAGAATGATACCAACCCACAATTGTAGTTGTTGGATAATTTTGCTTAT
This sequence comes from Oscillatoriales cyanobacterium, assembly GCA_004294385.1. Classification (GTDB taxonomy): domain Bacteria; phylum Cyanobacteriota; class Cyanobacteriia; order Cyanobacteriales; family Microcoleaceae; genus Microcoleus. The sequence goes on along the minus strand of REAP01000102.1, from coordinate 10,271 downwards.
GGTTTTTAAAGATATCCGGCCAGGATTCAGCAGTCAGTTGAAAATGAACTCGATTACCAATAGTATGAGGAGCAGCTATTGAACCAATTATTTCTGTATAGTGTGTGTTTGTTTCTTTACATAAATAGGCTTGTCCAACAAATATGCCTCCTGTTTCGTTATAAGGATCGATGCTGAGATGATGTATGAGTTGAATCTCGGCTTCGCGCTCAACAAAGATAATCATCTTTTTATTGCTGAGTTGTCTATATAGTTCTTTAATCCCTCTGCTTTCTACATCGTTTATCCGAAGTTTTTTATTTTGTAAAAATTCCCGTAGAGAATGGTCGATCGGTTTGTAGACATCCTCAGAATCACGCCACTTAAGTTTTACCATGATTTTTACCTGTAATTTATTGTTTTCATTTCCACTTTATTTGCGGGCTATTAGACTGTTTACCATCAGATTCAGATCCACTTAATGGAAATAGGTTTTTATTTTTATTAGCCCAATCTTTTGCTGCTAAGTTAGCAGGACATCCAAAATTAAGATTTTTGTACTGAATCATAATGATTACTATTGTGACCAGATAATCTAGACTGTGATTGATTTCTCTCAATTCACTAACACCCAAATCTATTAAGCCATTGTGGTAAACATTAGGATGAAACATTGGAGTTTCCATCTGTAAGCTTGGTAAGCAACCAGGTTCAGGATAGTTTAAAGGGAAATCCCTAATGGTTAGTATGTGTTCGGTTCTATACTTAACTGAACCATTAATTACTGCCTCGATTCCTTGACAATTGGAAATTTGCAGTCGATAAAATTGAGGTGGTTGTCCTTGTGTTTCAAGGATTTTGATTTTTTCTCGCTCATGGAAAACACATAACTTTTGTAAAGCTAGATAGTCTTTTTCCATGCGAACATCCCGAATAGACATCACAATACCTCTAGAGTTATCTCCAATTCAGATTAGGTGTTACTCTTAATGGAAATAAGTGTTTATTTCTATTGGCCCAAGTCCTTGCGTCTTTATTAGCATGGCTCCCAAACCTTAGATTTTCATATTGAATCACGCTGATGACTCTTTCAACGATAAAATCTAAAGGCTGTATGAGAGCATTTTTATCACCTCCGTCAAAACATATATTTCCCGAAGAATATACGTTTGGATGAAAAATAGAAGGTTTGATGGTTATTGTTGGTAACTTTCCTGGCTCTCCATATTCGAGGGGGAAATCCCGAATTTCAATTGTATGTTCTGTTCGATATCTAGGCGTATCGTTATCCCCGCTCACTGATTCTACGCCCTTGCAGTTAGATAGCTGGAGAAGGTAATAGTCAGGAGGGTTCCCCCTTTTTTCCACAATTTTCACTTTGACAGGTTCCTTGAAAGCGCACAAACGTTGTAACGCTCGATAATCATTGGCTAACCTTTGTTCGCGAATATTCATCTTTTAAATCCTTCAAATTTCTGAAATATTATTTATTTAGCCAGATAACCAAATTCACCTTGTGGGACAAGAACAAGCGTATCACCTGATTTAACCCCAGAACTACTCAGCGTTCCATTCTTGAGTATCTGATTGGTTCTGTTTAACATCAAATCACAAGGAGTAGTTGATGGTATTCCTGATTTTTCTTGTGCGCCATCTCTGATGACATCTATTGGTGTATCGATATCCAAGTCGAAAAGTTCTTGTTTCCATGTGTTGTCAGCAGTCTTAAGAATGACGGTAATTGTTTCCATGATTTAATTGACCTCGTAATGATTATTGTAGTTATGAAAGTGGTTGCAAAATGATTTTACATCAGACGCAAATCAGCTAGTTTCACACACTGGCATCAAAGTAATTAAGTCACCTGATTGGATACCAGCAGATTCAAAGTTATCACTATCTTGTAGTAATTGGTTGTTTCTACCAACAAGATAACAATGAACTGAAGCTAGACTAGCTACTCTTTGAGCTTCTTCTCGAAAATCTCCCAGTAGCATATCGAGCGGAACTTCAACCGATTTTTTGAAATTTCCATCAACAGTCCTAACAGTCACCGTAACTGTTTCCATGATTTAATTAGTCTCCTGATGGATTTCTTCTAATTCAGAAAATAGCTCTATGTTTACCTTCCACTGGTATTTTATACCACTGTAATGAAGCAACTCACGCTCTGCTAAACCAAAATCCTTAAATGTCAAATCCGCATCTTCAGAATCACCAGTTATCTGAAAATATTTGACAGCTTCTCTGCTTACATTTCCACACTGCGGACACTTGGTTTCACCTTGTTTGATTTCCTTGAGAGGTTTTCTCACCGGCTCTATATGTCCGCACTTGTCACAAGTAAACTTAGAGACAAAATCAAAAGGTAACTCTAACTTCCAATCCTCCCATAAATCTAATTCTTGGGCAACTTGTTTAGGTGTACTCTCAAATTTCACTGGCAAAGCTGATGTGTTGCCATTTTGCGGAATTGAGGCATGATCGGGGCATTCTCGATCGAGAGTAAACTCAGGAGTCGTAAAACCCACTGGCATACTAACAGGCAAAAATAGCTTAGTTCCTGGTTTTAAGTTACTTTCTCCAAATAACAACAATTGCACTGCAACTTCCACCTGATAAGCGGCAATAACAGAAGATGTCATAATGGTTGTAGCCATTGTTGGCTCTTTAAAACTGTCCTTTAGATACCCACAGGAGTACCTTTCGTTCAGTCGCGCCCAAGCAGACTTGTCCATTTGACAGCGATAGCAGGCAGTCTCTGGAACTCTGGGATCGAAAAGAGCGACATTTCCTAATTGGTGGTTAATTCCACCATCAATCCAAGGAACACCAGCAAAGTAGCACCGCTTATTGAGTTCCCGTCTGGCTCCAATACTATCCAAACAACCAAAGGCTACATCCATCTCCCGCAGCAAGCCGCGTCCAAAGGCGAACTCTAACTTGCCAAGAATCGGATGCACTTGAGAATCTGGATTCAACTCCTTAACCCGTTCAGCTACCACCTCCGCTTTATACCTGCCTATATCCGACTCTCGAAACAAAACCGATCGCGTCAAGTTATGTTTTTCGATCGTGTCGTAGTCCACAACCCAAATGTTGCCAACTCCCAGCAGAGCCAGGTTTTTCAACACTTCGTTACCCAGCGCGCCGCAGCCAAATACAGCCACTTTCGCTTGGGCCAATTTTTCTTGGCTCCAGTTGGGAATCCTTTTTAGGCGATCGTACTTGTCGTCAGACATAAACATTTCACACTCGCTTGTTTCAGAGAGGTAGTTCAGCGAAAATTTTGCATAGCAAAGCTTTCACCATCGCACTCACAAAGAACTCAGTCCGCAGAAGGCGCATTGCAGCCTCCTACTTATATATCGGGGCCACACCCACAAAATTATGCAGAACCCAGAAAATAAATTAAAAAAAATTACCAGCAGTACCCGAAACTAGAGTCAAACCCAGAAAATTACCAAAATTCAGCCCTAATCCCTGTCGTAACACTAACTGTAGTCAGTAATTACTCAAAAGCCCTACCACAAAGATTTTAACTTGTACCTTGCATCATTTAAACTTGAGCTTTCAAGTATAATAAGCTAGTTGAGTCTGGCAATAACCTGACATACATCAGGAATTATGTTAGACTTCCATCAGGAACTTCACACACACCTATTTATGGCATCCACAAACGATCGCTTCGTCGAAGCAGAAAGCCGCTGGGATCTAAAAACTCTGTACGCAGACTTGGCCGCCGTTAAGGGAAAGCCTCTCACCCCCGTAGAAAAGCTGCACCTGCGGGGGTTGCTTTGTGGAAACAGTCCCGCTGAAATTGCGGAAAAGCTGCAAAAAAATCCCAAAGGTGTGGAAACTGACCTGTGTGCATTTATAGATACGTTAAAGGCTTTGTGGGTAAAGGGATTGAAAAGATCGAAAATTGGAGAAATATTGCTGAATGGCTTGAGGATGCTGGATATAAAACTAAGCCACCTGTTAAATTCCCTATTCAAGACGGTTTATCTGAAAATAGTAAAGTTAACGTAACTAATATAACTTTTGATAACAATCAAATAACAATTGGTGTATACCTACAAATAACTGTACCGCTACCTTCAGAAATCTCAATAGAAAATCTAGACATCAACGATAACAACGCTAACTAAAATTCAGCCACAATTCAACTGATTGGTAGGGTGAAGCGACTAAAATCAGGAAGGGCGATCGCACTTTTACCTTGTCTCGCGGGGCGATCGCACATTGCGTTTCTCAAATAAGGGCGATCGTACTTCTATTGTGCTACGATTCAATGAGATCGAGTGTTACAGCACTTCCCGCTTTTATGAGGTACAGCAGCAACAATTAACAAACCAATTTCTTAAATGTTGAGGATTCATTGAGTGTGCCGTAATACAGCGGGAACCGCTGTATATAAATATGGGAAAAACATTTTTGCCACGGCAAACGCTAGAAACAGCAAAAATTTGGTTTTCAAATGACAGCGATCTATGCTATTTGACAATTGACTATCCAGTTTTTACATTACCGACTTTTTCCTTTTCCTTAACTCGCTCCCCTTCTGAATGGCTATCTCGCTGCAAAAACTCATCAAGTAATTCATAAAAACGATAAAACGCTCGTTCTTCATTATTAGTATAAAACTCGATTATTCTTGCCCATGAACCTGATGTTGATACTTCATATCGCTTTTGCAACCAGGGTTGAAAGTCGCCATAAAATTCCATTTCCTTTTCTGTGGGTTCAAATCCCAACTCTTCTCTAGCCGTTCTATAACCGACTATAAACATAAAAAGATCCGTTGCAGAAGCTCGTCCGATATACATTCCTGGTTTTTTATGAATTTTATTCAACATCTCAAAAAGTCCGCTCATCTCAATACTCTCCTTTTTTTAACCAGAAACACTTTTAGAAACCGTCTAATTCTTCAACTATAAACTCTCCTCTACGACAGGAAAAATCATTCACCCAATCTTCTCTAGACAGTCCCTCAGTGGATAAATTATCAAAAACCAGCCCACCTACTTCAACTCCGTAGTGAGTTCCATTCGTTGTAATAGACTCATTTACACCACCCCATCTTTCTAAGCGTGTACTTAAGATGAATTCTTCTCTATACTTAGTTTTGAGCTTGAGTAACTTACCCGCAATTCCATTTTCTGCCAGCCATTTTAACACGGCTTTGGCACACAGGTCACATTTAAGGATATCGTACTGACTGACGATCGCACCAATCTCTCGATAAATCTCCTCATCTGAAAAATCGCTCACTTTCCCTCACACCCTCTCAAATCTTCCATCAAAATCCATCGCATTCTCAGATTGCAAAGGGCGCTCAATTTCATCAGGATCGAGCATCACTTCATCATCCTCATCCAAATCGAAATTCTCTGGAACTAATCCATCGAAACTATTGTGAGTAGGAAGCTCAGGCAAATCTCCCAGCATAGCAACTGCTTCCGCAAGTAGATTCAGATTCTCTGGATCGGGGTGTTTTTGTGCCGCACGCACAGCCAAAACGACAACACGTAATCCTCCCCTTAGCCGATCGACATCACGGGCTAGTTCATACATTGCTTGAAAGTCACGTTCCTCAATAATACGGTACTGTCCTGTTTTTGTTTGAAGAGTAGCAATGACACCATTCGCGATCGAACTGAGTGCTTCTGCGCCCTTTAAACGAAACTTTTCAAACGATGTCCAGTTTGCACCGCTTCGCAACCTAAATTTCTTATTTGTACTTTGCATAGTTTAACCTCCTTACCATATCCTAACGTAAAACCAATGAAAAAACAACGGGTAATTAATTATAGCTTAAAATAATAGGAGGAGATTTACGCAGTCCATCAGTCATAGGTTAGAATAGAGGCAAACGTGCAATCCCCTCAACTGCAATAAAACAATAGCCAGCCGATCTTTACCTATGAGCATCACCCTCACCTCCGAACAAGAACAACTCATACTCGCCCAACTCGCCAGCGGGCGCTATACCAACGTTACCGAAATCATTGCTGACGCGCTACGGCTGCTGGAAAAACGCGATCGATACAATCGCTGGGTAGAAGAAGTTTGCGCCAAAATCGACATCGCCGCCACACAACTCGATCGCGGTGAAGGGGTGGATGGTGAAACGGCGATCGCTCAAATCAGAGCCAAATTTCACAAAGCTCGATCGGTATAATCGCCCATGAGTAACCGCCAATGCTTGGGAGTTCTTGAATTTGAGTTAGAAGAGTATGAGTAAAAATTGAAGCGCAATTATGCCAAATATTTACATTATTGGTGGCCCTAATGGTTCAGGCAAAACTACAGTTTCCCTGAGATTATTACCCAATTTTTTAGAATGCTTTGAATATGTCAATGCAGATGCGATCGCCGCCGGAATGTCCCAATTCAATCCAGAGTCAGTCGCCCTCCTCGCAGGACGCTTAATGATACAAAGATTACGAACTTTATCAGACTCTGGCACCGATTTCGCCTTCGAGACAACTTTAGCAGCTCGCAACTTTGCTCGATTCTTGAGAAACTGTAAAACTAAAGGTTACACAATTAACTTGATTTACTTCTGGTTACAATCTCCAGAACTCGCAATTGAACGAGTGCAGCGTAGGGTGGAAAGTGGCGGACATTCTATTCCCGAAGATGTCATCCGCAGGCGATACGATCGCGGACGCAGAAACTTAACTTCATTATACTTACCATTGTGCGATAGCTGGATAGTTTATGATAATTCTATAGATACTATCCGACTAATTGCTGAAGGTAGTGTGGAAGGGGAAATCCAAATCTCTGATCTTGAAACTTGGAATCGCATTATAAATTAGTAAAATGACTGAACAAAAACTTGTCAAGTTATCCGATCGCATTGACGTAGGTGTGAAAGCAGCAATTGCCGAAGCAATTGAAAAACACCGCAGACTAGGACAATCCATTAGTGTCTGGCGTGACGGTAAAATCGTGACTATAACTGCTGCTGAGATTCCACCACTATCGAATAACGAGACTGTATAATTATAATTCCCGTCGTCTATTGTGCTACGATTCAATCAGAGCGTCAGTGAGTAAAAAAAATGGCAACAATTACCCTTCAAATTCCCGACGAATTGGCTCAACGTCTAGAACCTTTGCAAAATAGATTGCCAGAATTGCTTTGGCAACTTCTAGAACCAACTAAAAAGCCCAGAACTATCGAGCCGGAAATCACCACTCATCGTGGCGATATTCCCGCAGTTTATCAAGAAGTTCTTGATTTTTTGATCAAGAGTCCAATTCCACAAGACATTGTTAATTTCAAGGTTTCACAACAGGCTCAGACACGCCTCCAAATTTTGCTTGACAAAAACCGAGAAGCGACGCTAAATGAAATGGAAATAGCAGAATTAGATGTTTACGAGCAGCTAGAACATCTGATGATTTTACTAAAAGCAAGAGCCTATTCAGTGATTTCATGAATTATAATAGTTTCCCAAAATAATGCAACTGTAAGAAAGCTTTAAACCTTTATGTCATCAGTCATTCTCAATCGAAAATCTAAAATGGTATGACTTCTACTTCCATTTCTGCCGAACTCCGAAGATTAGTTATTGAAAGAGCTTCAGGACACTGTGAATATTGTCTGATTCATCAAGATATTTCAATCTACAGCCATGAAGTAGACCATATCATTGCCTTAAAACACGGAGGTAAAACTCGTGCTGAAAATCTCGCTTTTTCTTGTTTATCTTGTAACCGCCACAAAGGTTCTGATTTAGCTACTATAGACCCAGTAAATGACGAAATTGTCCCTTTATTTAATCCACGTCGTCAGGTATGGGACGAACATTTTGTGCTTAATGATGCCAGAATAGCAGGCATCACTCAGATTGGTCAAGCTACTGCAAGATTACTCAAAATCAATGCTCCAAATCGCATACTTGAACGTCAAGTTTTGATTAATCAAGGACGGTATCCATAAATAAGGCTAAGAACAACGCTATTTAAATTATCAGAATCATCAGAAACAACTCTAATTAAAGTTCTGCCACTATTAGACATCTCCCAAAAAGCCTGGGTCGAACAGGCAGGATGCCTGTTCCACAATAATTATGGGAGATGTTTATTCAACTGATTGATAAAAGGAATTCAATATACCTAATTTATCTCAGAAACGCTATATCGCCTCGGCGTATAAACCCAAACATCTCCATATTTGCGCGGAATAATCCGAGTCTGACTCGAACCAACTATCACCAAAGTTCTCATATCCGCATCTTCCGGCCGGAATTCACCCAGCGTACAAACACGCACGGATTGTCCTATTCTGCCGAGGTTTCTTCCTAGGATAACTGGCGTTTCAATCGATCGCACTTGCAACAAAATCTCGATCGCCCTAGACAATTGCCAAGTCCGCTGTTTCGAGATCGGATTATAGAATGCAATGACTAAATCCGCAGTCGCAGCCGCAGCAATCCGCCCCTCAATCACCTCCCAAGGCTTCAGAATATCCGAAAGCGAAATCACACAAAAATCGTGTCCGAGAGGTGCTCCGATCGCAGCAGCGGCCGCCTGCATCGCCGAAATGCCCGGTGCAACCCGAATATCAATGCCATCCCACTCCGGTTTCCCGTCAAACTCGATCGCCTCAAACACCGCCGCAGCCATCGCAAAAATCCCCGGATCGCCCGACGAAACCACCGCCACAGACTTTCCCGATGCTGCTAAATCTAAGGCAAAACGCGCGCGATCGATCTCTTCGCGGTTGTCCGAATCGTGGCGTTGCTGCCCTTCCCGCAGAGTTCCAGCCAAATCGAGATAGAACTTGTAACCCACCCAATCCGTCGCCTCGCGCAGAATTTCCTTAACTTCCGGGGACATCCACGCTGCACCACCAGGCCCAGTACCGACGATCGCCAATTGGCCGCGACTAACTCCGATCGCACTCACATCAAGGGGTTCCGGTGCAAGGGCGATGGCGCAACTGAGTTGATTGGCGCGATCGTATTCAACTAACTGACTATTTTCACCGGCTGCTGTCAGAGCAATTTGTGCCGCCGTGACATCAAAATTGGCATTATATTGTATTAGTTTAGCAGAGTCGAATTCCACAAGTTCGGGGAGATTGAAAAAACGGACGGGGGCTTTGAAAAAATGTGCGATCGCCTCAAGTGCCGGATTTCCCATCTCATGTTTTAATGCAAAAAATCCCGCAATAGAATCTCGTGCTAAACCGGATTTTCCCAAGGCTTGCTGCACGAATAAAATTGCGATTTCTGGCTCAATATTTGATAGTTGTGCGAGGGCGAATGTCGCAATTTTGGGATGGTAAACCAAACAATCTGGTGTTGGCGCTTGGGCTTTTTCGGTGATACGGATCGTCAATTGTGCGTCAGGGGCGATCCTCTCCGTTGGCGCAGCCCCCGTAGGGGCGGGCTGCGCTAACGGCAAATTACTCTCGGAAAGCCAGTTTGCTGCGCCTTCAATGCGTACTTTCGCCCCTGCGAGCAAATTTGAAATAAAAGTTTTGGCATCCTCTGGATTTGCTAAATAATAGCCTTGGGGAGGACTCAGCAGCGCGGTGCGAAATCGGATATCTCCCGTAGTTGTGATTGCAGGTTCCACGCCGAGGGCTTTGGCAATTTCTCTCGCCAAGTCATTCACTCCGTGCAAACCGCCCAACAGTGGTACAACGGCACTTCCATCTTCTGCTACGGCTAAAACCGGCGGTTCGGCGCGTTTGTCTGACAGCAGTGGGGCGAGGGTACGGATCAGAATTCCGGCGGCGCAGATGGCGATGATTGGGGTTTCTGTGGCAAACAATTCCCGCAATGTTTCGCCGAAGTTGATAAAGTTGATGTCTACGTCGGTTGTGCGATCGGTCAAACCGTAAATCAGTGAACCTGGGAAGACTGCGGAAATTTTTTGGGCGATCGGCAGGCTGTTTTGGCCTAAGATCACAATTGCGGGAGAAACTCGATTCACGGTTGTCTGTATGGCTGTGTTTTTATTTATTTTATATTAATTTGTCGGGCATCTAATTTTTATTTTCTGAGTGATAGAGGAGACGGCAGTGCCCATAGGTGTCAACTTAAGGTACAACCAATAGTCCGGCAAGGGTTAAAACCCCTGCCTCAAAGCGCAAGTCCTCTCAAAGAGGACTAAAGAACTCCTGCCGTCCTCTTTGAGAGGACTGTCTTCTATTAGACAGGGGTTTGAACCCAGGGCTGTTTCATTCTCGAATTTTAGCACAGCTAAAATTCTGAATGAAAAAATTCACATCCTCATCGGAAACTCAAAATTCAACTATCAATTTT
>REAP01000101.1 GCA_004294385.1 Oscillatoriales cyanobacterium | reverse complement strand
CTAATTCTTCAGTCCTCTTTGAGAGGACTTGCGCTATGAGACAGGGGTTTCAACCCCTGTCGGACTATAAGTTTTACCTTAAGTTGACACCAATGGGCAGTGCCGTTTCCCTACAACATTATTTTGGGTAGGGAAACGGCACTGCCGTGTCCTATATCATGTCTAAATTTCCAATAATTTAACGTAAACCAATCCAGGTCAAAAAATTCTGTTCTGTCAAGAATTCTAGCAACAGAAGTGATACGAATCCCACCATCGCAAATCGTCCATTAATTTGTTCAGCATAAAGATTCCAACCAAAGCCCGGTTCTGGTTTTTTGGGTGACTCTGGGGTGGATGGTTTTGGGGAAGCAGACTTTTTAGCTTTCATAAAATAGTTGTGAGTATGGTCAATAACTATCTATGATAGACCAATCTAATCTCTTGATTTAAGAAAAATCATTTTTCCCGCCATGTTCATCGCCCCGTTGCAGAAATTTCTGACTACCACAATTGATGATAAATCCCGATCGCGTACTATATTTTGGTTGGCTTTAAGCTTGACATTTGCCGCAATCTATGGATTTTTGGGACTAAGACAAGCCTTCGGTGGCGAATATGTCGTGCAAGACGATGCCAGACAACACGTTTTCTGGATGATGCGATTTGTCGATCGCGATTTGTTTCCCAATGACTTCATTGCTAACTATTTTCAATCTGCCGCCCCCGCAGGATACAGCGCACTCTACAAAATAGCAGCAATAATTGGCATTCATCCGCTATTTTTTCACAAAATATTGCCGCTTTTTCTCAGCTTAATCTCCACTTATTACTGTTTTAGCATTGCCCTAGAAATGCTGCCAGTGCCGATGACTGGATTTATTGCCTCTTTGCTGCTCAACCAACATATGTGGATGACTGACGATTTGGCTTCTGGAACGCCAAGAGCCTTTATATATCCGATATTTCTCGCTTTTTTATATTATTTACTGCGACGTTCCTTGCTGCCTTGTTTAGCTGCGATCGGCTTAATGGGACTATTTTACCCTCCTTACGCATTGGTGGCTGCGGGTATTTTAGTTTTGCGGTTGTTGTGTTGGGAAAATGGTCGTTTTTGTTTGTCGCGCGATCGCACAAATTACCTATTTTGCACCACAGGTTTGGGAGTTGTGTTTTTAGTAATGCTACCCTATGCCCTAGATAAATCAGAATTTAGCCCAACTTATACAGCAGCAGAAGCTAAAAAAATGCCGGAATTTGCAGCAGATGGCAGAAATGCTTTTTTTCGGGCAAATCCCAAAGAATATTGGCTAACTGGCAGGGGTAGCGGGATGTTTCCGCAGTCGCTATTTACGCCTGTGACTCACTGTGCTGCATTGTTATGGCCGCTGCTATTGGTATGGCGATCGCACTTTCCTTTAGTAAAACAGATTCAAAGCAGTATCTGGGTGTTGCTTCAGCTATTTTTAGCATCTTCAGCCATGTTTTTGGTTGCTCACGCCACTTTGTTTAAATTATATCAGCCTGGACGCTATACTGCTTATAGCTTGCGATTTATTGTAGTGTTCTTAAGTGCGATCGGTCTAACATTGATCGTAGATGGAGTTCTAAATTGGGCAAAGGAAAATGAAACCAGCTTTGGGATTAAAAACTTAGTGGCAATAATTACTACAGCAATAATTGCTTTTGTAGTTGTCTGTTATCCCAGCTTAGTTGCAAATTTTCCCAGGGTTGGTTATGTAGAGGGTAAAATGCCCGATTTGTACCAGTTTTTTCAGCAGCAACCGAAAGATATTCTGATTGCTTCAATCGCGGGAGAGGCGGACAATCTGCCAACTTTTAGTCAGCGCTCAGTTTTGCTGGCCAAGGAATATGCAGTGCCTTATCAGAAAGGATATTACAGCCGATATTTAGAGCGAATCAACGATTTGATTCGTGCTCAGTATACGACTGAGCGAGCGGTATTGCAAAAGTTTATTAATCAATATGGAATTGATTTCTGGATGCTCGATTATAATGCCTTGACTCTTCAGTATGTAGAGGATTACGGGTGGATCAGTGTCTTTGATTCTACACCGGAGGCGATGCTTGCTCTCAAACAAGGGAAAATTCCTGTGTTAGCTGAAGCAATGACAAGTTGTGCTGTTTTTCAGAACGGTATTGTAGTGGTTTTGGATGCGTCTTGTATTGCGAAATTGGGTGGGAGTTAAATCATATCAATTCCGTTTACACCGGAATTAATATTACCCGAAATTAGGATACCCCACCGTGCCCATTGGTGTCAACAATCAGGTAAAACCGATAGTCCGGCAGGGGTTGAAACCCCTGCCTCAAAGCTAAAGTCCTCTCTCTCTTGACTGAAGAGAAGAATTTTCAACTCATTAGTCCTCTTTAGAGGACTTTTGCTATTAGACAGGGGTTTCAACCCCTGGCGGACTGATGGGATGACCAACGAACTTGGCTGTCTGACAGCTTAAGTTGACTGCCGTCTCCTCCATTTGCCTAAGTCCAACCTCACCGTCTTTCGACTATTCAACTTTAATAATTCTCATCCTAAACCTCTAATAATACGGACGACTTCTAAACTATTCAAAAAATAAATATTAACCCGAATCGGATGCTCTGAGTTAAATAATCGTTTAAAGATTTGTCTCAGCACTGGCATTTTATCACCTTTGATGGTATCGAAAGCGGGAAGATTTTCCGATAACACATGACTCATGAAGTGTTTGTCATGGCTGTGCAATTCTTCCGGTAAATATAACTCCATCACCAGCGCATCCACAACTTGCTCAAAATAACTCAGCATCAGTTTGTCTTCTGCTGTTTCTACCATTTTTTCACCATGACTAGGAATATCTTTCAGTTCGGCGGTGAGGTATATAATGTAATTAACTAGAATTTCAATAGCTAATTTTTCCTGTGGCTGTGCATTAGGAATGGGAATTTGAGAAGTATAAATGCTTTGCAGTGCATAAGTCCCACCTGCCATTTTGCCAACTATCCGATCAAGAAAAAACCAAGTAATCTGCGAGTTAAGAATTGATAAAAGATAGTACGTTGAGTTAGGAATAAAAAATATTTTATTATTTGTATATAATTTTTGTGAATCCCAAGCAAAAGCCTGATAAGTAGCAATTTCCTGATAAACAATCTTAGGCTGCTCAAACTCTTGCCAATAAGCGACGTTATCCTGAATTTCGTACCATTTATATGTACCTGCTTTTCTACCTGTACCTGGTGTGAGCTTTTCTTGGTACTGGCTGAGGTAATTTTCAATTGCTGGATACTTCTTAATATCAATTCCTCGTCTTGTAAAAATCAACCATAAATCTTGATATTCAACACACCATCTTTTAACATCCCGTCCACGCAAAAAAGGTTTGAGAACTTCCGCCGATGATGGATGTTCAGCAATTAGCCTATCTCGCGTTTCTCTATCCACCACAAATGCTTCGTTAAAACCTGTTTTAATACCGTAATAAAATCTGCCATTCACATATTCCCCTAGCGGTGTACCAGTTGTTCGTAGTTTTTCCAACAAATTGAGAACTGTTGACGACTCCAGCCGCCAACCATCAGCCGTTAATTCCTTTTGTGCTATGAAAAAACTCTGATTTTCAAACACCGAAGCAAACTGATCAACCGGTTGCCCTAATTCCCAATTTAAAACGCGAGTTTGATGATTTTCCGGTTTTTCCTTACTAGCAATAATAATGCTAGGATAAGCAATAGCCGTAAAAATAGGTGCATCACCAAAATCAATTAATTGTAGAATAGTCGATTGATTAGCTAAAAACTTACGCAGTTTTTCCCCATAACCAGAGCGAAAATATTTATTTGATGAAATATAACAGAGAATACCTTTATTTTTCAGTAGCTTTAATCCTTGCTCATAAAAATAAACATACAAATCAGCTACACCTGTATAACAATCATATTGACTTTTAAAGATGGGTTTAAACTCTTTAATTTGTTCTTGGCGCACATAAGGCGGATTACCGATACAAATATCAAACCCATCACTTATCCCAAACATCCATTCTGCATCAAAGAAATCAGCCGAAACATTTTGCTCATAAGGCTTCCAAATCGCTAACTTTTCCGCACTTTCACTCGGAAACCCACCACATTTAAGAATCTCACTAATCTGATGACGAATTCGATCGTCTAATTCTCGATACTTAGCCTTAGTCTTAGGAGTACGAGCCATAAAATAACTTCTACGAACCTCTCCTAATTCCTTTTCCTTCTCTTCAATACGAGGATCGCGTAAAGTAAAATCACCCGCCCCTTTAATGCCCAATAAAGTATTAGCCGCGACAAACTTAGTTTCTAAATTAGGTAAAGGACGAACACCCCGATTTTCCTGAGAATTATCAATATTTTGGTGAACAATCAGCGAAATGAAAAACCGTAACTTAGCAATCTGGATAGCTACCGGCTGAATATCTACCCCATAAATGCAATTTTCAATTAAATATAATTTCCGTCCATAATCCAATTCATTCTGCTCAAAAGCTTGCTCAATATCCTCAATCACTTTTTCTCGAATTGTGCTATCAGGAATCTCATTAGCCTTCGCGATTTGCTTTTCCTTCCATCGGCGGTTTTGGGGGTCAAGTTTAGTCAGAATAAACACCAACTTATGCAAAATTCCCATCGGAAAAGCACCCGAACCGCAAGCGGGATCGAGAATTTTTAAATTATCAATCGCCTCAATCAATCCTGATACTTCTGTATCTGTAAACTGATGCGACTGATTATTATAAGCCAAAAGATGACGTAATCGATCCCCCCCAGCCCCCCTTAAAAAGGGGGGAGTTTCATTCTCAGGTAAATCATCGTTTTGTAGGGGCGGTGCCCCCGTGCCCGCCCTCCGTGTCCACGATTTTGTATGTGTTTCAGAGATTGGGGCAACCACGGGGAGTAGGGGTCGGATTGCCCCTAGGTCGAATGAACAGCCCTGCCTTAAAAAGGGGGGAGTTTCTTCTATTTCCCTCTCTTTTGAAGGGAGGGTTAGGGAGGGATCAGATAATTTACCTTCCAAACAAGCAATTAATGCCTCATCTACCATGTAATCAACAATTTCACGCGGGGTATAAAAAGATCCGGTTTGCTTCCTAGCAGTTGTATTCGTTTCCGGGTTATAAGCAGCCAGTAAATTTTCAAACACCTTCCCTAACAACTCAGGATCAAGGGCAATTTCTTCCTCAATCGGCGTATTTTCAGTAACAGTAAACTTATAACTATGAAAAATATTAATTAAACCCCGCACCGTATAGCGCTTGTTTTTTGTCCCGTAAACATCATTCAGATCAATTTGTTGATCGGATTCACTAAAAAATAGACAATTAGGAATATTTAGCCGATTATCCTGACGTTCCGAAAAACCATCAATGCGGATAATCTGTTTAGGGTTATCTCCATCGGGTTTATCCAAACATTCAAATAAACCACCATTCAGAAATGGAATATTATCAAACAATCTGAGTATCGCCGAGGAATCGTGAAAATAATCCTCATAGCGATAGACATTATGCACCATGTAATTTTGGTCACGTCCCCCTGCTTGCTTCGCCTTATTTCTAAACTTACGATTATCAGGTTTACTAGGAGTATTCATCTCCTGATTCAGGGTTGCAAAGAATAAGTTTTGCAGAATCGCTTTATAATAAGTGCTTTCTGTCGGTTCATTGGACTTGATTAATTCCTGTACCCTTTGATAGTTAAACAAATCATCTGGTACCAACCCTTTTTCCTTCAGAAACCAAACAAAAATCAATCTCGTAATTAAACGAATAACGCTAGTAGCATTACGAATCTCGACATTTCCCCCCGCACCTTCGGGAAAAGTAACATTTTGTACCGCCCAAAAATACCAGTTAGCTACTTCTTTGAAAAACCGTTTATTTAGTTCAGAAGTATCAAGAGTTTTCTGCCAAGCATCATGTAATTGGTCAAAGTTGGTAAATTGATACTGTTTAAACAACTGAGGTAATGAAAGGTCAAAAAGTATTTCAATATGAGCGCGATGGGGCTTAAAAATATTAATATTTTTAATTAAAGTGATTTTTTCTAAAACATCCTTAGAAGTTGCTTTTTTATTAGGACGACGGTTAATTATCGACAAAGTAAAACACTCACCATGTCGGAATAAAACCATAATCGGAATATCAGATTGACGGTTAACTTCGCGAGTAATATCCGATAGCTGACTGCGCGTGTAATCATTCTCGCGCAACTCAACCGCCAAGAAAATATAAGATTGCAGATAATTTTGATCTATGTTACTAGAAAATCCTAATTGACCATTGGATTTAATCTCATCTTCAGTCAGTTGAAACAAAAAATCAACGGACTTCCATTGAGATAAACTCGCCCGTTGCTGGTTGATTTCCCCAAATCCAAAAGTATCAATAAAATATTCAGGGTGATTGCTATCTAACTCAAATTTTCTTTGCGTCGTATATCCTAGAGTTTGGAATAAGAGCTCTAGCTTCTGGGCTGCATTACCCGCAGCTAAATTTTGGATAGATTTCGCAATTTTATCTTTCATCTGTTGTTCATTCATCTTTAATACCTCTGAACGCAGAAACCGGGTTTTTTACGAAAATACTGAATTTGAGCCTTTAAAATTGGTAAAAACCCGGTTTCTTTAGCATCCTACCAAAAGTTTCGATATGAAACTGGAGTGCAGATTTGACATCGGTTAGTGCTTCTTCGTATGTGTTTCCCTCGCCAACGACAACGCCTTTGATGCCTAGTGGATAAGCAACATAGCCATCCGAATGTTTTTCGACAATGATTTTGATAGTTGACATAGATTACCTCTTTTCAGTAAATAACATTTCGATTTGACCCCCAATATTACAATCAAAATTTGGGATAGATTAGGCTATTTATCTTTCATATCAATTCCGGTTACACTCTTATGATATAGAGGAGACGGCAGTGCCGTGTCCCTACCCAAAATAACATTGTAGGGACTAAGGCCAAGCCCATAGGTGTCAACTTAAGCCTGAAAGCCTTGATAAATGTCGTTTTTACCTGAGTCCAGATCCCCCTAAATCCCCCTTAAGAAGGGGGACTTTGAGAAGACTCTTGTTCCCCCCTTCTTAAGGGGGGCTAGGGGGGATCTAGGCTTAATAGTCAAACAGCAGTCTCTGACTGGGTTTGACGTTAAGTTGACACCAATGGGCACTGCCGTCTCCTCATTTTGGCTAATAATTCCGATGCAACCGGAAACGATATCATCTCTTGTTCATTCATCTTTAATCACCAACCATGTAATTAAATCGAAATCAGTTTTGCTTGTCACCTGTTTTTTGTGTTCTGGCATTACCGCACCTTTACCAGACTTAAACAAATTACTACCTAACCGCTTCTTAAAAGTCCGAGTAATCGAATCAACCGCCCTCTCTAGCAAATCGTTATAAACACTCATATCTTCCCCGTTATTGGTCTGGTTGTCAAAAAAATTACACAATGAGTCATAAGCTTGCGCCTGATTCGCACATAACAACCGAAACATCTCTAAAATCTGCTTAGGTTGAGCAAAACTGAAACGTACTACCTGATCCTCTCTAATATACACCAGAAAGTACGGTTGCAGAGGATTAACCTGCTCATTTCCCGAAGTATCACCTTTCTGTTTTAAACAAAAAATTACTCCTGGTGCAATTATCGGATTTTCAGACGCTGGTGGAACGACTGCATAAATACCCAAAGGTGCATCTTCTAGCTGTTTCTGGTTCCTTTGCAAGTAATTACTTAGTTCAATGCGAAAGTCATCTAAGGTAAACTCATTGAGGGCAACGCTTTCGTTGAAATCCTCTAAATCTAATACCTCATTCTGCAATCGTAATAACTGTTTATCTCTATATTTTAAATCCGTTTGAATTAACTCTTCAATTTCATCCGGTTCCAGCAGGTTATCTTCAAAGGTAGCGGCAATATCTACCAACGCCATCCTTGCTTCTACTCGATTTTTGAGATTGATGTATTTATTTAAGTCATCAGTAGGCCAGAAATTCACTAACTGTACTGTATGGTTAATACTACCGATACGGTCAATCCGTCCAAAACGCTGAATAATTCTAACTGGATTCCAATGAATATCGTAATTAACTAGATAATCGCAATCCTGTAAATTTTGCCCTTCAGAAATACAATCTGTCGCAATCAATAAATCAATCTCTCCATCTTGGGGCATAGATGGCATCTTGTCGCGCTTTTTGGAAATGGGAGAGAAATTCGTCAGAATTTGATTGAACTCATTCTTGCCAAATGTGGTTTTATTTCTGCCAGTTCCCCCAACTACTAAAGCTATGTTAATATTGAGCTTAGAAGTTGCGATCCATTCGTGCAAAGCCTGATAAAGATACTCTGCTGTATCGGCAAAAGCAGTAAATACCAAAACTTTACGGTTAGGTTGATTTTGTTTATTAATTGTTGGCTGTTCTACCTTATTTTGAATCAATTTTTTCAATTCGGCTAACTTGGCATCCCGCGTTTCATCAACCTGCAAAGCTGAATTATAAAGAATCTTGAGTTGTTGCTTATCCTGTGCTAAATCTTTTAACCATTCATCAGTATCAAGATGTGCCATCTTAAAAGTAAACCTGGAACCAACCTCGATAGCTGCTTGTAGTTCTTCATCATCAATATCTTCAAGATTTAATTGATTAAACTCAATATTCTGGTTTCCATCTCGAAACTGCTTAAAGGTTTTAATTCGTTGCTGCAAATCGGCAATTTTACCGATAGTCCTTGCCATCGTAATTGCAAAGGATGTCACCGAACTTTCCAGCCGTTTAAGAAAGTTAACTTTCATCATCCCGATGAGGAAATATTCGCGTACACTCTGCTTAAATCTTTGTCCTGATTTATGTTCGTATTCTTCTTTGTACTGTGGCAGAACATATTTAGAAGGGTTAAATAATGATAACTGATAGTTAGAAATTTCATCATTCAGTTTGTCGTAGGACATGAACTCACCTTTCAAATCAATTGTGGGAAAGATGGACAAGGGTTTTATCCTAATTGGGAAGCCGCCTAATCGATCTACAACATCTTTATAATATTTTTGAATATGTTTGCGAGAACGAGCTATGGTTAATTCGTCAAGTAGTTTAAAAAACCCAGAATCAAGGGAATTTAATAGTTCGCTAGTTATGCGAATACTCTTTTTTGACCAAGTGGTAAAAGCTCGTTGAGCGCTAGCTAGAGTATCTTTCAGACTAACTACACCAATTGATGTTTGAAAAGCATCATCCTTGCCTTCAGTGATAAATTCAAGCTGATGTCTTAAATCAGTCAGGTTATTGTTGACAGGAGTAGCAGAGAGTAATAAAACCTTCGTTTTAATGCCAGCTTTAATAATGTCATCCATCAGTCGCTCATAACGACTTTTACGAATTATATTCCCATCTTCATCTCGCTTACCCTTGGTGTTGTTGCGGAAATTATGGGATTCATCAATTACTATTAGGTCATAATTTCCCCAGTTAAGAGGCCCTAAATCGGTATCACCGGATTTGCCAGACTCACGACTTAAATCTGTGTGAGATAAGACTGTATAATTAAAGCGATCGCTAACAAATGGATTTAGTTCACTATTATTCTGTGCGTGATAGATTGTCCAGTTTTCGCGTAACTTTTTTGGACATAACACTAAAACTCTATAGTTCAGGATTTCAAAATACTTAATAACTGCTAAGGCTTCATAGGTTTTTCCTAAACCCACACTATCGGCAATAATACAACCATTATGGGTGCGAATTTTATTAATTGCTCCTATTACGCCATGTTTTTGAAATTCAAATAAAGTATTCCATATGGTAGTATCAACTAGCTGGTTGCTTTCACTGAACAATCCAGCGTCTTGTTGGTCTGCTAAAAATTTTTCAAATATCTGAAATAGGGTTTTGTAGTAAACCAGTTCAGGGGTGGAGTTAGTATATAATTGTTCTAAATAAAACAACACATCTGTTTTGACATTTTTTACCAGTTCTTCATTATTCCAAATTTGGTCAAACCAAACTTTGAAATCATACGTGTCTTCAATGCTACTGACGATTAAATTTAATTCAATATTATTAATATTGTCAGACAATCCTAAGCCTTTTATGGTAAAATTAGAACTTCCCATAATCGCGGATGGAACTCTATAAATGGTTGTCGATCCATCGGGTCTGATGTCCTGTACTTGATTGTCAATATGATAGAGCTTTCCGTGCAAGAAGTTATACTTTGCGATGGATTTTATCTCTACTTTTTCTCTAATCCAGTCGGCACAATCTTTAGCTAAACGTTTTTGTTGAAGCTGCTTTTGGAGGGTTAACCCTTCTCGATCGATTAAGAAAGCTTTGGTTTCATTTCTGTGAGGATCGAGAACAAAAGTTGGTTCGCCAAACAGGAATTGTAATTTTTCAATTTTCAATAGCTGTTCTTTCAGCTCTTCAAAAGCATAAATTGTAAAATAAGCTGAAACAATTGATAAGCGGGAACCTTCTTTGATTTTAAATCTTAAAAAGTCACCAACACACCCCCGTGTGTGGTTATCTTTAATGCCTGAATATGATAAGGAAAAAGGAGAGTTTGGCATATTTTTGAGGTTTTTAGATATTTAGCTATGTTTAATACTGATTTTGTCACTTTTGGGCAACTCTCAGTCGATCGCACAATCGTCGATCTCGAAAGTGGCGGGCGATCGACTGGAGATGATACGATCGCCATTGGTACTGACTCTGATAGAGCCGATGTGTCTGTAGCTGAGAATTAAATAATCCTATAAATTCAAGCTGAATATAGATCCGGGGTCAAGTTGGTAGAGAATGAAAATTATACAAAAGCTCGATCGCACATTACCTCTTTAGCAAAAACATGGCAACACTATACGTCAACTCGACAACAGGCTCTGATGCAGCAGCCGGTAGCCAATCATCCCCATTGAAAACTATAGCCCGCGCGATCGGCATGGCTACCGCAGGAACTATCATTCAGCTAGCCGCAGGAACTTACAGCGCAACCAGCGGCGAACAATTTCCCTTAGACATTCCCTCTGGAGTCAAAGTTATTGGTACTGAATCCAACAAAGGTAGCAGCACTATCATCCAAGGAAGCGGCAAATTTGTCAGTCCCAGCGCCGCAGGTCAAAATATCACTATACTGTTGCAAACCGATGCCGAATTGCGCGGAGTAACAGTCACCAATCTTGAGAGTCGGGGCACAGGAGTTTGGATTGAGTCTACTTCTCCCACTGTAGCTAACTGCACTTTCACCAAATGCAAACGAGAAGGAATTTTTGCCACCGGCATTGCTAATCCTGCTATTCTCGATAACCTATTTTTGGAGAATTCTGCGGCTGGCGTGATTATGGCTGGTAGCGCTAAAGGTGTAATGCGACGCAATGTTTTTCAAAATACGGGTTTCGGCATTTCTTTACAAGCTCAATCTGGCCCTTTGATTGTTGACAACCAAATTGTGCAAAATCGCTCTGGGATTGTTCTCGCGGGGGAATCGCAACCGGTGGTGCGTAATAATCGCATTGAAAAAAATCTGGAAGACGGTTTGACTGTAGTAGGAAAGGCGATGCCTGATGTTGGTACTGCGAAAGATTTGGGCGGTAATCTCTTTTTGAATAACGGTGAGTTTGACTTGCAAAATGCCACTGGGGTCAAAATTTTCGCGGTGGGAAATCAGATTAATCCGTCGCGGGTGAAAGGTTTAGTTGATTTGGGATCGATAACACCAACCCCAACTCCGACTCCAACTCCAACTCCAACCCCAACCCCAACTCCGACTCCAACCCCAACTCCAACTCCGACTCCAACTCCAACTCCGACTCCAACCCCAACTCCGACTCCAAACGTAATATTCAGTGACATCAGCACTCATTGGGCTAAGGATTTTATCGAACGTTTGGCAAAGATGAATATTATCAGTGGTTTTCCTGACGGCACTTTTAAGCCGGATCAACATTTGACTAGGGCTCAGTATGCGGCTTTGCTGGCGAAGGCTTTTGAACTTGCGCCACGGCGTGATGCGACGAATTTTAAGGATGTGGCGGCGGATTTTTGGGCAAAAGGGGCGATCGAAAAGGCTAATCGAGGTGGCTTTTTGGCGGGATATCCTGAC
This sequence comes from Oscillatoriales cyanobacterium, assembly GCA_004294385.1. Lineage (GTDB taxonomy): Bacteria > Cyanobacteriota > Cyanobacteriia > Cyanobacteriales > Microcoleaceae > Microcoleus. The sequence goes on along the minus strand of REAP01000101.1, from coordinate 1,591 downwards.
ATCACGTTTCGCCCGAATCAGAATTTAACTAGGGCTCAGGCGATCGTTTCTTTGGTAAATGGTTTGCAGCTTGTGGGCGGAAACCCCAATTCTTTGAGCGTTTACAGCGATCGCGCTTTAATTCCGAGTTTTGCCACCGCTCAGGTTGCAACGGCCACAGAGTGCAAAATAGTGGTGAATTATCCGGCGCGCGATCGCTTTTCTCCCGCCCGCGACATCACCCGTGGTGAAATATCCGCTCTCATCTACCAAACTTTGGTCGCAACCAACCGGGCCGAACCGATAAACTCTCGCTACATCGTCTAGACAAGTGGGGAAGGGGGAAAAGGAAGATTTGAAATCAGCCAGTCTTTCCTCTCCTCCCCGAAGTCTCAATTTCCGAGTACCAAATCGTTTTATGATGAGATCTTAAGAAATTCAGCAATCTTTAAGGTTCGATCGTTAAATTATGGCTACAATTCAGTTTTCCCGTGGTATGGACGAAGATGCTGTGCCCGAAGTGCGCCTAACTCGTTCTAAAAGTGGCAGTCAAGGGACGGCTACTTTTATCTTTGAAAATCCCAAGGCTCTGATTAGCAGTACAGAAGATATTACTGGAATGTACATGATTGATGAAGAAGGTGAACTCATCACTCGCGAGGTCAAGGCTAAATTCATCAATGGTCAACCTGCTGGTTTGGAAGCTCTGTATCTAATGAGAAATGCTGAAGAATGGGAGCGTTTTATGCGTTTTATGGAACGCTATTCTGAAGCAAATGGCTTAGCATTTAATAAGGCATAGGGCATTGGGCATAGGGCATGGGGCATTGGGCATTGGGCATGGGTTATTAGTTATTAGTTATTGGTTATTGGTTATTAGAACGAACAACTAACAACAATAACTAACTAATAACTAATAACAAATAACTAATAACTTATTCTATATGACACAAATTCCACATCCCGATTTATCTGAAATGACTGTGAATTGCGCTGTCATTACTGTTAGTGACACGCGCTCTGCGGAAACAGACAATAGCGGTGTCTTAATTAAGAAATTGCTGAAAGATGCTGGTCATTTGGTGGTGGCTTACACGGTTATTAAGGATGATGCGTCAAAAATTATATTGCAAATGCAGGCTTTTTGTGAGCGCGAAGATGTGGATGCGATAATTTTTAGTGGCGGGACGGGTATTTCTCCGCGAGACACGACTTATGATGTGATGGAGAGTTTGCTGGACAGGATTTTGCCGGGGTTTGGGGAGATTTTTCGGTTTTTGAGTTATCAAGAAATTGGTTCAAGGGCGATCGCATCTCGTGCTGTTGCTGGCGTTTATCAAGGCAAATTAGTGTTTTCTCTTCCGGGTTCTAAGAATGCGGTGAAACTGGCTGTGGAGAAGCTAATCTTACCGGAGTTAGTTCATTTGGTGAAACAGATGAGGGGCGAGTGAGGGGTGAAGAAATCAGGACACGGCAGTGCCGTTTCCCTACAATTAATCTGACGTAGGGAAACGGCACTGCCCATTGGTGTCAACTTAAGGTCAAACCAATAGTCCGCCAGGGGTTAAAACCCCTGGCTAATAGCAAAAGTCCTCGATCGAGGACTAATGAG
>REAP01000258.1 GCA_004294385.1 Oscillatoriales cyanobacterium | reverse complement strand
TTAGCCACAGGCAAGATGCCTGTGCCACAAAATTTATTGTGGGGTGGGCATTTTGCCCGCCCAAAGCTTTAGCCACAGGCAAGATGCCTGTGCCACAAATTTATTGTGGGGTGGGCATTTTGCCCGCCCAAAGCTTTAGCCACAGGCAAGATGCCTGTGCCACAAAATTTATTGTGGGGTGGGCTTCTAGCCTGCCCAAAGCTTTAGCCACAGGCAAGATGCCTGTGCCACAAAATTCTTGTGGGGTGGGCTTCTAGCCCGCCCAAAGCTTTAGCCACAGGCAAGATGCCTGTGCCACAAAATTTATTGTGGGGTGGGCTTCTAGCCCGCCCAAACTATTTGCAATCCCCTAAAGACCGATCGCACAAACCGCCGCTCCAATTAACCCTACATTATCATTCAAGACAACATGAACCGGGATCATTTCTAATAGCGAATCCATCCGCCCTTTGTGAGTAAACGCCCGCATAAAACTGCCTTCTTGAATCAGTGGCAAAATTTTACCAGCGATGCCACCAGCTATGTACAAACCGCTGTAAGGTAGAAGTGTCACAGCCATATTTCCCGCCACAGCGCCGTAAGCTTCTACAAACATTTGCATGGTTTGTTCCGAAAGCCGATCGCACTTTTCCATCGCCACCCTCGCAATTGTCGCCCCTGGATCAACCGTCTTTTCAGTTTTCCCGACTTCTGACTCCCATTGTTTGATGATTTCTCCTACTTCTGCTGATTCCGGCGCAAATTTTGTGTCCCGCAAAAACTGGTAAATTGCCACAATTCCCTGTCCCGAAACCACTCGTTCGATCGATATTCTGGCAATATCATGTTTGGCTAACAGATATTTCTGCAATTGAAATTCTAACTCCGATCGCGGTGCAAAGTCACCATGTCCCCCTTCCGAAGCAAAAACTTTCACTCCATTAGCTTCAGGAATGGCAAAACAATATCCTAAACCAGTACCCGCGCCAATCACAGCAATCGGATCATATTGTCGAGGTTTTCCCACTTGCAAAGTATGCAAATCTGTCGCATCCAAACCGCAGACACCGTAGCCAACGGCTACAAAATCATTGATTAAACTAACGTGGGATATTCCTAATTCCTGTTCCAAACGCTTCGCATCCAGCCGCCAAGACAAATTGGTCAGTTTTGCAGTGTTGTTGACTACCGGCCCTGCGATCGCAAAACAAGCTTTTTCAGGCACTGGCACCATGTCTAGTTTAACAGCAGTTGCCGCCAAAAATTGCTGCACCATCGGCACTAAATCGGGAAACTCCCCACTGGGATAGCGAAACTCATAAAGAGCTTTCATTTCACCCTCAACAGTCGTTTCTACTAAGCGCAAAATTGTCTTAGTTCCGCCAATGTCACCCGCTAATAATAATCCCATAAATCTCCGATTAAACTAATACTTTTTTAGGTTGGGTTTCACTTTGTTATACCCAACATTTTGCACCATTTTTAGCAACAGGCAAGATGCCTGTTCCACACAAGATCAATTTTCTTGTGGGGTGGGCATCCTGCCCGCCGGTCACTTCACCATTTTTAGCAA
>REAP01000100.1 GCA_004294385.1 Oscillatoriales cyanobacterium | reverse complement strand
GATGCGTTTTTGTCTGGAGGTGAAGAAGCAGCGCAATCAACCGATTCGATTAATTGTGGATTTTATTCGGGTTTGGTATACGCGGGAAGAGTTGCAGCATCGATTGGGATTGAGGATGGCGGATGTTGATTTTGGGGAGAAAGAATGTCATTTTATGTATCGGCAAGGTTTGACACCGATTCCAGATGATGATGTCATGCAACGAGAATATTATACGCGGGCGCTTGACACAAAAGATGAGGAAGACCCGCGTCTGAAGGCTTATTTTGATGAAATTGAATCTTGTCGGGAACAAAAAGATGAGGTTTCTGCTTTAGCCTATGCGGAAAAGTTGGTAGCAAGTCGCGGTGAGGCAAGGGATTGGTCGGAAAAGGGACGTTGTTTGAATAGGCTTAAACGTTACGATGAAGCTTTAGAATGTTTAGATAAGGCTATTGAAAATGATTCCAATTATGCGAGGGCTTGGACTTATAAAGGTAATGTACTTAATAGTCTCGAACGATATGAAGAAGCTTTAGTATTTTACGATAAGGCGATCGAATTTGACGAAAATGATAAATTAGCTTGGGATTGGCGAGGCGATGTACTTAATAACCTCAAACGCTATGAAGAAGCCTTAGCATCTTTCGACCAGGTGATCGAAATTGACCCCAATTATAAGTGGGCTTGGGCTGACCGAGGCGATGTACTCTACAACCTCAAACGCTATGATGAAGCCTTAGTATCTTTCGACCGGGCGATCGAACTTGATACTAATTATCGCTGGGCTTGGCGTAGGCGAGGTGATGTACTCAATAACCTCAAATGCTATGAAGAAGCATTGGCATCCTTAGATCGCGCGATCAAACTTGATGCCAATTATGAGCAGACTTGGGCTAATCGAGGTAATGTACTTGACAACCTCAAACGCTATGATGAAGCCTTAGCATCTTACGATCGTGCGATCGCAATTGATGCCAATTATCAGTGGGCTTGGCGTAGGCGAGGTGATGTACTCAACAACAACCTCGAACGCTATGAAGAAGCCTTAGTATCTTACGACAAAGCCATCAAACTTGACGACAATCATAAGTTATCTTGGGCTAACCGAGGTAATGTACTCAACAACCTCGAACGGTATGATGAAGCTTTAGTATCTTACGATCGGGCGATCGCAATTGATGCCAATTATCAGTGGGCTTGGGTTAAGCGAGGTCATTTACTATACAACCTCAAACGATATGAAGAAGCTTTAGTATCCTTTGATCGGGCGATCGAACTTGATGCCAATTATCAGTTTACTTGGCTTAGGCGAGGCAATGTACTCTACCACCTCAAACGCTATGATGAAGCCTTAGTATCTTACGATCGCGCGATCGAACTTGATGCCAATTATCAGTTTGCTTGGTGGATGCGAGGCTATGTACTCGACAACCTCAAACGCTATGATGAAGCCTTAGTATCTTACGATCGCGCGATCGAACTTGATGCCAATCAGTATCTTTGGTTTTTACGAGGCAATGTACTCAACAACCTCAAACGCTATGATGAAGCCTTAGTATCCTTCGATAAGGCGATCGCACTTGGCGATCAAGATTCACCTGTCTTCTTCAACCGCGCTATAGCCATTCTAGGATTAAATCGTTGGGATGAAGGCATCACCGCCTTAGACGACGCATTCCAACGCCTCGAAGCAGACGATGAAGCTAGTTCAGAAGATGCCGAGTTAATTATCAGCAACCTATTCGCGAACACCCACAATCCAGAAATATCTCAAACTCGCATCACCAGCCTAATTGCAGTTTACAAAAAACACAAATTTCTCTCAATCTTAGGACAGGGAATTGTGCGAAACATCCCCGCGCTAATGTCAGAAATGGTCAGCGACAAAGCCGCCCGCACTTGGTTAGAATTGTGGCAAGAACCAACCAGCAACTACGAACAATTCCAAATTCCCATGCGCCTGCTGAATGCGGCTATCCGCTATAAGGAAACCAAGGGCGATAGACGAGTTTTGCTAGAACTTCCCATTGAAGAACGCACTTTATTAGAACCGTTGGTGTCAGGAAAAGTAGAATAAAGTACACAGGATTTAGGTACTCCGACAAAGAAACCGGGTTTTTAGCTAATCTGTCGATAACAACAAAGTATTTTCGTAAAAAACCCGGTTTCTGGGCCCCCATACTCCGAATCAAGAAACCGGGTTTTTAGCTAATCTGTCGGTAGTAACAAAGTATTATCGTAAAAAACCCGGTTTCTCGGCCCCATGCGTAAGTCCGATAAAATAGGTATAAAATAGAAATTGATGCTACTAGCAATGGAGTCATCCCCATGACAGCAACAATTCTCACTCAAACTTTGCCAGCAATCATCTACCCAGACAGCGACGGAAAACCCATGTCTGACAATACCAAACAGTTCCAACTAATCGTAAAAATTCAAGGCGGAATTGATGCCTTATTCAAAGACAACGAAAATGTCTTTGTAGCAGGTGATTTGCTGTGGTATCCCGTCGAAGGAGATAACAAAACTCGCCAAGCACCTGATACGATGGTAGTCTTTGGCAGACCAAAAGGTGATAGAGGTTCCTACCAACAGTGGCTTGAAGATAATATTGCGCCGCAAGTTGTCTTTGAAATCTTCTCGCCGGAAAACCGCATGAGAGAAATATTTAAGCTGTTTAAATTCTACGAAAATTATCGAGTCGAAGAATGCTATTTCTACGATTTAAAATATAATGAGTTAATAGGTTGGGTGCGAAGTGATGGAAAACTCAACTATATTGAATCAATTGAGGTTTGGGTAAGTCCGCGTTTGAAAATCCGTTTTGAAACTGCATCGGGAGACTTGGAAATTTATCAGCCTGATGGATTGAAGTTTTTGTCTTATGTCGAGTTGTCAAGACAAATGGAATTAGCACAGCAACAAATGGAATTAACACAACAACAAATGGAATTAGCACAGCAACAAATGGAAGAAGAAAGAAAGGAGAAAGAGTTAGTACAGCAAAAAGCCGATCGCCTTTCAGAAAAACTCCGAGAAATGGGCATAAATCCAGAGGACATTTGAGATTATAATAGTCCTCGAATCACGGGCGATCGGAAACCGGGTTTTTCACCGAATCTGCGGGCTGTAACGAAGTATTATCGTAAAAAACCAGGTTTCTCGGCTATCATATCTTAGACTATGCAAAATCCTCGCCAAATAGCCTTTCTCGCACTCCGCGAAGTCCACCGCCGTGGTGCATTCGCAGATGTCGCACTCGATCGCACTTTTCGCAATTCTGAACTCACCGACCTCGATCGGCGTTTAGTCACAGAATTAGTCTATGGTAGCGTCAGGAGAATGCGCGCGATCGACTTTATCATCGACAAACTAGCCACAAAAAAATCATCCCAACAACCGCCGGAACTCCGCACCATCCTACATTTAGGCTTATATCAACTCCAATATCTCAACAACATCCCCCCCTCCGCCGCCGTCAACACCACCGTTCAATTAGCAAAAGAAAACGGCTTTTCAGGACTCAGTAGTTTTGTCAACGGTTTGTTGCGGCAATATATTCGTTTAACCCCCCCAACCCCCCCTTATCAAGGGGGGGCTAAGAGTAGTCCTAATTCCCCTCAGCAACCAGAGACTAAAACCACTTCTAATCCCCCCCCTTACCAAGGGGGGGCTAGGGGGGGTTTGAATCCCGACCAGAGACTAAAACCACCTCTACCTCTAATCCCCCCCCTTACCAAGGGGGGGCTAGGGGGGGTTTGAATCCCGAACAGCAACCAGAGACTAAAACCACTTCTAATCCCCCCCCTTACCAAGGGGGGGCTAGGGGGGGTTTGAATCCCCTAAAATTACCCGAAAACCTAGTCCAACGCCTAGGAATTCTGCACAGTTTTCCCGACTGGATTGTCGAAATGTGGCTCGAACAACTAGGCGAAACCGAAACCGAACAACTCTGTCAATGGTTCAATCAATCCCCCACAATTGACCTGAGAATCAATCCGTTAAAAAGTGCGATCGCCCAAATCGAAACCGCCTTCAAATCCCAAAACATCAGCGTTAGCAGAATCCCACATTTACCCCAAGCCCTAAGACTAAATGGCAGCAGTGGCGCAATTCAAAACCTCCCCGGATATAGCGAAGGTTGGTGGACAATCCAAGATAGCAGCGCTCAATTAGTCACTCATTTACTCGATCCGCAACCGGGGGAAACCATCATTGATGTCTGCGCGGCACCGGGCGGAAAAACTACCCACATTGCTGAATTAATCCAGGATACAGGTACTATTTATGCTTGCGACAAAACTGCAAATAGACTCAAAAGACTTAAAGAAAATGCCGATCGACTTCAGATGCGATCGATCCAGATTCATACCGGAGATAGCCGCCAGTTTCCAGAGTTTATTAACCTAGCAGACAGAGTTTTATTAGATGCACCTTGTTCTGGCCTTGGAACCCTCCACCGTCGCGCTGATGCCCGCTGGCACCACACACCGGAAAACATTCAAGCACAATCGCAATTGCAATCGGAATTGTTAGCAAATGCAGCGACATTTGTCAAGTCTGGCGGCGTATTGGTTTACGCAACTTGCACGATTCATCCCTTGGAAAATGAAGCAGTTATTCAATCATTTTTAAGCAATAATCCTGACTGGCAAATCGAACCGCCAACAATTGATTTACCCGTACAGCCATCACCGGAAGGATGGGTGAAAGTTTGGCCGCACCGACATCAAATGGATGGCTTTTTTATGGTGCGACTCAAACGAGATTAGGTTTTTTTGTACATGAAAATTTACTGTTGGGTGGGGGCGGGTTTATGAGATTATTAATTTTAGGCGGTTATTGTTGGTGAACCCGCCCCTACAGTTTTATTTCTACTGACTAATGACTGCTGACTAATGACTAATGACTTCTTTCACTGTACTTGACTGCCGTGGGCGCGGGGGTCGGAACTGCTTGTTTTCACTGGCCCTGTGGCAGGTGTAAAATTAGAAACTTGACCCGTAGCTTTCGCGTGTGGCAACTCTTTGCCGGCAATTAAAGCTTCTAAATTAGCTTCCATAATAGTGCGTGGCGCTTCACCGATGGTTTCGGCAACGGCGCTACCTTTATTGTTTAAATAGACAAAGTGTGGAATCCCATCTACTCGATATTTGGTGATTTCTGGCAGCCATTTATCATTGTCCACATTCAGCATGACAAAATTTAGTGGTTCTGCGTATTTCTGTTTGATTTCACTCAAATCATTTGCCATTGCTTGACAGCTACCGCACCAATTAGCATAAAATTCCATGAGTGTCGGTTTGCCGTTGGCTAAAGCTGTTTCTAGCGGTGCGGAGGCTTTTGCCATTGCGGTGAGACTACTTGATGGTGTTTGGGTTCGTAGTCCGAAAAAGATGGATACCGAAAGGGCGATCGCAGCTAACACAATTAATAAGTTTCTGACCTGTTTCGCTGCTGAATTTGTTTCCGAATTTTTTGCTGTGGTGGCAGTAGTTGAGTTTGGCGAATTGGGACTCATAAAATGAATTTGGATTTTAATTGTAGGTTTTTTATTTTTAATAGCCACCTCAGATTATACCACATGATGAGATGACCACACGTTTATCATAAATATTTTGTTAAACTTCTGTGTTGTTGACAAATCTCAAGTACGCTAAAAGATGAGAAGAGAAAAATTTACAGTAAATTACCGAGGACTAAGGGCGTGAAAAAACGGGTAACGCTGACGTTTCCCCAACGATCGATCCAAATGCCTGTCACCTATCGACTGGCGAAGGATTTTAATGTGGCTGCAAACATTATCCGCGCTCAGGTGGCTCCGAATCAAGTGGGCAAATTGGTGCTAGAGTTATCTGGGGACATCGACCAACTAGAAGCGGCGATCGACTGGTTGCGATCGCAAAATATCGGGGTTTCCCTCGCCAGTCGGGAAATACTCATAGACGAAGATATCTGCGTTCACTGCGGCTTGTGTACGGGAGTTTGCCCCACAGAAGCCTTGACCCTTGACCCAGAAAGCTTTAAACTAAGTTTTGCCCGATCGCGTTGTATCGTCTGTGAACAGTGTATCCCTACTTGTCCGGTGCAAGCTATTTCTACTAACTTGTAGGCTATGAGAAAAAACTCTTGGCTTTCCCTCACCCTACTTTTTCTTACCTACTTCTGTTTGGGCTGGAAATTATCTGAGTTTGATGTTCCCCCCCACCTTGTTTGGTTTTTAAGTGTAGCTGTTAGTTTAGTGCTATCTATCGTCTTATCATTCCCATTGAGGGATACGAAAACCTTAATTATGCGGTGGTTATCGACTGATTTGGGTGCTTTTATTTCAATTATTATATACTCTTTTATAGCAGTAATAGTTGTTACTTGGCTGCACCTGTTTACTACTTGTTTAGTTTTGATATCAGCCGGATCCTTGGCAAGACTTGATATTCAGGTATCGGGATTCAAAAAATGGCGGTCTTTTGGGATATTAGCTAGTGTTTCTCTGACTGGTTTGGGGTTGGGAGGTGCGATCGAGTTTTTGTCAAAAACAGGCCGGCTCGTATTTTTCTAATTGGGAATTGGGAATTGGGAATGGGGCATGGGGCATAGGGAATAAGGCATTGGGAATTTCTCCTTCTTCCGAATTCCATCCGTTACATCCGTTACATCCGTTACAAAATCCGTTGCCGAACTTCCTTCGTATTCCCAATAAAAAAGCAGCTTTAGGGAGCTGCTAGTCAGAATTGCATGAGGTATTGCTTTTAGAATAGGACAACTTAAATGCGATCGCTGCTGGGTTACATTTTTTGATACAAGACTTTTTCTAGGTGAATGGACAATTATAAAATCGTCACATAGGAGGATAGGATTTATCCTGATTTTCCCGACAATGAAAGAAGCGTTTAACTGTCCTTGCGCCCTACAGCCCTTGAGCGGTAGGGCCAATTTATTTTTTGGCACAACCCAGTCATAAGCTGTGTTGCATCTAGATTGCTTATGGTATTAGAGGGGGAGAGGGGGAGAGGGGGAGAGGATTTGACGATTTTTGCTCCTCGATCGAAATATACAATTTAAATGCACAACAGCTTATCAATTCCGGTGGTATCGGAATGATTTAACCGCGAAGGCGCAAAGGACGCTAAGGAAGAGAAGACAGAGATTAATAATTCCGATGAAGAGAGGATTTGAGATAACAGACTCTTCAGCATAAAATGGTTATGCAGCCTAACTTAATTAACATCGTTCCCGATTTTGGCTTTGATCGCTTTTTGGATTTCCTCGATCGCCCTAGCAGCCACAACTTCCGGCGAATCGCTAACATTGGCACATACTCGCACATCTGCTTGAGTGTAGAAACGCTCTCGTTCCTTCCACAGGTTTTCCAGCTTGGATTTGAGATCTCCTTCGCGCAGTAGGGGGCGAGTAGTGTCTTCCCGCAGCCGATCGCACAATTGGTCTACAGGCACATCCAGCCAAACCACTATACCGTGGTGTAGGTAACTCCAATTAGTCAATCGCAAAATAGTGCCGCCACCCGTAGCAACGACTAAATTTGTATAAGCACACAATTGGCCGAGAACTTTAGTTTCTAATTCCCGAAACTCCTCTTCTCCTTGAGTCGCAAAAATATCTGCGATCGACTGATTAGCAACTTGAGCAATGACTGAATCAGTATCAAAAAAATGATACTTTAATTCCTTGGCTACAATCCGCCCTACGGTTGTTTTCCCCACACCCATCATCCCGACGAGATAGAGGTTGGCTCCTCTCAACAAATCCACAGTCAAATCCTCCGATATTTTACTATTTTTTGAGGTTAATCGGCCCACCACTAGGGCGATCGTCCTCAAACTCATCATCTTCGTCTAAACCCCAATCTTCCTCATCTTCACTATTATTTTTAGCTACCTCATCGCCAGCAGTCTCAGGAATCGCCGCCTCTTCGGGGGGAGGGAGCACCCGATAATCGGCATCGTAGACAGACTCAGTTTGTCCCACCCCGGATTGACTCGGATCTCGATAGCCGTAGGAGTAAACAGAGCCTTTCCAAGACTGGCTTTGCGGTTCCTGTTTGGCTTCGTAATCTCTCGGATTTGCCTCTACATCGTCATTTACAGCAGATGATGAGGGCGATTCGTTTTCAAAGCCCCAATCGTCCTCACTGCCTTGAGAGTCAATTTTAGAGCCACCTGACACCCAATCATCCTCATCATCATCGGGTGGAATAGAAGCCGCAGCTTGAGTATAAGTCTTGGCGTTACCAGAGTTTGGGGGCGGCACATCCTGCTGGACAGTGCGAGCATTATAACCAGTGGGTGTACCGTATTCTGTGCGGTATCCAGAAGCAGGCTGAGTTTGGGTATTTCTGGAATTGCGATCGGGGTCAATTTCCGGTTTTCTGGGAGGAGGAGACGCTGCGTAAGGTGTTCTGTCGTCTTCTGTGAAAGTATTGCGGCCATTGTTGCGATCGGTGCGGCCTCGCGGTTGAGATAGGTAATTTGAGAAACCCAGCAAGCCAGAAATCAACAAAGAAGTGACAATTCCGACTCCGATGGTGAATAATATCCAGATTGATAATGGCATTGCGGGCGATCGCATTCCCAAAAACACCAGCGACACAGGATTAACATTTTGTAGGGCAAAAATAGTCAGCCCCACGACAGTTACTAGCAAAAATAAAGCACGCATAATAATATTGGGAATTGGGAATTGGGAATTGGGAATTGGGAATGGGGAATGGGGAATGGGGAATTGGGAATTGGGAATTGGGAATTGGGAATTGGGAATTTGTTATTTGTTATTTGTTATTTGTTATTTGTTATTTGTTATTTGTTATTTGTTATTTGTTATTTGTTATTTGTTATTTGTTATTTGTTATTTTTGACCGGCTATCCATGCCCGATGCGCGATGCCCGATGCCCGATGCCCGATGCCCAATTCCCATGACTAATGACTTCCTTAATCTTCCTTCCAACGTTTGAGAGGAACGCAGTCAATTCCCAACTGGTCTAAAGTACGAGCCACCACAAAGTCTACCAAATCTTCAATAGTTTGCGGATTGTGATACCAAGCAGGAATCGCTGGCACAATTCTAGCTCCAGCTTCCGCCAACGTAGTCAAATTCCGCAGGTGAATCAAACTAAAAGGCGTTTCCCTGGGTACGATTACCAATTTTCGCCCTTCCTTAAGCTGAACATCCGCCGCTCTTTCGAGCAAATCCGAACTCAAGCCAGCGGCCAATTTGCCCAGTGTGCTCATGCTACAGGGAATAATGATCATCCCTTGGGTACGAAAGGAGCCACTAGCAATATTAGCACCGACATCTTGCCACGGATGACAGCGGAGTTTCCCCATTGTGGGGACTCCGGCTTGTTCCCGCCAGAAATCTTCTTGAAGCGTTGGTTCTGCGGGCATTCGGATGTTCTGTTCGCTTTGCCAAACCATGTAGGTAGATTTAGATGCTACCAGTTCCACAGCGCGATCGGCTTCCAAGAGATATTTTAGGGTTCGCACCGCGTAAATCAGTCCCGATGCACCGGTAACTCCTACAATTAGAGGTTGGGCGGGGACTGAAACAGAATTAGTCATGGGCAATTATCCAGGAATAAGCTCACTAATTATATCGCGATCGAATTACCCCAACATTGCCGACTCGATATTACCTATCCACCTCTTCCTTCTTCCTTCTCTTTTCTTCCTTCGCGTCCTTCGCGTCTTCGCGGTTCGTTCAATAATACTAATTATTCGACCCCGAAAGCAGTAAAATCACCAATGTCGCCTTACTCCTGAATATTTTTTGGTTTAATTTTATCTAGAATCAGCCACAAGCCATATCCAGCCAGCAGACAGATTATTGGCATAATGGCAAGGCGAAACCTATGACTGCCAACAATACCACCTGATACAGTCAGGAAGTAGACAGCGACGCTGACAAGCGTAATCATTGACCAATTATTCAGGAATCTATTTGATAGTAATGCTGTGGCCACACCTAAAAGATATACACCTGATAATAATGACAGGCTTAAATTAGTCCAAAATATGATAGAGCTGTATCGATCGAGATTTTGATATGAAGGAGTGATCGATCGATCGAACCGCCCCACGAATAATGGTACATATCGGTTGGCTGGGGTCTGAACTAAAGTCGCGAACATTCCTTTTAAATGGATTATTGAGTAAGTTAAAGGCTGACTCAAAATCATCTTTTTTCCTTCTTTACCCATGTAACGGTAGATTTGAGCCTGACTCCACTGTCGCTGTTCAGGATGAAGCATAAAATATTTCTCGTGTTTGGTACACCCCAATTGTTCGTGGCTATCTTCAAACTCTATGCTTTTTTGATCGGCCATTAAAGCAGCTCCATTATAGCAATATAGGTTGTAATCAGAAACAGCAGCAAATCCAGAATATCCTGCTTTGACATAGTTTCTGGTTTGCCAAATACCAGTACTACCCATCGACACGAGCAAAAAAATACAGGTATGAATAATTAAAACTTTCCTGTCCTGCATCTTTTTTAAATTCCAGACTAGGAGGATAGCAGTTATCAGGAAAGGCAAATAATATCCGATAGGCCTGACATAAATAGATGCTGCTAAAGTCATAGCTGCCAAAGCCAGGTGTTTTCCTGACTTATTCTTGAAGTATTCTAACAGCAGCTTCAAAAACAAAGTTAATAAAGTTGTATGTAAAGTCTCAGACATTAAAAAAGCTGACCTGAGTATTGGCAAGGGTTCAATGGCATATAGTAAAGCACATACAATGGCAATTTCATCTCTTTCAAAGAGGAGCAAAGCAATTTTGTAGATCAGATATACAGTCAAACAATCTAGCATTATCTGAATAAAAATTGTCACATTTTCGACGTTACCTACTAATAGTCCGGGAATTAGTAGTAAAGGATAGCCAGGAGTGCGAAATAGTTCTGGTTGATCGTCAATGTTTAAAAACTGACCGAATTCTATTAGCTTTTTTGCAGGAATTATGAATGACCATGTATCACCTCTGTTAAACATTTCTAAATTTTGGGTAATACTCAAAGCTAAAACAGGCAGTAAAAACCTCATCAATAACGCGACTAACAGCACTCCCCAGATTATAAAACTAAAGCCAGAATCTTTTGTATTTTTCATCTCTTTAATCCTCATTGAAAGCAATAAATACTCTGTTAATACTGCATATTTGATCGGGACTTACGCAGGGGTAGTCAGAAACCGGGTTTTTTACCGAATCTGTGGGTTATAACTGAGATATTGCACCATTCTCAATTAGCCTTTTATGAACAGGCAAGATGCCTGTTCCACAAAAAAATTCATCTATTGTGGAACAGGCATCTTGCCTGTTGCTGACGCAGCATCAACACTCGCTTCCTCCACATATTCACTGTCAGAATTCACTTCCCAAAGATCATGTTTCCCTGGGTTCAATACATTCTGGGCCGCTAAAATTCCCATCAGCAAACTGTGGTCTTGGTTGTTATACTTAAAAGCACCATAACGACCCACAACTTGCAAATTCTCAAATTGCTTGATATAAGTTTGAATTTCTGATAAAATGTGCTTGTAATCCCCTGCATAAATTGGGTAAGTACGCGGCAAGCGAACTACAAAACCTCCCGCAATCTTCTCATCGCGAAGCAGCCCAATTTTTCTCAATTCTTGTTCTGCCAAACTCAAAAGTTCAGCTTCCGGCTGCTGCCACATTGGTTCGTCGAAATTGCACCAATATTCGCAGCATAAAGGCGTTTGGTGTTGGTTCGGTAGCATTTCCGGCGACCAATTGGCAAAATTAGTCACCCTCCCGACGCTGACACTGGGCTCATTGATATAAAGCCAGTTGTCAGGGAATAACTGACTGCCTTCAATTATTAGATAAACGAGAATTGTGTTGCGAAACTTGAGCGATCGCGCCAATGATAAGATTTGCTTACGGGGGGGGGTGAAATCATTTGTTCTACTAATGTATTCAGTGGCACTGAGGAAATCACTGCACTACAGCCAACCGTTGACTCTACTCCGGTGTGGCGATTTCTCAGAGTGAGTTGAGTGACGCGGCTGTTGTGCTCGTGCACCCGCACTACTTCTGTATTCAGGAGAATTTCCTGATTTTTTTCCAGTAGATAGTCGCTGATTTTGTCGTATAATTGCCCTGAGCCTAAACGGGGAAATTGAAATTGATCGATTAGGCTTTTAACTTTGCCATCACTACCAAAAAAAGCCGTGCGAAGTGCTTTGAGCAGCGAAAGTCCTTTAATCCGCTGGGCGGCCCATTCAGCACTAATTTCAGTGCAGGGAATCCCCCAAAGTTTTTCTGTATAAGCTTCAAAAAATATTTCAAATAAACGCTTGCCAAATTTAGCTGTAACCCATTCTGAAAAGTTTTCCGGGTGGCGGTTGGGTAACAGTTTTGCTGCTAAATAAGAAAAAAAGATGCGTACATTTTCAACTATACCGAGGGCAAATAAAACTTCTAAGGCTTTGAGGGGATAGCTAAAGTATTTGCCGTTATAGTAAATGCGGGTGAGACGGCTGACTGTGACTTGTTCGGTGCCCAAAACTTCGTTCCAGAGTTTGAGGACGGGGGGAATTTTAGTGTAAAAGCGGTGGGGGCCGAGGTCGAGAATAAATCCTTGGTACTCGATGCTTTTAGCGAGTCCGCCAACTTGCGATTCTCGCTCAACGACGACAACTGTTTGACCTTGCTGTGTGAGGGTATAAGCGGCAGCTAGACCGGCAGGCCCAGCCCCAAGTATGTATATTGGGGGCACGTTTTGCTGTTGATGAAGTTTTTATAACTAACGTTTTAGCATATCATACTTTGTCAATAAAATAACCCACTTATTCAAATTTTAGAGCCGATCGATCTTACCGAAAGTCCGCCAGGGGTTTAAACCCCTGGCTAATAGCTAAAGTCCTCTCAAGAGGACTAATTGATAATGAGTTCTTCAGTCCTCTTCAGAGGACTTAAGCTTTGAGGCAGGGGTTTAAACCCCTGCCGGACTGAGGGAAAGAGCGTTCTATTCATCGTCATCAAAAGCTTGACTGCCGCCACCAACTGCAACTAAATCAATTTGCTGGCGATAATAGTCAACACTCTTAACTTGAACTTCCACCCGATCGCCCAAACGGTACTGATTACGGTTTTTGCGCCCTACGAGAGTTTGTTGGCGCGATCGATACTCATACCAATCATCCTTCAGCGAAGAAACGTGCACCAACCCTTCAACTCGCAGAATGTCGCTCTCCGGCGGCCGCACCTCAATTTCCACAAAGAAACCGTAAGACTGAACACCTGTAATCAAACCCTGGAAAGTTTGACCAGTTCGTTCTTTCATCAATCCCGTTTTCTTCAATCCTTGCAAATCGCTTTCAGCATCTTCAGCAACCCTTTCGCGTTCCGTCAAATGTACCACCAACGATGCAAACTCCGTCTCAAATTCGTGGTGCAAATCTGGAGGAAGGACGTTCCAAGTAATTTGGCCGTGACAGGAAGAATGGCGCAGGTTGACTTTTTCCTTCGCCCGTGTGGTGCGACTGCTACGGCCTTGTTCCAACACTGCTTGCAACAATCGCAGTACCAGTAAATCGGCATAGCGGGACAGCGGTGAAGTGCAGCGCGTGTAACCATCTTGCAGCGCTAAACCGAAGTGTGGCTTAGGAGTTGTGCTGTAAACTGCTGGTTTCATCGTGTCTTCAAGCAGATAAGTCAGCACTCTTTCTGACTTCAATCCGGCAAATTGCTGCGTAAATCGCTGAAAATCCAAGGGTAAAACTTCTTCTTCGTTTTCTAGATACAGTTCGCCTCCGAGGTTGTTGGACAGTTTGATGAACTCTTGAATGTCTGCCGGATCTGGCATGGGCTGGACTCGGTAAATTCCGGGGACTCCCAAGGCTTGCAGATGGGTGGCTACGGCTTGGTTGGCTAGAACGACTAATTCAGATACGGCTGATTGGGCACGGGGGGCGATCGCAAATGCTCCTAATTCGCCTTCGTCGTCGAAGTGAGAGTTGGCATCGGGCAAATTTAGTTCAAAAGCTCCCCGCTTGAGTCGCGCTTCTCTGACGACCTCTGAGACCGCGAAAAGTTGGCTCAGGAAAGGACAAATGGTGGAGGATAAAGGGTGAACTGTGGATGCCGATCCAGATTCGAGAATTGTTTCTGCTTCTTGATAGTTGAGTTGGCAGTCTACTTGAATGATGCTGGTTTGAATTTCATACTCTATCACTTCCCCCGATTCGTCTATGGTGAGGATGACGCTGAATGTTGGCCGTTCGACATCGGGTATCAGAGATGAGCGATCGTCTAGTAGGATTTCTGGGAGTATGGCGATGATTTTGTCTCCCAGATGGGGCGCTGTGCCTCGCTTACGGGCTTCACGGTCGATCGGGGTTTCTGGCTGCACATACTCGGCGGCGTCGGCGATGTGAACTCCCACTCGCCAACCTCCTGATTTCAGGGTTTCAATCGACAGTGCACGTTCAATTGGTGGATTGGAAAGGAATGAGGCTGGATCAAACTCGTTTTTGGGGAAGTCGGAGATAATTTCTTCCTCAGTTGTTTCAGCAATATTTTCGCTTTCGGTTTCTTCCAGTTGGTTTTTGGTGAAGGTAAAAGTCAGGATATCCCGCAAATCCAGGCGTTTTTTGATGTCGGTTTTTTTGAGTTTGCTGGGCAAATTTTCGGCTGCTTTGATGACGGCGGCTGGGAACGATCGCGGTAAGTCGTGTTTGCAGCATACGATATCAAGGTCGTCGGCGGCTTCGGCGTCTGAACCGAGTACCTGTACTACTTTTCCGACTGGGCGATGGGTGCCGAGGGGATAGCGTTTGACTTCGACGTGGACTAAATGGTCGATCGCCTCTTGGAGATTTGTACCATTTGCCAGTAAGTCTAGTTCAAACAACAGGCGATCGTCCAGGGGAATTGCTCTGTAGCTGACGCGGCCGGTGGGGGTGGAAGTTTGCTTGACTCTGGCGAGTACCGAGGGGTTGGCGCGTTCGAGTATGAGCATAACTTCACCTTCGGGCGATCGACGGCGACTACCTTCTTTGATAATTTTGACTAAAACGCGATCGCCATTCCAAGCTGTCGAGAGATGACTTTCCCGTACATAAACGTCTTCCGAGCCTTCAGCATCTTGAATGGCGAAGCAAAATCCTTTGCTAGAACAGCGTAATTTTGCTTCTACCACATCGTCTTCTGTGACTCTGCGATATCGACCTTTGTCTTTGACTAAAATGCCAATTTTCTCTAGAGCTTCTAAGGCGATTTGAAGTTTGAGTTGACTGGTGACATCATTGCAATCGAGTTTTTTCTCTAATGCTTTGGGGGCCACTAATTTGTCTTCTGTAAAATTTGCCAACAGTGCAGCGATAGAAAATTCCATGTAGCGATTAATCCTCTTTTTTCCAGCAATTAGTCTAATTTTGGCGAAATCGGCCACGTCCTTTCCCGCCTTTGCAGTGCTTGCTTCCCAACAATCGGGCGCGGCTTAGTAAGTGTAGACAAGCACAGCCGCCTAGTTTGAGCGCGGGGATTTTTTGGGAAATTCTCTCCCGGCGTCAGTGGCGGCCAATTTTCTGCTGTCTGTCTTCAACTGACTTCTGACGGTGCAGAAAACTGTCTGTTATCCTTACTACTTTTGCTTAGTGGCTTTTTGACATACTCACCGCCCTAAAAGTGCGGTGATTCTTGACGCTTCATCGACCAGTGCTACCGAGAGGTAGTCTTACCCTGTCTCCACGTCCGTTTAGAGTCGTGGCAATGCCCTATCCCGACTATATGTATCGTTTTGTTTGAGAAACATTAACAATACTTGTGATTTTGCTTCCAGGTTGGATTTTAACCATTGCCCTTCAGTCTTTCCCTATTGCTGGATCAGTCTCGGTTTCAACTCAAAATGAGTGTATATCGCTGCAATCTTAGGTGGGGATTTCAACCAATGCAATCATAACATAAGCCGTCCGCCGAAAAAGGGGCTTGTATCCCATTCTTTTGGTCATTTCTGATGGTAGGTAGAAATGACGCCCGGTGGCTGTTAGCTTAAACCGCGAGATGTGAGATGGTTTAGTGGCGCGAAAGGTGGCGCAGATGATTCACCTTTAATTTATTGTATGTTGAATAGGTGATTTCAGAAAAATGTTTTCTCTGGTCTGTACTACACTTATCTGATAAGCCCCCTTTGGTTTCGGGGTCAAAACATTATGTTTACTCAATTTCGTGCTATTTATCCGACTGGACAATTAATCTGTGAATTGCTGACTGTTCATCACGGTAAGTTGGTGGTTCGCTGTCTGGTTCAGGTTGACGGCAAAACTCTCGCTACGGGTATGTCGGCTGCTGAGTCGATTGAGGAGGCTGAAGACCGCGCCCGGTTACGTGCGATCGCGGTTCTTGGACTTGATGCTGCTCAACCTGCGATCGTCCCTGTTTCTCCTGCTCCCGTGGCTGTTGTTCCCGTGGCTGCTCACGTTGCGCCTGTTTCAGTGGTGGCTGCTCCGGCACCCGTTGTTCCGGCTCCCGTTGCTGTAGTTCCAGTTCCGCCACCCGTGGCTGTTCCGGCTCCCGTTGCTCCTGTGTTAGAACTGCCTCTGACCACAGACAATTTTGCATTATCACATCAAAGCAGTTTTGTCAAGACTCAATCGCCATTAATCGAAGAGCCGATCGCGCCAGCCCCAATATCAGATCCTTTGCCGCCAATGGTCGATCGAACTGTGGCAGGATCTAGACAGGAATTCGACTCTGATGCTTGGCTTTCTTCCAACTACGGCGAACCGCGATCGGAACCTTCATCAACGGCTAGCCAAACTGAATTTTTACCAGTAGCGGCCGAAGTCAGGGAGTTGGAACCAATATCTGTTGGGATTCCGAGTGATGCGATCGAGGACAGTTCTGAGACGATCGCCCATATAGAGGCAATCCTCAAGCGTTTGAAATGGACTAAAAAACAAGAAAGTGACTGTCTGCAACAAAGTTACGGCAAAATGTCCCAGGGACTTCTGTCTGCTGGAGAGTTGCTGGACTTCCTAGATTATCTCCAAATTTACAGCAAAACTACTGAGGAAATTAAGCGTTTGAGCTGGAGTCCCAGTCGAGGAAAAGATCATCTCAAACAAGCTTACGGTAAGGAAGCGCGGCACTTTTTAACTAAAGAAGAATTGCTTGATTTCCTGCAATATCTCGAATCTTTGGCATCTGATAATTAAGTAATAAGGAGGAGACGGCAGTGCCGTGTCCCTACATCCAAAATGATTAATTGGCGTCTAATGAGGACACGGCACTGCCCATAGGTGTCAACTTAAGCTGTCAGCGCATTAAGTCTGTTAGTCATCCCGCCCTGGAGACAGGGGTTTAAACCCCTGTTGAAACCAATACAGATCAATTAACTCTTCAGTCCTCTTTGAGAGGACTTTCGCTATGAGACAGGGAATTCATTCCCTGTCGGACTATTGGTTTTACCTTGAGTTGACACCAATGAGCACTGCCGTGTCCCGACTGCTTTAGGTAATATCAATTCCGATCGCAATTGATATTAATAGTAATTTAAGCGACGGCTGCGATCGGGCGAATTGCAGAAGGACGGCGATCGATCACTTGATCCACCAAACCGTAGTCCTTTGCTTCTTCCGCCGACATGAAGAAATCCCGTTCGGTATCTTCTTCAATCCGGGAAAGCGGCTGGCCAGTATGATCTGCCAAAAACCCGTTCAGACGGCGTTTGTGATACAAAATCTCCTTGGCCTGAATTTCAATATCCGTTGCTTGTCCCTGAGCTCCACCCAGAGGTTGGTGAATCATAATCCGAGTGTGAGGCAGACTCATGCGCTTGCCTTTTGCACCAGCACTCAACAGAAAAGCGCCCATGCTGGCGGCTAAACCGAGACAAATGGTGCAAACATCGGGGCGGATGTGATTCATGGTGTCAAAAATGCCCATACCTGCTGTTACCGAACCCCCTGGGGAGTTGATGTAGAGGTAAATATCTTTTTCTGGGTCTTCGGCGTCTAGAAATAGCAATTGGGCAACAATCAGGTTAGCTAAGTCTGAGTCTACCTGTTGGCCCAAGAAGACGATGCGATCGCGCAGAAGTCGCGAGTAGATATCAAAGGCGCGTTCGCCACGACCGGATTGTTCTATAACTGTTGGGATCATTGGACAGGGCCTGCCTATTTACGTCTCTATTTTTTAATTTTAGCGGGTGGGGCTTGTTTGTAGTGAAGGATTCGTGGCGCGCGATCGGCTTTTAGGGGCAAAATCCTTGATTTGGGGTGGCTTCAGGCATTTGGGCTGTCATAATTTCTCGATTCGATCGCTGAAATCGCTTGTTCACATCTGATGCTAGGGAAATGGTCTAGGAACTCATCCACGGAATCACCTGCTTCGAGATAGTCAAATAGGGTTTTGATGGGGACGCGAGTACCAATAAAGACAGGAGTTCCACCTAAAATATCAGGGTCGCTATGAAAGATAGTAGCTGCATATTTCCAAGAAAAGGCTGTTACATCGAGACAATCTTCTTCAGTCCAAGTATCACTTTGCTCGAATTGTCTGTTAGTTTCCATCGCTAAATCTCCACTTAATTTTCATATAGCAATCCTAAATCATTAGTGTCAAGTCATGTTCTTTATTACTTACGAACCAGCCGACTTGTCAAACAATCCGTCATTTAAATTTTAATCTCCCAACCACGGCGATACATCCCATACAAAATCAACCACCAAAATAATACCGCAGTCACCGCAAATGCTAGAGAACCGTTCAGCGGCCCAGCCCACGGCAAAAACCAGTTTTCGTAAATCCACGTATAGGTAGTAGGAGCAGTTTTGCCACTACCAATATGAGTTTTTAACAGAATTCTGGCGACAATCCCGGAAGCAACAAACAGGAAGATTGCATTCAATCCCATGATTTCAAACGGCCTCCCCCATTTCCAATCTCGCACTTCTATGGTTTCGTAGCAAACTGCTAGTAATAGCAACGCCCAACCTGCGGTAAAAACTACATAGGAACTTGTCCAAAGTTGTTTGTTGATGGGAAAGATAAATCCCCACAAACTGCCGATGACTACGCAACTAAGGCCGCAGATTGCTAAGTTGATACTGGTGCGAGTTTTGATTTGCTGTACTCGCAGCCATTCTCCGGTAAAGTAGCCGGCGAGGACTGTGACAACTGCGGGTAAGGTGCTGAATAGTCCTTCGGGGTCGAAGGGGCCACCTTTGTAGAGGTGTTGGCTACCTAGAATTATGCGATCGACATATCCTCCAAAATTGCCCTCTGGTGTAAGTGCGCTTGTGCTGTACCCCCCTACAGCAAATACGGTTAAGGCGCTCCAGTAGCCGATAAGCAGGACTATGGCGAGGAGTTTTTGGTTGCGGGGGGAGAGGTTGAGGATGGCGATCGCACTAATTGCATACGCTAAGCCAATTCGCTGCAATACTCCCATGATGCGGATTTTACTGAAGTTTTCAATGGGGGCGCTGTTGAGAAGTACGTCAAGTGCGATCGAAGATGTATTGAGCAGTAAGCCTAATATAAACAGAATGGTGGCGCGCCTCGCAATTCGCCAGTAGATATTTGTTTCTATTTTTGTAGTATTTTGAATATATTTTGAGAGGGAAAAGGACATCGCGCAGCCAACGATGAACAGGAAAAATGGGAAAACTAAATCTGTGGGGGTGCAGCCGTGCCATTCTGCGTGTTCTAGTGGCGGATACACCTGTTTCCAACTGCCGGGGTTGTTGACTAGGATCATGGAGGCGATCGCAATTCCACGAAAAACATCAAGGGATTTTAAGCGCATAAAATAAGTTGTTTGTTATTAATTTGATTAATTTGGATTTTTTAACCACAGAGGGCGCAGAGAGCGCAGAGAAAGAGGGGGGAAGAAAGAAGAAGATAAGTTTGACCAGTTGTTTAGGAGATTAAACCCATTTTTTGATAAATTGGTCGAATCAAGTGTTGTAATGCTGGCAATTGTTTGGTGAAAAATGCCGATCCTAAAATACAAATTATACCACCAATAATGACTGTATTGGGAGCGCCGATATAATTAGCTAATCCGCCTGCTACTAAGTTGCCAAAGGGTGTGATTCCAAAAAATGCCATCGTGTATATGCTCATGACTCTGCCGCGTTTTTCGTCTTCAACAATTGTTTGCAAAAATGTGTTTCCTGCTGCAAATTGCAAAATGAAACCAACTCCCACAAATAACATCATGATTAATGACAACCAGAGAAATTTTGACAGGGCAAAACCGATCAGTCCAAATCCCATAACTGCTGGTGAAATAGCAATTATTTTGCCAAGGCCAACGACTGTTTTGCGGGTGGTTAAATAAATCGCGCCTGCAAATGCTCCGACTCCCGAAGCTGCCATCAAAAAGCCTAGTGTTTGTGCGCCGCCGTTCAGAATTTTGGTAGCAAAGATGGGGACTAAAACTGTATGCGACATTCCGGCAAAGCTGACTAATGCTAATAGCAGTAAAATGGCTCGAATTGGCGGGAATCCAAAGGCATAAATGAATCCTTCTTTTAATCTTTCTAAGGGTTTGGTATTGGTTGCGGCAATTTTTCTGGGCTTGATTTGCATGGCTAATAAGCCTGCAATTACGGCGATGTAACTGAGTCCATCTATGAGAAAACAATAACTTGGGCCGACTGTAGCTATCAGTAAACCGGCGATTGCTGGGCCGATTAATCTGGCCCCGTTGAACATGGAAGCATTAATTGCGATCGCATTTGCTAAGTCTTCTTTTTTTTCTACGAGTTCGGGTACAAAAGCTTGGCGGGCTGGCGCATCAAAAGCAGTGATTGCTCCTTGACAAAGACTCAGTACAATTATTTGCCAAATGTTGATAATTCCTGTGAGTGCCAAAAATGCTAGGGTTAAGGATTGAATCATTGCCAAAATTTGAGTGACAATTATAACTCGGTGGCGGTTCCATCTATCTATTAAAACTCCTGCAAAAGGCAGTAGAATTAATGTGGGGATTTGACTGGTAAATCCGACTACGCCGAGCATCCAAGGTGAATCACTCAGATTGTAGACAAGCCAAATAGTAGCGACTTGTGTCATCCAACTGCCAATGAGCGAGATGCCTTGTCCTGCAAAAAATAGGCGATAGTTTCTCGATCGCAGTGCGCGAGGAAGTTGTATATTTTTTATTTGGGCTAGTAGATTCATGTGAGTACGGCTATAGCCATCCTATTTGATTTGTTAAGATTTTGTAGGGTATTTTCCCCCTATTTGTGTCAACTTTTCACGCTCTTTACCGAAGTCCGGCAGGGGTTGAAACCCCTGCCTCATAGCGAAAGTCCTCTTAAGAGGACTAAAAATTAGTATTTGAGTCGGTTTTAACTGATATCTTGCACCATTCTCAACAAGCCTTTTATGAACAGGCAAGATGCCTGTTCCACAATAAAATTCACTCTTTGTGGAACAGGCATCTTGCCTGTTGCTGACATTAGTGCAAGATGTAAGTTTTAACCGACTTTTGCTATTAGCTTCGGACTTAAGTCCCAGGCGGGTTTCGGGAGAATGAAACAGCCCTACTACACTCATTTTACCGATCGCTCAGGATTGCTGTATCAGCCGGAGGTTCTATTTTGTGCTTCCCGAAAATCAGGAAACGAGAAATTTATTCCCGCAACAAAGGTTCCGCTGTTTCTAGTCAATGCTCAACAGCCAAGTCCCCAGGTAGCGTAGCAAGGGAACATCACCGGGAGTGCGGATGCGGACGTTGAAATTGTACATTCCGCCCGAAGATGGGTTTTTGACGTTGGAGAGTACAACCTCAACATTGTTGCCGGCCGCAATTGGTTCTTTGGGATAAATTTCTATGAAACGATTTTCTTTGTCCCAGATTACTTCTTGCAATTCGATTGTTTTGTTTTTGACGCGCACTTTAATGTCTTTGGCATCGAATTCGCCTTTATAGTAATCTGGATAGGAAATGTTGAGTTGCGCGATCGCCAAACTGACTTTCTTGGAAGGAATTCGTAGTCGGTATCTGTCGCCACTCATCCCAGATTTGCCGTAATCCAAGCGGTAGTTTAACTGATTGCCGCGATCGGGGCCGCCAAAAATTGTGAATCCCGGCATTCCTTGGGCTAAACTGATGGCGGGTAAGCCAGTGAGTAAACAACCTGTTACCGCGAGTGCTGAAAATAATCGTCGCATAACAACTCCTCTAATTTAACTATTGGTGAACCTTAAATATCGATCGCCCAAATTTTGCGATCGTGCCTACAATATATCGAATGTCTCAGCAATTTGATGAGGATAATCAGTTCATTATTTGTGATGTGATCTCACCAACTGACACAAAAGCTACAGCATTAGTCAGCAGGTAAGTATATCATAGAGTGAACAAATTTAACAGTTTAGCGAATTTCAATCCATAAGACAAGTTAAAGATAAGGCGGTCATTTGGGCGATCGGCTTTACTATCAACGAGAGTAAAGGAGAGTTTGTCAGTAACTCAGCCCTAAAGGGACTGAGCTTGTAAGAGAAATCGAGCAAGCTGTACTGACCAGCCTAAGTCTTAACTGACTACGTTATTTGAGTCACGACACCGGAAAATGCGACGCCAGTTTTCCGCTCTGTCGCTAGTGGTTAAACAGTCTTAAAGTCACTGAGACAGTGCTGCTAGCCTAAAAAGCTTTTATAACATTGGCGAGGCGAACATTACTCTCGCAAGGGAGATCGAGGCAACCATACCTCACCGGAGGGGCAACCATACCCCTCCAACCCCGCAAGGGGATTCAAGGCGGTTGAAACCGCCTGGTCGTTTCCCTCTCAGGGAGTCAACGCCACTGAGTTTCCCACTTACCGAACTTTTTTATGAAATTAGCGATCGCAAAAGAAATAGCAGCAGCGGAACGCCGGGTGGCTTTAGTCCCCGACGCTGTGGCAAAATTAGTCAAACAAGGTGTCGAAGTTTTGGTTGAGGCCGGTGCCGGAGCAAAATCCTTTTTCTCGGATCTGGCTTACGAAACAGCCGGAGCTCGTGTTGTCGCCGATACCGCTACGCTGTGGGGCGAAGCCGATGTCGTCGTCAAAATCGGGGAATTGCAAGAGTCAGAAGTTCATCAACTGCGTGAAGGGGCAGTTTTCATCGGATTCTTGAATCCTTTGGGAAATCCGGCTTTGATACAGCGGTTGGCCGATCGCAAAATAACGGCATTCAGCATGGAAATGATTCCGCGCACCAGCCGCGCTCAAAGCATGGATGCGCTATCATCTCAGGCTAATGTGGCTGGTTACAAAGCGGTACTGATCGCAGCCGCAGCTTTACCGAAGTATTTTCCGATGCTGACAACGGCTGCGGGTACAATTCGCCCCGCGAAAATCTTGGTAATGGGTGTGGGCGTTGCGGGCTTACAGGCGATCGCAACTGCCCGTCGTTTGGGCGCAGTAGTCGAAGCATTTGACATCCGCCCAGAAACAAAAGAACAAGTGCAAAGCTTGGGTGCTAAATTTATTGATGTCGAACTTAAGGAAGAAACTGTAGCAGCAGGCGG
Organism: Oscillatoriales cyanobacterium; assembly: GCA_004294385.1. GTDB lineage: Bacteria > Cyanobacteriota > Cyanobacteriia > Cyanobacteriales > Microcoleaceae > Microcoleus. The sequence continues at coordinate 1,043 of REAP01000100.1, read as the reverse complement.
CTATGCTAAAGAATTATCAGAAGCAGCTAAAGAACATACTCGCCAAGTGCTCACCCAGCACGTCGGCGCTTCCGATGCAGTGATTACAACTGCTCAAGTTCCTGGTAGAAAAGCCCCGATTTTAGTTACCAGAGAAATGGTTTCTCAGATGAAACCGGGAGCAATAATTGTTGACCTCGCGGCGGAACAAGGCGGCAATTGCGAGTGTACGGAAGCGGGGAAAGATGTTGAATGGAATGGTGTTAATGTGATTGGGCCGATTAATTTGCCTGGTTCAATGCCTGTTCATGCTAGCGAAACTTACTCGAAGAATGTCTCGTCTTTACTTCAGTTAATGCTGAAAGATAAGGAACTAAATTTGAATTTTGAAGATGATATCATTGCTGGTTCCTGTGTGTCTCGCGATGGCGAAATTAGCAATCAGCGGGTGCGGGATGCTTTGGCGGCTCAGGCTTCAGTAGTTAGTTAGATTCTGTCGTTATGAGGCAAAGTCCGGCAGTCCGATAGTCCGGCAGGGGTTGAAACCCCTGCCTCAAAGCTCAAGTCCTCTTAAGAGGACTGAAGAACTGATTAAATATCTCCAAAAAAGGCTTTTTTGAACAGGCAAGATGCCTGTTCCACAAGAAATATGGTCGATGTCTATTAGTCCTCTTAAGAGGACTTTTGCTATGAGCCAGGGGTTTCAACCCCTGGCGGACTGGCGAACGCAACCGGAAACTGGCGAACGCAACCGGGAACGAGTTATTTCCAATTACCAACTCACACTTATTATGGCAGAAGGATTGATTGCAGGTTTAGTGGTGTTTACCCTAGCATCGTTTGTGGGATTTGAAGTTATTAACAAAGTCCCACCGACGCTACATACACCTTTGATGTCGGGTTCTAATGCGATTTCAGGAATTGCGGTTTTAGGGGCGATTCTAATTTCAGGCCAAGGTAATGTGACTGTTACTTCGATTTTGGGGACGATCGCGATCGCCCTTGCCACAATTAACGTTGTTGCCGGTTTCTTAGTCACCGATCGAATGCTACAAATGTTCAAG
>REAP01000257.1 GCA_004294385.1 Oscillatoriales cyanobacterium | reverse complement strand
ACTGTCTTCTATTAGACAGGGGTTTAAACCCCTGTCTCCAGGGCGGGATGACCAATGAACACGGGGCGGGCTGACAGCTTAAGTTGACACCTATGGGCATTGCCGTGTCCCTACTAGACTTGATAAACCTGGAATACGCTGTATCAAATCTAAAATCTAAAATAGTCTGTGCGTTTTCTCGAAATTAAACATCTTGCCGCAGAACACCTGCCTAGTGCCGTAGAACTCGATCGCCTCTGTTTTGGGGGACTTTGGGCGATCGAAGGCTACAGGCGCGAATTAGACAGTCCTAACAGCGATTTATTAGGTCTGTGGACATGGGAAACTGAAGACTGCGAATCAGGTCAAAATCGGGCGGGCACGGGGGCACCGCCCCTACAGATTCGCCCAATGCTCATTGGTGTGGGTTGTTTGTGGGCGATTTTAGAGGAAGCTCACATTATAATGCTGGCAATTCATCCTAGCTTTCAACGTCAAGGTTTGGGACAAGCTCTACTTTGGGCTTTGCTAAAATCGGCTCACGACAGACAATTAGAGCGATCGACTTTGGAAGTGCGGGATTCTAATTTAGCCGCAGTTTCCCTGTACAAAAAGTTGGGTTTTAAAGAAGCAGGACGGCGGAAACGATACTACGAAGACACCGGAGAAGATGCTCTGGTGATGTGGCGCAGCGGTCTGGAAAAACCTGAATTTCAGCGATATTTGGCGGCCCTGAAAGTGCAGATGTGCGATCGGTTGTATGAGAAAAAATGGCATTTGGCGATCGATATTTTTGAATTGTGAGCAAGAGGCTCCAGAAACCGGGTTTTTCACGACAATACTTCGTTGCTACCAGCAAAATCGATAAAAACCCGGTTTCTTTTGACAGAAATTTCACAAGATATCCTAATTTCGCCTCAGAAACTATCTTTTCTGATTGTCTCAGCTCGATCGCGCCCATCTAAGCAATAATTTTTGTAAAAAAACAGCCCTACACTTCGGTAAATACCACTTTTGCAGCTACATGATAGCCCAAAGGATTGTGCTAGAATCCTCAATACATAGTCGTAAGTTGAGCGCAGGCCGAGAAGAGCGATTAATTTATCACGTTTGGCTTTCATCGTGAAAGCTTGCCGAGGGATAACCGCTCCCATGCTCCCGATGAAGCAAGAAGCAAATGTATAGACTTGTCTAGTATTTGTATAGCAGAGTGTCACGCTAGAATAAGTACGAGTAGGGAAACGGCAATGCCGTGTCCAATGCACAAATGCCGTGTCCAATGCACAGCAATGCCGTTTCCCTACGAGAACAAAAACGCTCGTTGTGCGAGCGTGACCTCAAAACGGGCACATAGCAGGTGATGGGAATAAATCATGTTTGAACGCTTCACAGAAAAAGCAATAAAAGTAATCATGCTGGCCCAGGAAGAAGCTCGTCGCCTGGGTCACAACTTCGTAGGGACAGAACAGATCCTCCTGGGTCTGATCGGAGAAGGAACCGGAGTTGCAGCCAAAGTCCTGAAATCAATGGGGGTCAACCTCAAAGATGCTCGGATTGAGGTCGAAAAAATTATCGGGCGCGGTTCG
>REAP01000099.1:9818-36165 GCA_004294385.1 Oscillatoriales cyanobacterium | reverse complement strand
CAAAACAACTTCCCCCAACTCCCACTCGACTGTCCAGGCTGTTTGACCAAAGTATACCTGTAATATCCCAAAACTTGCCCGGATTCGTTTTGAAGTGGTTGAGAATTCGACCAATAATCCGATTGACTCTGGTAATGATACAAGGAAGGATTGCGATAATTTTCCGCTGTATCTCGCAGCCTACCGGGTAGATAGCCGTAGCATAATTGGGGTCGCCCACGCTCTGGTAAGCGTGGTTGAGAGGCAATTTCCTTCTTCGTCGCCGCGACAAACTCCCATCTTAGATCCAAAATTGGATGCGGGCCAATGGTTCTCGAACAAGTAATACAAAACTGATTGCAATGCAGATTTTTCGGTTGACTGCAATAAAAATTGTCGCAGTAATGTTTTTCGCCGTAGTTCATAACGATGCCTTTGATTTCCCTGATTAATGAGTTGATAGACAGACAACAACCTCAATCCTGACTTGGCTATTCTTGGCTTGGACGGTTTTTAAGTCTTTCTTGAAGAGCAAGTTCTTTTGCATCACCTGCATCAACCTCGACTTCAAATCAAAGGTTAGAAAGGCTTCTATTGTTTGATAGCAATTGATCTAAAACTCGTTACGTGCGAGCTTTTTTAGTGAAGGAGAGTGAGATTTCTCACAGTAATGCTTTTCGCTGCGGTATTTTTGACCGTAGTTCATAACTATTCATTAGATTTCCCTGATTAATGAATTGATAGCTAACACTTGAACTGATGCACTAAAAAATAGCATAAATATTTGGTTCTGAATACCAGGGTTTATACGGATTTTTGGGAAATTCACTTTGTATCCAAAACTTAGGCTCAACTAGAGATTTATTTGTTAGAAAGAAGTTAAATAGACACAATCTTCACAAAAGAGAGAAATTGTGTCTATTTAACACTTATTGTCCAGGACGTATTGTAACGGTTTAACAAGGCTTTGAGATTGCTTCACCACCTTCGCAATGGCAGAAAATCGGTACGTAAGTAAGCCCTGACTTTCTCTGTCAATACCTAAAATTCTGCCAAAACTTCCTCGCCCCCGCCCAACAAACTCTGCGCTGCCTCTAACATACTCTCTGCAACATTTTTCACATATTCGCGACTTGCCAGATAAGTTTTCAAAGCATCTAATTCTTAAAGTCCTGTTGGTGCGATCGGGCTAATATCTGGATCAAATCCGCCTACTTGATTTGTCCTAATTATCCACAAAAATGCTCCTTGTTTCAATAAGATTTTGGCAATTTCATCTTGAGTGCGTCTGGGTAGCATAGTTCGGTAACTAATTGCCGCTTTTAGTGGATTAGTTACAATCGCAAAGCGGCTTTTTTTCGAGTTAGCATTAATTCCGGCAAGCTTAGCATTTTTGCGCCAATCTGAACGGACAATGCCGAGGGGAATTAAGACTTTTTCTAAACTTTGTCCTAAAGCTACTAATTCGTGAAATCTTTGAGTTTGTGCGTCGGTGGGATTTGCGGTTAACCAGTCTTGAATCTGAGGATTTGACTCAATTTCGGCAGTGATTTTTTTGATTGTAGCGTAAATTGCCTGACTGGAATCTTGGACGCAGGAAGTTGCAGGGGTGACTAAACTTGCGCCGGTGCCGTCTCCGCTGCGGTAACGGGCCATCATAATATCGAATTGCTGGTTTAATTCGTCTAAGGGCGACAATTGGATGCCGTCAAAGTTGTAGTCGTAACATACACAGTCTAATTTACAAATCATATCGCAAATTGGGCGATCGCCTAACCAACCTCTCTCTAAGTCTCCCATGTAACTTTGCCATTTGCTCGAACCGGCGACAATACCATCGGGATTGTGGGCGTAGACTTGTTTGTATTCTATATCAAAACGCAATTCATCGGTAAAGCGATCGCGCACAACTTTTGCTATACCAAAGGCAAAATGTCCGGTGACAATTCCCAGAGGTGCGGGTTCGGCTTTTTTGCCACCGATACCGCCGAAACAGTGAATGACTATGCCGATGTCTCCTTCTTGCCAAGGACAAGTGCGATCGTTTTTTCTATCTTCGTTAGGTGATAATAATACTATCTTGGCTTGCCCTTTTTGAGTTGGTGTATTTTGCCAATTTTCGTCGCTTAAATAAGTTAGGGTTTTTTGTAGTCCAAAACGTGTTTCATCTGGGATTAATCTGGTGATTTTCCGGGGTTCAATGGCTTGGACGACAAAAATATTGTCGGCATCTGGTTCGCCGTAAATGTACCAGCCGTCTGGATTTAGTGGTGATTTTTCTATGAGGTGATTTGTAGACCTCGCTACGCCATTTTTGTCGGGCTTGACTTGCGGAATCCGAATGATTTCGGCAGCCCCATCAAATTGTTGAGATGTTTTATTGAAATGGCGGACAATAAATTTATCGCTTTCTGGTTCTTGTCGCTGGATGATTGAGATTAAGGCGCAGGAATGTCCGATAATTTGTACTGGTTCGCGATCGATTGTCAGTTCATTGCGATCGGGACTACTATAGTTTATCGCCATCACTGGCCGCCGCAGCATCACTGTCACGCTGTCTTCGAGTCTACTACCTGCGAGAGTTTCCAAAGGGCCGACATTTTGTAACCCGTTCAATCTATCTGGATGGATGTTGCCAGACTTTTTACTATTTTCAGTCTGTTTTATGAACTTGATATCTTGCGTGACTCCGTGGACGAAAAACTGAACTTCGCGATTTGTACTCCATTTCAGCAGTGCTGTTTTGCCAAATTTTGATATTTTTTAGGTGCATTGAATACTTCAAAAAATACCGAACCGTGGGGTGGTCGCTGTTCCTGTGAGGGCAGAATTAAACGTCCATACCAAAGAGCAATTGGCTGATAGAAACGAGCAGTCACTGCTAAATTGTGGTCGATTATATCCGCACTTGGCAATTTTGAAATATCCCTGTCTATCGCCAATGTATTCTCATTTAAATTGCTGCTAGTATTTTTAACCTGGGGTATTGAATTTTGGCGATTTTTATGCGATATTGTCTGCAACCAATTGATGAAAATCCGAATAAAAATAAAAGTTGTCAGACCAAAAATTACCGTCAAAACGGTTAGCCCCAAACCCAAAATCAACTGCTCAAAAAATTGACCTGACAATAGCAGGATTTTGGGCAATACAAGAAGAGATACCGCCATAAAATAATATCTAAAAACGAGTTTTAGGTTCGATCCAGTCAGTGCTGGCTTGAGTGCCGAAAACCTGGGGTTGATCGTCGTTGACAGCTACTGTTTCGCCGTTGGTATCGACTGCACATAGAGGCCAAGTTCGATCGCCCAAATTGCCAGCGCGGAACAGAACCTGTCCCGGACAAACTTGACTCCAACCCAACAATACAGCATGAGTGTAAAGACTGCGAGCCGGAGCAACAGTATAGGTGTAATTATCATTTTTGTCCCAGATGACGGCGTAGTCGGACATATCCGAAGAGTTGAAAAGTGCTTCAAATTCGCGGGCGAGAACCCTCGAACCCGCTTGATTCCAGGCAACAGGTACTAAAATGGCGATCGTGCCAGACATATCTGTTTCCTCAGTAGCATAAAAACCACTTTCAGCCAAGGGTGAAGCAGCCGCCACGGTTTGTAGTTCGCCAGTTTTGAGATTTTCGACAAACATCACACTACTAACCCGACACTGGGAGAATTCCGGCTGCACTTGTAACTCAATTCGACTATAAGCCGCGTATTGACCATTAGTCGAAACTAGGGAAGGACTGCGATAGTAGCGGAGTCCAGTGCCCATAGTCGAGCTAACTTTAGCATGAGTGTCGGTGATCCATTCCCAAGGTACTGGATAAGGGCTATTTAAGGGGTCGTTCATGGGGGTTTTTCGATAATTTCTATCTAACTTTAATTTAGTTCGTTGCACAATTTAACTCAACTGCTGTTAAAGTCCAACAGGTAAGATAATATCGAAAGTAATATGGTAAATGCACGCCATAGGGAGAAACCATGACGGCATCTTTTAATCAAAAACCTGCAATTCCCCCAACTCGCACCCCCAAGTCGCGGGGAAAAGGTGTTTTCGTACTATCCCTGATTTTTCGACTGTTGCTGCTGGGGGTAGGCAGTGGTTTTGCTTGGGTTTTGGGAATGGCGATCGCCCAAATTCGTCCCTCTACCGCCACCGAAATGCCACTAGCGGAGAGATTGCTGCGTCTGACCCAAAATTCGACCCCAGCCACGAAACGCACGCCAGCAACGCCAATTCCGCTGCTACCGACACCAACCACTACGCCAAGTTCCCAGTCGCAAATCAATCCCGCCCAGAAACCGAAATTGCAGTCAGATTTGAGACAATTGCAGGGAGAGTTGAACGCCTTAATTGGGCGCACGGCGGCTTTGGAAAGTCAGTTAGGTAGCAGTCGCCCGACGGAAACTTTGGAAAAGCGTTTACAGTTGATGTCGCGGGAATTGGCATCAGCGGAAACAGCCACAACTCCTACTCCGGCTTTACCTGCGATTGGTGGGACTACGACTCCACAGCCTGCAACTACCGCGCCACAAAGTGAGAATAATCCTGTGTTTGCAGGGGATGCGCTGATGGTGACTTTGCCTAGCGATGTGTTGTTTGATACTGCCAGTATTTCCTTGCGCGCGGGAACTAATGCGATTTTGGACAATTTGGTGGCGGATTTGCGAAATTACGAGGGCGCGACTGTGCGGGTTGCGGGTCACACTGATAATGTGGGAGAAGTGGCGGATAATCGCAATTTGTCTTTTGCGCGGGCTCAGGCTGTGGCGAAGTATTTGTCTAATGTGCTTGGGGAGAAGTATCATTGGGTGGCGATCGGTTATGGAGACAGTCGCCCTTCGGTAGACAATGGTTCGGATGCGAATCGTCAGCGCAATCGGCGCATTGAAGTTGCCATTAGTCAATAGTTATTGGGAATTGGGCATGGGGCATGGGGCATGGGGCATGGGGCATTGGGCATCGGGCATTGAGCATGGGCATCGGTAGCCCGTCACAAGTAACAAATAACAAATAACAAATAACAAATAACAAATAACAAATAACCAATAACAAGTAACAAATAACCAATTCCCAATTCCCAATTCCCAATTCCCAATTCCCAATTCCCAATTCCCAATTCCCAATTCCCAATTCCCAATTTATATGAAAATCGTCTTTTTTGGCACTCCAGAATTTGCTGTCCCTACTTTATCCAGCTTGCTAAGTCATCCCGAATTCGAGGTTGTCGCTGTTGTCACTCAGCCGGATAAACGCCGGGGAAGAGGCAATCAATTGATGCCTTCACCTGTCAAAATGGCGGCTTTAAATCACAGTCTCCCGGTTTTCCAGCCGTCACGAATCAAGAAAGATATCGAAATAATTGCCAAACTGCGGGAAGCCGAAGCTGATGTGTTTGTAGTCGTAGCTTACGGCCAGATTCTGTCTCAAGAAATTCTGGATATTCCTAGTTTAGCTTGCGTTAATGTTCACGGTTCGATTTTGCCAAAGTATCGCGGGGCGGCACCGATTCAGCGATGTATTTTTGACGGGCAAAAGGAAACTGGAATTACCACGATGCTGATGGATGCAGGCATGGATACAGGGGCGATGTTGTTGAAGGATTTTGCTGGTATTTCACTGTTGGATAATGCTGATTCTTTGGGGGATAGGCTGTCAGATATTGGGGCGGATTTGTTGGTGGAAACTTTGGTTAAGTTGAGGGATGGAAAGATTGAAGCTGTTCCTCAAGATGAGGCTGATGCAAGTTATGCGCCGATGATTAAGGCTGCTGATTTTGTGTTGGATTGGTCAAAAAGTGCGATCGCGCTTCACAATCAAGTTAGCGGTTTTTACCCCGATTGTACGACCAGTTTTCGCGGCAATTCTCTGAAGGTAATGGCTACTGTACCCGTCGGGCCGGAATATTGGCTGAAAATGCCAGCGGAGTTGAGGGTTTTGGAACGCGATTGGGCTGTTTTGTCGGAGTTGTCGGGGGAGAATGGGGCTGTTTTGAAGGTTGTGAAGGGCTTGGGTGCGATCGTGCAAACTGGCAATGGTTTATTATTATTGCGGGAGGTGCAGTTGGCTGGGAAAAAGGTGCAGTCTGGAGTGGATTTTGCCAATGGAACCCGGTTGGCTGTGGGGGAGATTTTTGGGGGTGTGGAGGTTAAGGGTTAGGAAGAACCTGAAACGGTTGATTAGTTTGTTCCCATGTCTGAATAGCTACATAAAGTTTTGTCTCTCGGAAATGAGCAGAATCATAGGCTAGCCTTAAATATATTTCTAGTACAACTCGCTCGACTTCCTTAGAGTTACAGGAACCTAATGCTTTACAAAGTGCGATCGACAAAATACAAATCATATCGTGACCACAACAAATATACCATATATCTTGAGTATTTATTTTTAGACTATCCATCTTTGCTCTAATTTCTGCTTCGTCAAGCCCCAGCTTTTGAGAGTTATTTTTCACAGTTTTTATCAACTCGGATTCATTTAATATTAATGTGCGATCATCCACAAATTTCTTGAAAGCTAAATCTTCAAACTTTAAACAATAATCAAACTTCAGCGAAGCCCATCGCAAATAACCGATAACTTTGGCACTCTCCAATAAAGTCTGGCGGATATCTTTAGCAAAATTATTAATTTTTGTTTCCGATCCGTGTTCCAAAAGCACCTTTTCAAGTGCTGGCGACTTCAGCAGCATAGTTTCCAAATCGTGAGTATCTGTAAACAGCAAGTTTTGACTGAGTGGAATAGTTCCTTCTAATAGGTCAAAATCAGCATCAACAACAGCTAAAACGCCAACAAAGTTACCTTGTTCAAGGATATTTAGCACTTTCAGGGCATTGTCCTTGTTATGGGCAATTTCCACACGACACTTTGTGGAGTGTACCAAGTTTTTCCATACCCGCGCGTCTGTGTCTCCTTCAACGATTAAAAAAGATCCAGTGTATTGAGATTGATTCCTCAGTAAGCGAATTTTGTTGGCTATGCGATCGGGCTTAAGGTTTTGTGGATCGAGTTTAAGGTTTTGCGTCATTCAACTAGCCCTTGTAATTCTACTGTCAAATCCCAGCGATCGTCTATAATATCTGGAGAGTGAGTAGCTAAAAGCACGTCAAAGTTTGCCAGCTTAATAATTGCTTGCAAATCTTTGAGAAACTCGATTTGCCATGCTATATGCAGCGAAAGTTCTGGTTCGTCAATCAGAACCAGCGAGTTAGGTTGAACTTTGAATAACAACTCATAAAGCATTACCAGTTCGTGCTGTTCCCCGAAAGATAAATCTGTGGGCGACAAAGGTTTACCATCAGGCGTTGTAAAGGTAAAACCTTTCTCTTTACTAATGCTCATATTTTTATAGAGAAATCGCTGTTTAATAATTCTTACAAAAAGTTCTATTTTAGTAGCGAGTTCCTTAAAAACCATGAGTTTTTTTTCGACATCTTCAACATAAACTGACAAAATATTTTTTGTGGTATTATCAATATGTTGTTCGATTTGAAAATCAGGATTTTCGTCTTTATCTAAAAGACCAATTTCTATGAGGTGAGAACGCTTTTCCTCGATGTCATTTAATTGGTTACGCAGCGTTTCTTCTGTGACATTCGAGGATGTTTTGTTATTAAAAATTCTTGCGGGAAAGGTTCTTTCAAGGGATTGAGACAATGCACCATATTCAGCCAGTTTTGCTTGAATCTCTTCTGCGAGTTCCTGAGAATATATATTAACTGAGGGAATCATTGATGGGTGTTTCGTGTCTACCGCCGCTTCAGGAACATTTGAGGGAGTTAACAAGCGCTGAGTTTCTATAAAATGAACGTCGATGGAGCTTTTTAGTTCTGACAGCCACTTTGGTTCCTTATTAATTTTTATGCTTGAAGTTAACTCTTTAGTCAAGTTAGTCAAGCTCTTGATCAGATTTTGAAAGGCGGTTGATTCGGAAGTTTTAGTTTGTGTTTCTATACCACCTGATGACTGTAATCTCTCTTCTGTGATATCCAAAGAAACATTTGTTTCTGCCAATGAACCTATTAATAGATTAGGTGAAAATATCTCTGCTTCTGCACCAGGCTTAGAAAAATAAAATATCAAATCTTTATTTTTTTTGTCTTCAATTGTATCAATAAATTTATTTATTTGTAGATAACTGCCATCATCAAAGTCTATTCTAAATTCTTCAAATGGAATAGTCCGAAGTTCTGAGTAAGGTGAATTAAAAAAATCATTAATTAACCTGAGCAAGGCTGTCTTACCAAATCCATTCGGACTGTGAATAATCGTGATTCTATCTTCCATATTGAGCGCAACCGGATGGTTGAACACTCCAAAAAGTTTAGTGACAGAAATTTTATTGATTCTCATTTTTCCCTCTAGTTATATCAAATATGTTAGTATTGAAATTATTCATATCTCTCCGATCTTCCTCTGTGTTCTCTGCGTTCTCTGTGGTTAAATCATTCCGGTAAATCAGAATTAATATAACTTAACTAAAATTCGACCAAAACCTCCTCTTTCCCTCCCAACAAACTCTGTGCGGCCTCCAACATACTCTCCACCACATCTTTCAAATCTTCGCGACTTGCTAAATATGTTTTCAAAGCATCTAATGGGTCTATACTATTATTAGCATTCAATTCTGGTAAACGCGGTCTTGCTAATTGACTGATTAATTCCGGTTGAATTGTGTAGCTGTGCGCTTCGCTTAAAAGTGTGTGTAATTCTGCGTTATCAATTAAGTCTAATTGTTCCGATCGCAATTGGTAGATCAATCTCACCACCGCGTCTGATATCTCTTTCTTCCCAATCGCTTTCACCAACTCGGTTTGCGGGTTTTCTGACTCGGCGACATTCGCCTTAATAGTCTGAAATTTCCGCGCAGGTAAAGTGCAAAATTCCCACTCAGCTTTTCCCTTTTCCAAATTAACTAACACAAAGCCTTTATCTTCTTTCTCTTCACTAAAGTCAACTCGTTCAATGCTTCCCGGATAAACTACGGGCGGATTGTTAGAAGCATTCAAGTTTTGGTGTTTGTGAACATGGCCGAGAGCAACATAATCGAAACACGAACGAGTTAACATCGAAACGGGGATATTAAAACCTTTACCAACTGCTAGAAAACGCTCTGCACCCAAACTTGCTTTATCTGCCATTAAGTGTGCTAAAAGTATGGTGGGGATGTTTGGATCGAGACGGCGAATTTCTCCTTCAAGTGCGATCGTCAGTTTTTCGGTTAATAATTGGTTAACATCGCCCATCGACAGGTTTTCGGTTTCTGATTTAGTCATTAAGGTCGATCGCGTCAGCCAAGGTAATGTTACCACCTGTACGGGGCCGTTGCGGGTTTCGATGAGGTGAGTTTCCAGGCGATCGCCTACAATAAACCTAGGTATACCCAAAGTCCGATAAATTCCCAAACTCGCGCCACCTTGTCCCTGGGAATGTTGATCGTGATTTCCTACTAGCAAAACCGTCGGAATTTGGGCATCAACTAAGCGGCTGAATTGACGCGCAAAAGCCTCTTTGACAAACGGTGGCGGCGTGGAATCGGGGAAAGCGTCGCCCCCGAATATGACTAAATCTACGGGTTCAGAAATCGCTCTATCCATACATTTGCTCAGGGTATTCGCGAAGTCTTCCAAGCGTGTATTTAAACCTGTTTCTGGATTTACGCGCCCGTGGGAAAAGCCGCTTCCCATGTGGATATCTGAAAGGTGTAAGATTTTAATCATTTTGTTATTGGTTATTGGTTATTGGTTATTGGTTATTGGTTATTGGTTATTGGTTATTGGTTATTGGTTATTGGTTATTGGTTGTCAGCTTAGTTTTGATTAAAACCGCAACTATTAACCTGATGTTAATTTTACACTTTTTTCTAAGGTTTGTGCAAACGTTCAGACGAGGGTGATTTCAGGTTGAAAATCAATTGCCATACATCACAATATAAGGCCTGGGACTTTTTGATAAATTTCGCTAATTGCACAACTAAAATTCGCACTCACAAATTCTACTGTATCTCCTTGTCCGTAAGTTTGAGAAACCCAATTTCCCTCAGCATTGAGTCTAAAGCATTCAATTTTGATTTCGGATTGAGTAATTAACACGTATTCTTGCAAACTCGATGCAGTTTGGTAATCGACAAATTTATCGCCTCTGTCAAAAGATGCGGTTGAGGGAGATAGCACCTCGATAATTAGAGATGGATAGAGAATGAAGTCTTCGGTTGAATTTGTATCTCTTTCGTCGCAAGTCACCGCTACATCAGGATAGTAATAGCAATTTGCTTCTTCGAGTCGAACTTTGATATCTGATGAAAGAACTAAGTATGGCATATCCAGAAGATGATTTCCTAACAGCCGAACTAAATTACTACCAATAACAATATGAGGGTTTTTTTCCCGGGCCATTGCATAGACGTGTCCGCGTCTGTACTCATGTTTGATGGGGCTGACTCGTTCGCCTTCTAGATATTCTTCTGGGGAGATGTAAAAATTATTTTTGCTGACAAACATTCATGTTTCCTCCGAGATTTTTTTCTTAATTATAACCGTAGCTTGCGGGGTTCCCAGCCATCGCACTTTTTGACCATTTCAACAAAACTCCAGAAATCGGGCGTGCCACAGTTTGCCACTTTCTGTCAAACCCTGCGATCGCACTTTGATTTTGACACTTTTCGGGTTAACCTCGTAACGTCGGGCTATTTCCTGCATTTCCTCCCCGCTAAACCCCGTTCCCACTGTTCCAATGGGTACTAATTTGCCGTGGATTTCTTGAGCAACTTCGATCGCACTAAATGGCCGCCCCGCCACCTTTGTCGGAGTCAATCCGACAATAAACAAGTCTAATTCCTGACAGTATTTAGTCCTCACTATCGGGAATTTCTTAACATCTTTGCCGCCGACATAACGACAGTTATGCAAAACCCAAACTTCGCCTTCTCTATTTTCGGATTCCTGCTGATTTGCCAGTAAAAGTTTTTCGGCGTGGGTGCGAGATGTCGGTACAATTTCAAAGACTGGGGATAAATTGGCCAACATTTCGCCAACTTCAACTCCCGCAGTAATTCGTGCTGATTCTGGAAGTTGAGTTAAATCATTTCCCTTGGAAAACAAACATTTAAAAATGGCATAAATTGCCGATGGCTGAATTGTGGGAAAACCACTTTCAATATTAACAGTAGCAGCTTGTGATCCTGTGCGGTGTTCGCTGCCACTATGACTTTTGTAATACAATTCCCCGTCTAAAACAAAAGTCCCAATTTTAGCAGCGGTTTCAATTAATGCTGTTTCGATCGCAATTGAGGGTTGTTGTCGCAGGTTAGTCGATCGCGATTGATAGTATACTTTGTCTTGAGTCGCAATTACAACTACTCGATTGCCGTCGCGTTTGGGCTGACCCCAATAATCGGGATTTTCGATGTAATAGGAACGTTCACTCGGCGCGTCAACGGGCTGCATTGTGACAATCCGTCCCGGCTGCAAGTTTGGTGGTAATTCGGCAACTATGGGATTGTTGAGTGTTTCGATTTTCGGGGTCACTGTTGATTTTTTTCCAGGAGCGCGATCGGTGGTAGCATTGTTTTGAGCGTTGAGTGCGATCGGCTTTTCTCCGGTTTCCAACTCAAACGCTCTTTTCCAGAATCCCATTGCCATTTCTGGGTATCCTTCCGACTCCGCACACAGTGCAAAACCAATCACTTTGGCCGTACCAATGCCACGTCCATAGTCACTTAAGTATTGTACCGCACCCGCTTCACCCATCAAGTGTAATTCTCGTTGGACAATGCGATTGTTCCAGCGTTCTCGAATGTCGGCGCTGATTTTCTTAGCTGCTTTTCGCTTGGTTTCTGCGTATTCGGTGCAGTCCATACTGCCTCCTTTTTGTAGGGCTACTTGTATACTATACTGAAATTTTATTTATTAGTCAAGCCAATTGGTAATTGGTAATCGCTGATTAAGAACAGGCAAGATGCCTGTTCCACAAACAGGTTATGCTAAAACTAGAATTTAAGATCGAATCTAATTGCACTAAATGATGAGATTGATTTTGTACAGCAAACCTGGATGCCATTTGTGCGAAGGGTTGCAAGAAAAACTAGAACAGATTGAAGGCCTCAACTTGCAACTAGAAGTCCGAGATATTACCCAACGCGATGACTGGTTTCAAGCCTATCAGTATGAAGTACCCGTTTTGTATCAAGTTGAGATCCAGCCAAACAATGCTGCGGGTGATGCTGTATTTTCCCCTGAACAATTGTTACCACGCCCTTCTCCCCGCTGTACAGTCGCTCAATTGAAGCAACTGTTACAGAAATATTTGTACACTGATAAGTCAGAATAGATTCAACACGTTGAAATGAGGAATTTTTGAGATGAAATTGAGAGAATTATTAGCAGCGGTTCCCAGCATTTCCTTTAACGCACAACATCCCGCCCTCGATGCTAAAGTCACGGGTTTATCGACTAATTCCCACGCTTGTCAGCCGGGAGATTTGTTTTTGGGAATGCCGGGAACGCGGGTAGATGGGGGAGATTTTTGGCAAAGTGCGATCGCTAATGGTGCAATTGCCGCCATAATTTCCACTCAAGCAGCGGAGAAAACACCCTGCCAAGAGGGGGGTATTTGTGTCATTCCAGCAGCCGATATGGCTCAAGTTTGCGGTCTAATAGCAACCGCATTTTATGGGAATCCAGCTAGCAAATTAAAACTTGTTGGTGTTACTGGTACGAATGGCAAAACTACAACTACTCATTTAATTGAATTTTTTCTCAATCAAATGCAGTTACCGACGGCGATTTTTGGCACGCTTTATACTCGCTGGCCTGGCTATGAGAAAACGGCACTTTACACCACACCTTTTGCTGTAGAACTGCAAAAGCAATTAGCAGAAGCTGTAGTGGCTGAGTGTAAACATGGTGTGATGGAAGTCAGTTCCCATGCTTTAGCACAGCAGCGTGTTTTGGGCTGTACTTTTGAAGTTGCTGTGTTTACAAATTTGACTCAAGACCATCTTGATTATCATCGCGATATGGAAGATTATTTTGAGGCAAAAGCGCTTTTGTTTAGTCCAGATTATCTGAAAGGTCGGGCGGTAGTTAATATTGACGATGCCTACGGACGGCGAATAGTTGAAACTCTCAATTCTGAGCAAGTTTGGAGTTATAGCACTAGCGATAAAACTGCTAATTTGTATGCTGATGATTTAGAATATCAGCCTAATGGAGTTAAAGGAATTATTCACACTCCCAAAGGTACAACTGCTTTTAGTTTACCTTTAGTTGGTCAGTTCAATTTATCAAATATGCTGGCGGCTGTTGGTGCTGCTTTAGAGTTAGGTTTGGATTTGTCGGCAATTGTGACGAAATTGTCGGAGTTTGCGGGAGTTCCTGGACGGATGGAACGGGTGCAAATTAGTCGGGAACAAGATATTAGTGTAATCGTCGATTACGCGCACACTCCCGATAGTTTAGAAAACTTGTTGAAAGCGTCGCGGCCGTTTATTCCGGGTCGGATGATTTGTGTGTTTGGTTGCGGTGGCGATCGCGATCGCACGAAACGCCCAATTATGGGTAAAATCGTGGCAGAGTTGGCCGATGTAGTTGTGGTTACTTCGGACAATCCGCGCACTGAGGTTCCCGATCGCATTCTAGATGATGTCATAGCAGGAATTCCCGCCGCAGTCAAGCCGATCGTGATCTGCGATCGGGCTGAGGCAATTCGGACTGCAATTATGAATGCTAAACCCGGAGATGGCGTACTGATTGCAGGAAAAGGACACGAAGACTATCAAATTTTGGGTACTGAAAAAGTCCATTTTGACGATCGCGAACAAGCCCGAAATGCCTTGAAACAAAGAATGAACGGGCTTAACAGTTAGTTATAGCAGATTCCATGTTGATCAAGTACACCCTTGATTGATCGATCCCCGTAGGGACACTCCAAGAGCCCATTGGTGTCAACTTAAGCATAGCTAAAGTCCTCTCAAAGAGGACTGAAGAGAAGAATCTCAACTCATTAGTCCTCTTTTAGAGGACTTTAGCTTTGAGGCAGGGGTTTCAACCCCTGTCGGACTGTGGAATGAACCTTAAGTTGACACTAATGGGCATTGCCGTGTCCTTTAGTAACAGCAACCAATCAGAAAGAAGACTTAAAAAATTACACTTAATAAATAAAATACAATAAATCAGTAATTCTACTCAGATGAAATTTGACTTGCAGCATTATAATATAAAATATGTTAACAAAAGATATCAATGGCTATGATATAAATCACTCAATATCAAATTCTAGATCACATCTAATCAGGTATTGATATTACTATCATCAGTATAAAATACTTTAAAAAAAAATAACGATCGCCATGATGGAACTAACTGGATATCAAATACTCGATGCCGTCTCTGGTGGAATTTTTATTGATTGCGATCGACAGATCGAAAATCGGTAATCATTCGGATTAAAGATAATGGGATCGGGATGAGTGAATCAGTGCAGCAGCAAATTTTCGAGCACTTATTTACCACGAAAGCTGTGGGGAAAGGCACGGGGTTGGGGTTGGCGATTACCCGTCAGATTGTGGTAGAAAAGCATCAGGGTGCGATCGAGGTGAATTCTGTACTGGGAGAAGGGACGGAATTTGTAATATCATTACCAGCAAAGGCATTAACCTCTAGTTAACTATGATTAAAAATCAACATCCTCAATCACTTGAAAAAGCTCCTAAGCAAATTTCTTATTCCAACAAAATATCTATTTCTCGAAGCTTCCTGACTCGTCTGATCATTACCAGCACTACGCTAGTTGTGAGTATTGCTGCCTACTTCAGCTATCAAACTGTAAGAAACATGGCGCTAGAGAATTTGAAGGGTAATGCCATGTTTGAAGTTAAAAGGGGTGTGGATGATGTGGATAATTGGCTGGCAACACTGAAAGCTAAGATTGATATCTTGGCAAACACAGGGCCAGTTCAGTCTTTAGATTGGTCGATTGCTGGTCCTTATTTGCTGGCGGAGCAGAAACGAATTGAAGTTTTCGCAAGCCTTGGGTTAGCTCAAGCTGATGGTTGGCGTGATATAACAACCACTACTAAACGGATAAATGTAGGCGATCGCCAGTGGTTTGCGAAGGCAATGTCTGGACTGATTTATGTGGACGATCCGATCATTGCTAGAGTGACAGGAAAACCAGTAATTGCCATTGGTGCTCCCGTTCGCGATCGGGCGGAATCTGTAAGATATCCCATTGGTGTAATATTTTGCACTATTTCTATTGAGCGGGTAGCACAAGCAATTAATCAAATAAAATATGGCAAAAACAGCTATGCCTTTGCGCTCAACTCAAAAGGGCAGGTAATTGTCCACCCAGATCAGACTCTGATGTCAACGGTAGAAAAGCCCGGCCCCAGTCTGATGAATTCATCTGATCAAGACTTAGCCACAATTGCTCTACAGATGGTTGATAGAAAAGAGGCGATTAACTTAGTTAATATCGATGGCAAGGACTATTATGTAAGCTTTAGTCCACTCCAAGAAGCTAATTGGTCAATTGCTTTGGCTATCCCCCGTGAGAATATCGAATCTCAACTTCGTCCTCTAGATTTAATCGCAATGGTAGTTTTAGGACTAGCAGGGACGTTAATTGGAGTGCTGTGGTACGTTCAATCATCTGAACAAACTCAACTAAAAAAATCTAAACAAGCTGCTGATGTATCTAAGGAAGCTGCCAATGCTGCTAATCAGGCAAAGAGTGATTTCTTGGCAAACATGAGCCACGAACTTCGCACGCCACTCAATGGAATTCTCGGCTATGCTCAGATTCTCAATCGTTCCAAAGTATTACCCGACAAAGAACGCCACGGAGTCGAAATTATCTATCAATGTGGTTCCCATTTGTTAACACTAATTAATGATATTTTAGACCTATCTAAAATCGAAGCACGCAAACTAGAGCTAGTGCCAAAAGCGATCCATTTCCCCTCATTTTTGCAAGGCGTAGTGGAAATCTGCCGTGTTCGATCGGACCAAAAAGGTATCGACTTTATTTATCACCCAGAAGCCAATTTGCCCACAGGCATTGAAGCCGACGAAAAACGACTACGCCAAGTTTTGCTAAACCTTTTGGGTAATGCAATTAAATTCACCGATTCCGGTAGCGTCACCCTCAAGATAGAAGTTAATGAACCTTCTTTGGATATTCCGATTCCCCGCATCAAATTTCAAGTCGAAGATACGGGAGTTGGCATTTCATCCAATGAAGTAAATAAAATATTCCAGGCATTTGAACAAGTCGGCGAACAAAAGCGTCAGTCAGAAGGTACTGGTTTAGGTTTAGCAATCAGCCAAAGAATTGTCGAATTAATGGGCGGACAAATTCAAGTTAAGAGCGAGCTTGGTGTGGGTAGCAATTTCTACTTTGAGGTAGCTTTGCCAAGTGCTAGTGATTGGGCACAACAGAATTCTGTCAATAAGGGACGGACGATTATCGGCTATGAAGGAGCAGCACGGCATATTTTGATTGTGGATGACAGATGGGAAAATCGATCGGTATTAGCGAACCTGCTCGAACCAATGGGATTTATAATTACTGAAGCCGAAAACGGTCAAGAAGGCTTAAATAAAGCCAAAAAACGACTGCCAGACTTAATTATTGCTGACATAGCGATGCCTGTGATGGATGGCTTTGAAATGCTCAAGCAGTTGCGCGCTGATTCTAATTTAAAGGATTTGCGAGTGATTGTTTCTTCGGCATCGGTAGCCGAAATCGATCGCCAAATGAGCGAAGCAGCCGGCGGAGATGATTTCCTCGCCAAACCAGTGGATGCTGTTGAGTTGTTTGCTTTGCTGGCTCTGCATTTGCAACTGACTTGGCAGTATGATGAAATTGAAGTAGATCCGGCTTTGAGCAAAAATCAGCTATCCAGCGCAGAGTTGATTGTTCCACCAGCAGCCGATTTACAAATTTTATTGGAACTCGCAGAGGATGGATTGCTCAAAGAATTAGTAGCAACGGTTGAGGAAATTGGGACGAAGGACGATCGCTATCAACCATTTATTCAGCAAATTCAACAGTTGGCAAAGCAATTTAAAACTGAGAAGATAGAGTTATTGATTCAAAAATACCTTACTAATCAAGATAACTAGATAATGAAAACAAGTTTAACTGGCTTAATTTTGATTGTTGATGATACGCCGACAAATCTGGATGTGATTTCCGAAGCGTTGAGTGACGCGGGTTACACTGTGGCGATCGCCACTAGCGGTGAGCGCGCCCTAAAACAGCTTGAAAGGCGATCGCCCGATCTGATTTTGCTGGATGTGATGATGCCCGGAATAGACGGGTTTGAAACCTGTCAGCAGCTCAAAGCTAATCCCAAAACCTGCGATATTCCCGTGATTTTTATGACTGCTTTGGCTGATGCAGACAGCAAGATTAAAGGGTTTGAAGTTGGTGCGGTAGATTATATCACTAAACCGTTTCAAGAACGAGAAGTTTTAGCACGGGTAAGAACTCATTTGCAGTTGCGTTTTTTGACTCACAACTTAGAACAACAAGTCTCTAAAAAAAATGCCGAATTACAAGCTTCTCAAATCCAACTAATCCAAAGTGAAAAAATGTCTGCTTTAGGTAACTTAGTTGCAGGAGTTGCCCACGAAATTAATAACCCGATTGGTTTTCTTGGTGGCAATATTCAACCTGCATTAGATTACATCAATGACTTGTTTGGATTAATCGATTTGTATCAACAAAAGTATCCCCAACCCGATGCTGAAATTCAAGCAGAAATGGAAGCAATTGACTTAGAATACATCCGAGAAGACTTGCCCAAATTAGTCGGTTCTATGAAAGAAGGAGTGAAGCGAATTCGGGATGTAAGTACCAGTTTGCGGACGTTTTCTCGTGCGGATAGCGATCGCCCCGTGTCTTGCAATATCCACGATGGCATCGACAGCACGATCATGATTCTGAAACACCGCCTCAAAGCTGATGATAGTCACCCAGAAATTCGAGTAATTAAAAATTATGGGGATTTACCCCAAATTGAATGCTATGCGGGACAACTCAATCAGGTATTCATGAATCTGCTGAGTAATGCGATCGATGCTTTTGATGGGTCGAATAAAGGTGAAAGTTATCACGATATTGTTCATGAAATTACGATTACAACTAAATTGTGTCATGACTTAAAACAAGTATTAATTTATATCAAAGATAACGGTGTGGGGATGAGTAAAGGATTGCAACAGCAGATTTTTGATGATTTTTTTACTACCAAATGTGTGGGTAAGGGGACGGGATTGGGATTAGCTATTGCACATCAAATTGTGGTGCAAAAACATCACGGAGATATTACGGTTCATTCTGTTTGCGGAGCAGGTACTGAGTTTGTCATAACTCTCCCAATTCAACAATCATAGGTCAGAAGGAAGTTCGGCAACGGATTTTATAATGTCAGCAACAGGCTCTCCGGCCTGTTCCACTGTCACTGAGATCAATTCCGGTTGCACGACCTATGATATAGAGGACACGGCAGTGCCGTTTCCCTACCCAAAATAATATTGTAGGGCAACGGCATTGCCGTGTCCTAATTTCGTGCGATCGCATTAAATAATTTTGATTATTGGCTTTTTATCGAACATAGTATAAAATAGTACATACCCCTCGAACTTGTGGCGCTGGGTTCGGAATCTGTGGATCTGATTCTAGTGTTATTTTAGAAATAGGAAGGCTGACTAGGCTATGGATGCGATCGCAAATTTGTCAGGTTATCAGATTCGAGAGCAACTTTATGTAGGTTTGAGAACCTTGGTGTATAGGGGTATCCGAGAGAGCGATGAGCAACCTGTCATCATCAAATTGCTGCATAACCCTTTCCCCAACTTTAGCGAACTCGTACAATTTCGTAATCAATATACGATCGCCAAAAATCTCAACCTACCCAGCATCGTCAAACCCCTAAGTATAGAAATATACGGTAATAGCTATGCCCTCATCATGGAGGATTTTGGTGGAGTTTCCCTGTCTGCTTATCTTAAGGGCGCAAGTCAACAGCCAGCAGACACCGATCGAAACAAACCAGATAAATTTTTACCTTTAGCAGAATTTCTGAACTTGGCGCTACAACTGGCAGACATTCTGCACTATCTCTCTCAAAACCGAGTAATTCATAAAGATATTAAACCTGCTAATATCCTAATTAAGCCAGATACCAAACAAGTCAAACTTATTGATTTTAGTATAGCTTCGCTGCTACCAAGAGAAACCCAAGAAATCCACAATCCCAACATTCTTGAAGGAACTTTAGCATATCTTTCGCCAGAACAAACAGGCAGAATGAATCGTGGCATTGACTATCGTAGTGACTTTTATTCGCTGGGTGTAACATTATACCAAATATTAACTGGTCAGTTACCATTTATTTCCCAAGATCCAATGGAATTGGTGCATTGCCATCTCGCTAAGCTGCCAATTTCCGCACATCAAATTAATCCAGAAATTCCGCTAATCTTATCTAATATTGTCAGTAAACTGATGGAAAAGAATGCGGAAAATCGCTATCAAAGTGGATTGGGGCTAAAGCACGATCTAGAGATTTGTCTGGCTCAATTACAACAAACTGGTGAGATTCAAGCCTTTGTTTTGGGTGAACAGGATATTTGCGATCGCTTCATTATACCCGAAAAACTCTACGGGAGAGAAAGCGAAGTAGCTGAATTATTGGCAGCCTTCGATCGAGTAGCAGGAATAGAACAAGCGGAGATAGAATCGGAAAATCAATCGAAAATCCAAAATCCAAAATCCAAAATCGAATTGATGTTAGTTGCAGGATTTTCGGGCATTGGAAAAACCGTTGTAGTCAACGAAGTCCACAAACCGATTGTTCGCCAGCGCGGCTATTTCATCAAAGGCAAATACGACCAATTTCAACGCAATATTCCCTTTAGTGCTTTTGTGCAAGCATTCCGAGATTTGATCGAGCAATTACTCTCAGAAAGCGACGCTGATTTAGAGCAATGGCAAACAAAAATCATGAATGCTGTTGGCGAAAATGGTCAAGTTATTGTAGAAGTAATTCCCGAACTAGAACGAATCATTGGCAAACAACAGCCTGTCTCTGAACTTTCGGGAAGTGCTGCCGAAAACCGCTTCAATTTAGTATTTCAAAAATTCATCTCAGTCTTTACCACAAAAGAACATCCGTTAGTGATATTTTTGGATGATTTGCAATGGTCAGATTCAGCATCCCTGAAGCTTTTGCAACTGTTAACAAGCGAAAAAGATAGTCAGAATTTGCTGGTAATTGGCGCATATCGGGATAACGAAGTATCTCCGACTCATCCATTTATGTTGACAGTAGCAGAGATGGAAAAAGCCCAAGTAACGGTCAATACTATTACTTTGGAGCCACTCAGTCAAACAGATGTTAATGATTTGATTGCAGATACGCTTTTGTGCGATCGCACTCTTGCTCAGCCATTAACCGATTTAGTCTATCAAAAAACCAAAGGAAATCCCTTTTTTGCTACCCAATTTCTCAAATCGCTACAGGAAGATGGGCTGATTGCATTTAACCCCACCGCCGCCCACGAGGGCAACCACGGGGGGATTGCCCCTAGGTCAAACCAGAGTCTTGTAGGGGTAGTGCCCCCGTGCCTACCCTCCCCAGCAACGAGGGCAACCACGGGGGGATTGCCCCTACAAAGAATGAAACAGCCTTGGGCAAATCAAGGGGGCTGGGAGTGCGATATTGCCAAAGTCAAAGCCCTAACTATCACCGATGATGTGGTGGAGTTTATGGCGCTGCAATTGCAGAAATTGCCACCAGAAACTCAGGATGTGCTGAAGTTGGCTTCGTGCATTGGAGCGCAGTTTGATTTGAATACATTGGCGATAGTCAGCGAGAAGTGGCCCGAAGAAACTGCTGCAAATTTGTGGAAATCCTTGCAAGAAGGATTCATTTTACCAACCAGTGAAATTTACAAATTGTATCAAGGGAAAGAAAACTCGAAAAGTACCGAATTACTGCAAAATAATGCTGCTCAATTACCTAACTACAAATTTCTACACGATCGCATTCAACAAGCGGCTTACTCGTTGATTTCAGAAGGGCAAAAACAAGCAACTCATCTCAAAATAGGACGGTTACTTCAGCAAAACTATTCAGAAGTAGAACGAGAAGAAAAACTGTTTGATCTAGTCGGGCATTTGAATCTAGGACAAGCATTGATCACGCAATCATCGGAATGCCATCAACTGATTCAACTCTACCTTAAAGCTGCACATAAAGCGAAACTTTCAACAGCTTATGTAGTGGCTAATAACTACATAACAAATGGAATTAAATTGCTCGCAGACAAAGGTTGGGAACAGCACTATGATTTGATGTTTACTCTCCATCGAGAACGAGCAGAATTGGAATATCTGAGTGGCAACTTTGAGCAGTCAAAAATATTTATTGAGGCTGGTTTGGCTCAAGCCAAGTCAACGATTGATAAAGCTGAATTCGCTCATCTTATGATTGTTCAATACTCTGTAAGAGGCAACTATGCTGCTGCTATCCAGACGGGTATTAATGCCCTGAAGCTATTGGGAATTTACATCGATCGAGAAACACTCCAACTCAACATCGATCGCGAATTAGCGGAGATCAAAGATAACTTAGGGGAACGTTCCATTTCCTCCCTGCTAGATTTGCCAGAAATGGACGATCCAGAAAAGCGCATGATTATGCAGCTATTAATCGATCTTGATCCACCAGCCTACATTACGGCCGACTTTAATTTATACATTTTGATAAGTGTTAAAGCTACTAATTTTGCAATTAAGTACGGTAATATACCAGTCTCTTCCAAAGCCTATGCAAATTATGGTTTTATTATAGGATCGGTTCTGGGAGAC
Organism: Oscillatoriales cyanobacterium; assembly: GCA_004294385.1. Taxonomy (GTDB): domain Bacteria; phylum Cyanobacteriota; class Cyanobacteriia; order Cyanobacteriales; family Microcoleaceae; genus Microcoleus. The sequence continues at coordinate 14,301 of REAP01000099.1, read as the reverse complement.
TATAAAGCTGGATATGAATTTGGAATGCTAGCACTTAACTTGAGCCAAAAATTTAATCATCTAGGTCAGAAGTGCCAAGCTAGTTTGTTATTGGGGAGTTGGCTGTCTGTTTGGTTCAAACCTATTGATTCTGCCGCTGCTATTAATTTAGAAGGTTATCAAGCCGGTTTATTAGGAGGAGAACCCCAGTTTGCTGGCTATAACTTGTTTGGCAATATTTGTAATCAAGTATTTCAGGGGGTAAGTATCTCCCTAATTTGGGCAGATATACAAAATTATTTACCCTTTGCAGAACGAACTCAAAACCAATTACTAATCAATACTCTAACCGGAGCCCAATTATTTATTGAGGCTCTTTTATTAGCTCCATCTACAATAGGTAGCTATCCAGTGTTGCCCATTAGCAATTGTGAATTTATTGAAAAATGTAAATCTGCCCAAACCTTGATGGCATTGAGCCTATACTATATTTACCAAATGCAGTTAGCGTGTCTCAAACAAGACTTCACTCAAGGACTCGCAGCTACATTGGCAGTTCAACCCATCCTGGATAGCATCCTAGGATTCACTGCGTTTTCAGGCTATTACTTTTATGGCTCTCTCGTTTTATTAAATTATAAAGCTGATGAGGCATTAACCATTAACTGGCAACAGGTAGATTCCAATCAAGCGCGACTAAAAACTTGGGCGGATAATTGCCCAGAGAACTTCCTTCACAAATATTTTTTGGTAGAAGCAGAACGGTATCGGGTACTAGGAAACAGACTAGATGCGATCGAAAATTACGATCGCGCAATTCAACTCGCCAAAGAAAACCAATTCGTCAACGAAGAGGCCTTAGCCAACGAACTTGCAGCCCTATTCTACCTCAACTGGGGCAAAGAAAAAATAGCGATCGCGTATATGCAAGACGCTTACTATTGTTATGCCAGATGGGGTGCGAAAGCCAAAATTGATGACTTAGAAACCCGCTATCCCCAACTCCTGACTGCCATCTTGCAGGCACAACCAAATGATTTTTTCATCAGTGACACCCAAATTGAAAATCTCGATCGCTCCTCCATCCTCGATCGCACCATCCAGACAACTCGTTTTAACAGCAGTAGCATTTCCGAATCTCTCGATTTCGCCACCATTCTCAAAGCCTCGCAAGCCTTATCCAGTGAAATTAAACTAGAGAAATTAGTTGCCACTTTAATGCAAGTAGTGATCGAAAATGCCGGGGCACAAAAGGCAGGTCTGTTGTTATTGCAAGACGGTACTTTGATGCTGGAATCTTTAGCAGATGGAAATCAAAACATTAGCATATTGTCAGTGCCACTGTCAAGTTTTTCAGGAATTCCAGTGACACTAATCAACTACGTTAAACGCAGCTTAAAAACTATTGTTATGGACGATGCAACAGCAGAAAATAATTTTAATGCTGACCCGTACTTGATGCAGGAACAACCAAAAAGTGTGCTGTGTGCGCCGATTTTAAACCAAGGTAAATTAATCGGGTTGCTGTATCTAGAAAATGGGCTGACGATTGGGGCATTTACGCGCGATCGCACCGAATTAATTAAACTATTGTGTACCCAAGCAGCGATTTCTCTGGAAAATGCCAGACTTTATGGTCGTGAGCAAGACAAATCCCAGGATCTACAAGTATCGTTAGATCAATTAGAGCAATCAGAATTGCGTTTCAGAAATCTGTTTGAAAATTCACCCGACGCTATATTCTTGGGAAATAAAGCAGGATTTATTGACTGCAATCAGGCAACGCTCGATCTGTTTGGCTACACGCATAAAGACCAGCTTCTTAAGCTCGATCCATCCCGCATATCCCCAGAATTTCAACCAGATGGCAAATCTTCTTTTGAGCAAGCAAACGCGATGATAGTCAAGGCATTAGAGACGGGAAGCTATCAGTTTGAATGGATGCACCAACGCGCTAATGGCGAAGAATTTTGGACAGAAATGCTACTAACCATGATTTTATGTGATGGTGTCCAGGTGTTATACAGTGTTGTCCGAGATATTAGCGATCGCAAACAAGCCGAAATCAATCTCCAACAAAGCAATCTGCTGCTGCAAAGTGTCCTCGAAGCTACCAACGATATGATTTTCGCCAAAGATAGCGAACACCGCTATATTTTTGCCAACTCTGCAACGCTTAAGTTTTTAGGTTTGTCGGAAGCCCAAATGGTTGGAAAAACTGATTTTGAGGCATTTCCGCTAGAGTTTGCTCAGTACGTCCGGGAGTGGGATGAACGAGTTTTGCGATCGGGAGTTGCAGAAACGTTTGAAGAAAATGTATTGAATACTGCGGGGCAGATGGTAACTGTATATACAACTAAAACGCCCATGCGCGCTCACGATGGCAACATTACTGGTATGGTGGCAATTGCGCGAGACATTAGCGATCGCAAACAAGCTGAAAATGCCGTGCTCCAGAAATCTCAAGAACTCGAACAAACCATTGATGAATTAAAACAAGCCCAATTGCAAATGGTGCAGAATGAAAAGATGGCAACTTTGGGCAATTTAGTTGCTGGAGTAGCCCACGAAATTAATAATCCAATTGGCTTTATCACAGGTAGTGTCAACAACATCGAAGAATACATTCAAGACTTACTGGCTCATCTAGAATACTATCAAAAATATTATCCAGAACCAGTACCAGAAGTTAGGGATCATGCAGAAGATATTGATATAGAATTCCTACTCCAGGACTTGCCAAAGCTGATTCCATCGATGAAAATAGCCTCGCAACGGATTCGCGAGATTAGCAATAGCCTCCGCACGTTTTCCAGAGCCGATACTGAGGAAAAAGTTGCTTGTGATATCCATGAAGGGATTAATAGTACGCTGTTGATTTTGAAATATCGCCTCAAAGCTTCGGATAAACGTCCGGCAATTGGAGTGATTGCTGAATACGGTAAATTGCCGTTTGTCAAGTGCTTTTTAGGACAATTAAATCAAGTATTTATGAATATCATCGCCAATGCGATCGATGCCTTAGATGCAGCCAACGTTGGGAAAACATTTGCTGAAGTTGAAGTCAATCCTCAGTTTATTACAATTTTCACTGAAGTTTCGGGCGATCGAAAAATGGCAGTAATTCGGATTAGAGATAACGGGCCGGGGATATCAGAGGAAATTCGATCGCATATTTTTGAGCACTTGTTTACCACGAAAGAGGTTGGTAAAGGCACTGGATTGGGATTGGCAATTGCGCGTCAAATTGTCGAAGAAAAACATGGCGGAAAACTGAGTTGTATTTCTGTATTAGGAAAAGGAACGGAGTTTGTAATTGAGATTTTAATTAATTAATTAATGATTCTTGGTAATTGGCAATTGGGAATTGGTAATTGGTTGATCCGATTTTGGGCTGTAGGGGCGGGTTTTACCAACCATATTTGAGGCTCACAAACAATCTATATAAACCCGCCCCCACGATGGGCTGTAGGGGCGGGTTTTACCAAAAATAAATTAATACTCATAAACAATCTATATAAACCCGCCCCACGATGGGCTGTAGGGGCGGGTTTTACCAACCATATTTGAGGCTCACAAACAACCTATATAAACCCGCCCCCACCCAACCAATAACCCAAAGCAACCTGACGTATTATCGCCTTAAAAAAATGTAAATTCGGATTTGTCGTTGGGCGGGGGCGGGTTTATTATATTGTTTATTTTTAATATAAATGGTTTGTAAAACCCGCCCCTACAAATCGATCGACATAATATTAGAGGACGATCGACTGTATATAAGATTTGCCATTCCATTCGATCGCCAGTGGACTAGATTCATTAATTTTGACTGAATTATGAGGATACAATTCATCTTTTCCCCACAACAAAGGATTATTAACGATATATTCACGAATGGCAACTAATGATTCTTCATTGCGGATGATATGTTCGTAATAACCGCGCTGCCACACCGATCTGCCTGTCAAATATCGTATTTGATTAATTCGTCGCGCTGAAGATGTTTTCAAACCCCGCACAACTTCCGATAAAGGATGTATTTTTGATTTTATCAACTCAAATTCATCGGATTCTGTATAGTTTATTTCTGGGTTGTCTTTCAAAATAATAATTCCGTGAACGTGATTTGGCATCACAATAAAATTGTCTAGTGCCACATTTTTGTAACGTTTGGGAAGAATGCTCCAATTGAATAAAACCGTTTTACCATAGGTACTCAATTGCATTGTACCATCAATAACTTCACCGAATAAACATTCGCGCTGCCAACTGCAAATAGTGATAAAATACGCACCGGGAGTCCTATAATCATATCCTGGTACGCGAATTGAGTGGCGGTGGTGTTTGTTGCGATCGTATTTCATAATTTTGTCGCCGAAAGTAGATTGCGATTTGTCCTTGGGGTGGGGCGGGTTTATGAGATTATGGATTTTAGGCAATTATTGTTTGTAAAACCCGCCCCTACAGATTTTTTCAATAACAACTAACTACCGAAGCCAGAAAG
>REAP01000099.1:0-9767 GCA_004294385.1 Oscillatoriales cyanobacterium | reverse complement strand
GATTTGTCGTTGGGTGGGGGCGGGTTTATGAGATTATGGATTTTAGGCAATTATTGTTTGTAAAACCCGCCCCTACAGATTTTTTCAATAACAACTAACCAATAACTATTGCAGCGGCAAAAACACCGTCATCACTTCACCTTTTTGGGGCCGCTGACGAATCACTAACTTTCCCCCAGCCGCCCGAAATAAGTTCTTCGTTACGCTCAAATTTAAGCTCAAACTTCCTGTCTCTGGTTGTACCATCAACAAAGGTCCGATCGACCTTAGAGGAGTATTAGCCACAGACGCAAAAGTCGATTCGCCCTCAGTGTCGGATGGATGTTTCGATTCCAACTGCAACTTTAGCTGATTTCCCGCCAATATCACCCCTACTTGAATCTGACTCCCAGATGGCAAAGTTCGAGTGAAATTCTCAATCAAACCAGTTAAAACCTGATCCAACATCGTCGGATCGCTGACTACCGCCGGCAACTTTTTCGGGATAATTACTTCTAAAGTATGATTCCGCTGACTAGCCTGTTTTTGCCAGCGCGGAATGCTATTTTGTAGCACTTCACCGAGGGACATTGCTGTTAGCTGGATAGCGGAATTTTTGGCTTGGGACATTTCCATTTCTACGGCGCGGAAAATTAAGCCGAAGCGATCGATCTGAGCGGTACACTCAGCATCAATCATTTCCAAACGCTTGATTACCACTGCTTCGAGTTTGGGGCGTTTCAGTAGCAATCTAGTCAGAGTGCGGATAGTAGCCAATGGAGTGCGGACTTCGTGGGCGATCGCCTGTAGCAACTCTACCTCTTTAGTAGCGTGAGGAATCGCAGATTTGCAGTTGAGATTCTTAGCCTGTAACTTTTCATGTCTTCCCCTCCAACCCCGATCAACTCTTTCATCCTTAACCCGACCTGTTTCTTCTTTCCAAATCGGCAAATTATTCAACAACAAGCGACTGAACTGCATGACTGTTTGATAATTTGGAACAACAGGTGAAAACTGCTCAAACAGCGCATCTAATTTAGTTGAGTTATGAGTTAATTGACTGACGGCGAGATTAATCTCGCCGTCATAATTTCCCAGCAAACCTTCGCTGTCAGTTGCCCTGTGTCGCAAAACTTCCCAAGCTTTTGCGACTACTTGCGGATCGAAAGAAAATAGAAAGGCTGGAATGCCGACAGCATTTTCGCCTAAAACCATCACTAGGCTAAAACTAGCTGTTAAAACTAAACAAAACTGCTCGTTTGCCAGCGGATCGCCACTTGCCAAAGCTAGTGCAGGCGACGCCGCAGGCACTGATATTTGCACATCAGCAGCAGGTAGTAAAGCTAAAGTTTGTCTGGCCCGAAAAGACCACAAAGCTGCATCGTTGTCGGGAATACTGGTGAAAATCCAATTGGCAAAGCCGTTCGTTAAAGCGGGGTTAGTTAAAACGGAAGATGGGCCCGACAATACTAATCCCTGACAGGAGTTGGGAGGAAGGGAATCTGTTGTTTGTGCTGGTTTTTGCCGATCGAGCATTTGATTCAAAGTTGCGATCGCCCCATACCATTCCTGTTCCGCTTTCAGCCGGGAAGCCCCGCGACTTCCCGGACACCGATGGCGGTTGTTTTCTCCTGCTAGCCTCGCATCAAAGATGAGGTCATTTTCTGAGCCTTCGGAGGCGAAAATCTCGCTGATTGTTGGTAAAAAGTAAGTATTCACAGTAGTTATAAATTCACCTTCGGAGGTATGAAGGATGAAGTATTTATTTAAGTTTAGGAGTTAGGATTCAGGCACAAAAAGGATTAAAAAATTTTGCTGAATTCTTGCGCCTGAACCCTGACTCACAGCATATCTACCTTTGTCGATTCGCGATATTGGCAAACCGTACCAAACAAGTCGCAATCTCCGCGCTTGGGACGATATTTTGGATCAATTAGACCGATCGCCTCTGCAAAAGTGCAAAATGAAGTCAGTTAAACACCGTGCTTCCCTTATGCCCACCTCGATCGCCGACTCAAAAAATCTGCTGTCTGACTTAATGGCACGCTACCGCCACCAAGTCGATTATCTAGCAATTCGACTCGAAGAAGCCGAAGGCACCGACATCCTACTGCGGGGCGAAAAAATCGAAACCCTCAGCGAAGGAGTCTCCATTGGCGGCCAAGTTCGAGCTTGTCACAAAGGCGGCTGGGGCTTTGCCAGTTTTAACCGACTTTCTACCCTCGCCGAAAGGATTGAAGAAGCCATCGCCGCGGCCAAACTGATCGGCGAAGAAGAAACGATTCTCGCGCCCGTGACACCCGTACAGGATATTTGCTTCCTGCCGCTGACAGGAACAGACCCCCGTCTGGTGCCGCTGATTGAAAAAAAGCAATTGTGCGATCGCTACGCCCAAATCCTGCGTAGCATAGACCCCTGCATCGCCACCGTCTCCGTCCGCTACGGCGACAGCACCCAGCGCATCATCCTCGCCACCTCCGAAGGCACAATGCTCGAACAAGGCTGGGTAGACATGGAAATGCGCTTTGCCGCCACAGCCCGCAGCGGGGAAACCGTACAAACCGGCCGCGAAACCACCGGTTCCCGCAAAGCCTACGAAGACTTAACCGATCTGGATCTTCAAGTCCGCAGCGCCGCCCAGAGAGCGGTAGACTCCTTAGCCTTACCACCTGTCCAAGGCAACACTTACACCGTCGTCATCGACCCAATTCTCAGCGGATTATTCGTCCACGAAGCCTTCGGACACCTCTCGGAAGCTGACATGGCCTACGAAAATCCCGACATCTTGGAAGTGATGACTCTCGGCCGCCAGTTCGGGCCCAAAGACTTGCAAATTTTCGACGGTGCCGCACCTCCGGGACACCGTGGCAGTTATTTCTACGACGATGAAGGCACTCCGGCTACTACTACTCAGTTGATTAAGGATGGTGCTTTAGTCGGGCGGCTGCACTCCCGCGAGACTGCTGGAAAGTTGGGAGAAGTCCCGACTGGAAATGCTCGTTGTTTGAATTATCATTATCCGCCGATCGTCCGCATGACTAATACTTGGATCGAACGAGGTACAACACCGGTGGCTGATTTATTTTCTGGCATCTCTGAAGGTGTTTATGCGAGTAATTGGCAAGGTGGCATGACTAACGGCGAAATGTTTACTTTCAGTGCGGGGGAAGCTTGGATGATTCGCAATGGCAAATTGGCCGAACCGGTGCGGGATGTGACTCTTTCGGGTAATGTTTTCAGCACTTTAGCTGATATTGAGGCGATCGGCGATGATTTTTATTGGGATGAATCCGGCGGCTGCGGCAAGGGTGGACAAAGCGGTTTACCTGTGGGCTGTGGTGGCCCTAGTTTGCGGATTCGCAATGTAGTTGTTGGCGGCGAAGCTGCTGAAGATTGAAGTTTGGGGAATTGGGAATGGGGAATTGGGAATTGGGAATGGGGAATTGGGAATTGGGAATGGGGAATTGGGAATTGGGAATGGGGAATTGGGAATTGGGAATTGGGAATTGGGAATGGGAATGGGAATGGGAAATGGGAAATGGCTCAGTAATGATCGAAGGTAGCTAACCATATCTAAAATTACCAATCCTACAATTACCGATTCCCGATTACCAATCCTGCAATTACCGATTACCAATCCTGCAATTACCAATCCTGCAATTACCAATCCTGCAATTACCAATCCTGCAATTCCCGATTCCCGATTCCCGATGCCCGATTCCCGATTCCCGATTCCCGATTCCCCATTCCCCATTCCCTATTCCCTATTCCCCATTCCCTATTTGTCAACTAATATGTCATTCCCAACCAGAAAGCCTTTTTTAAGTAAATTGATCGGTAACGTCCCGCTGCGGGCGATTCTGATCGTGCCGTTTATTGTCCAGATTGTGGCAGCCGTAGGAACTATCGGTTATTTGTCATTCCGCAGCGGACAGAAAGCAGTTAACAACATGGCTGTACAACTTCAGGACGAAGTGAGCGATCGCACAAAACAACAAGTTCTCAACTATCTAGAACGCTCTACCTCAACCTTAAAAACCGTCGCCGCAGCCATTAAAACCGAACAGCTAGATTTGAATGACCAAATCAAACAACAACGGTTTTTTTGGCATCTGGTGGATCAGCGAAGTATCATTGCAATTCAGTTAGTTAATCCTGGTGGCAATTCAATTTTGGTAGAACGATTCTCTGACCAAATTCAAGCCAGATTGAAAAATACCAAAACAGAGCCATATCGACCAATATATCGTCTCAATAATCAAGGCGATCGGGCTGAATTCCTGGGAGTACAAAAGAACTTTGATGGGCGCACTCGTCCTTGGTATCAAGCCGCCATCACAGCCAAAAAACCTGTCTGGACTTCCCTCTATATTAATGTCAATAGCTCAGTAGTAGCAATTAGTGCAACTTACCCTATCTATAATAGTTCAGGGCAAATGTTAGCAGTCATCAACAGTTATTTTGATATGACTCAAATCAATACATTTCTCAAAACCCTGAAAATTGGTAAAACTGGACAAATTTTCATTATCAATCCTAATGGTGAAATCATTGCCAGCTCTAAAATTGAACAACCTTATATTATCAAAGGTAAAGAATTAAAAACAATTAAAGCCGTTGAAAGTGAAAACTCGATCATCCAAGCTACAGCCAAACAGTTGACCGCAAAATTCCCCACTCTCACTAACATTACTCAGGTTCAACACCTTAATTTTGACATCAACGGTCAGCGACAATTTGTGCAGGTAACGCCGATGAAAGATGACTGGGGTATTGACTGGCTTAGTATAGTCGTCGTGCCAGAATCAGATTTCATGGCAGAAATAAATGCTAATAGGCAAATTACGGTTTTGTTGTGTATCGGTACTTTGTTAATTGCTACGATATTGGGCTGGTATACCTCCCGGTGGATTACTCAACCTTTACAGCAATTGAATCAGGCATCAGAGGCGATCGCAACTGGCAATCTTGCAGAAAAAATTGAGCTTTCAGGCAGGAATGAACTTGGCAGATTAGCCCAATCATTTAACCGCATGGCGCAACAACTGCGCGACTCCTTCACCCGCTTGCAAAATAGCAATGTCGAACTAGAACAAAGGGTAGAAGCGCGCACCATAGAACTCAAGCAAGCCAAAGATACAGCCGACAACGCTAATCGTGCCAAAAGCAACTTTCTTGCCAACATGAGCCACGAACTCCGCACTCCGCTCAATGGCATTTTGGGCTATGCTCAAATCCTCCAGCGCAGAGAACCGCTAACTCCTAAAGGACGCAAAGGTGTTGATATCATCTATAAATGTGGTTCTCATTTGTTGATGCTAATTAATGACATCCTCGACCTCTCAAAAATAGAAGCTTCTAAACTAGAACTACATCTTACTGCTTTGCATTTGCCCTCTTTTATCCAAGGTGTTGTGGAAATTTGTAGCATTCGCGCGGAACAAAAGCAGATCGCCTTCAATTTTGAGATCGATCCGCAATTACCTATCGGAGTTAAGGGCGACGAAAAGCGTTTGCGTCAAGTATTGATTAATCTCCTTGGCAATGCTATTAAATTCACAGACAAAGGTAGCGTAACTTTCAAGGTAGAAGTAATAGAATCCCAAAAATCACATCCTGAATCTTCAATTAGTCAATCTTCAATCGAAAATCAAAAATCAAAAATCAAAAATCGATTGGTTCGTTTTCAAATTGAAGATACAGGTGTTGGGATGAGCCCGGAACAAGTCGCAAAAATATTTCTGCCATTTGAACAAGTTGGTGATACCACAAAACAAGCCGAAGGTACTGGTTTAGGACTGGCTATCAGCCAAAAGATTGTGGAGTTAATGAACACCACCATTCAAGTACAAAGTCAAGTGGGAATTGGCAGTATTTTCTCATTTGAAGTAAAACTGCCAGATGCCCTAGATTGGGCAGATAGTTTTAGGATGACGTCACAGGGTGCGATCGCAGGTTATGAAGGAAAAAAGCTTAAAATATTGGTAGTGGACGATCGCTGGGAAAACCGTTCTGTTTTGATTAATTTGCTCGAACCTATTGGTTTTGAACTACTCGAAGCCGAAAACGGTCAAGAAGGGATGGATCGAGCGCTGACACATCAACCCGATTTGATTGTCACCGACTTGGCTATGCCAGTGATGGATGGGTTTGAATTTCTTGAGAAGGTGCGATCGCATCCTCAACTCCAACAAGTACCGATTTTAGTCTCTTCCGCCAGCGCCTTTGAAATCGATCGGCACAAAAGCTTAGCAGCAGGTAGCAATGACTTTCTACCAAAGCCCGTCCAAGCCGATATACTACTAGAGTTCATTCAGAAATATTTGCAGTTAGATTGGATATATGACCAGAATCAAGATAGCAGTTCCAGCAACCAAGGGAAAATTGCACCAGACAAAATCTTGCCCCCTGCGATCGAAGTGTTGCAACAGATTAGAGAATTAGCTGAATTAGGTGATTTAGATAGTGTTATAGAGATAGCCCAGCAAATTCAGGCTACTCATCCTGAACATTTTGCCTTTACTGAAGAACTGATTCGTCTTGCCGAAAGCTTCCAAACCAAACCCCTACGGGCATTTATTCAGAAATATCTCGAATAATAACAAAAATTTAACCAAATTATGAGTACAGACCAAAAATATATCCTCGTTGTAGACGACAATCCCACCAACTTAGCCGTTATCTCCCAAGCCTTAAAAGTTGGGGGTTACAAACTCCGGGTGGCAAGTGACGGCGAAGAAGCACTGGCAATGGTGGAACGCTGTGCAAATCTACAATCTGAGCAAGCACTCCCCGAATTGATCCTGCTGGACGTACAAATGCCCGGAATTGACGGTTTTGAAACCTGTCGCCGCCTGCAAGAAAATCCTGCTACAAAAGCGATTCCAGTGATTTTCATGACTGCTTTAAACGATGCAGAGAGTAAGGTTCAAGGCTTGTCAATGGGAGCAGTTGATTATATTACTAAACCCTTTGAGCAAGAGGAAGTATTAGCACGGGTGAAAGTCCACTGGCGACTTAAACAATTGACCGATTACTTGGAACAGGAAGTCGCAGAAAGAACTGCATTGCTAAAGCATACTCAGTTGCAACTCATACAGCAAGAAAAACTGTCTACATTGGGACAATTAGTTGCAGGAGTAGCCCACGAAATTAACAATCCCCTGAGTTTTGTAGTTGGCAATATTGCCCCAGCTAAAGAGTATTTGGCTGACATCACAAAACTGCTAAATCTCTATCAAAAAAACTATCCGCAACCTGTGGCTGCGGTGGCGGCGCAAATCGAAGACATGGATCTGGAATTTGCTCTGGAGGATTTTACCAAAATTCTAGATTCTATGCAATTGGGAACGGAACGGATTCAGGATATTTCACTCTCGCTGCGAAACTTTGCGCGATCGAGTAATGATACGCGCATTAAAGCCGATCTTCATGAAGGCATGAACAGTACCCTGGTGCTATTGAAACACCGTCTTAAAAATCAAGGAAATCGGGGTGAAATTGAAGTAATTAAACATTACGGTAATCTGCCGGAAGTGGACTGCTACCCAGGGCCGATGAACCAGGTATTTATGAACTTATTCGCAAATGCGATCGATGCCCTGGAAGAAGCTTGGGAAAAAGATCAGCGTCCGCTCAAAATTCAGATTGATACGGAGGTTTATCACGACGATACTATCATCATTCAAATTGCTGATAATGCTTTAGGAATGACGGAGAATGTCAGGAAAAATCTGTTTCAACCGTTGTTTACTACGAAAAGTATTGGTAAAGGAACTGGGCTAGGATTGTCGATTGCTCAACAGATAGTGGTAGACAAACATAGTGGCAAATTGCTTTGTGATTCAACTCCCGGTAACGGTACTGAATTTAGGGTGGAAATTCCATTGTAGTTTTTTTTGACCCTTCGACTACGCTCAGGGTGCATATGCCCTATGCCCAATTCCCCATGCCCAATTCTCGATGCCCCATATTAGTGACATTATCTCGCCGAGAGCACCCCGGATGGGGAGAAGAATCAGAACATAGTGATTCCCTGTTGCTATCTTTAGCTAATAATAATTGTTGAGATGTAGCGAACTGATTTTGCAATATTAAACTGTTCTCTGGTTTTTGAGGAAAAGCAATGACGGCAGTCAATACTGTGCTTAATAATACAAATTGCGTCAGAGTAGACATGGTGTAGTTTTAGCTCAAAGTTTCCTATCCCTTATACGGACTTTTTTTTCACAAATCCGGAACTAATTGTGGTTAATTTTTAGTTTTATAGATTCTCAATTCTCTCGTTTTCCGAAAAAAAAGAAGCCAAATCACAGGGTAATAATTCTGTATTTCTCGCTGCTTTTTGGAACAATTTAAGCTTTTTTGCTTTATCTTCCGGTTCCTCTTTCTGGCACGGTTTCTTGGTCGCTATCTGCATAAAAGATCTGATTTTGGACTTGAGATGTTAAGGATTCGGTAACAGATTTGTCTTGAGATAAAAAGGTCGATCGCGTTTCTAGGCTTTGAGCATTAACTGCGGCGCTGCTCAATAACAGACTTGACATGAGGATGGAAGAGTAGAAGTAGACGCGCATCATAAAGTTCGGTGTTTGTAGTTTCCACTTCTTGATACGCAGCCTCTACTCCGCTATCAGGGCAAAATTATATTTTTTTCACATCGACAAGTAGGGGGTTAAACCCCTCATGCTTGTAGTGTAATTGTAAATTTTTTGCAGTCTTCAGATTCACTTCATGATTTATTGATACAGATACAAACCCACGGATAAATCCGTGGGAATAAATCTCAAATCTCAAGTCGGCTGAGTTTTGCATCTACCTGTGACAATAGTGATTGGAGGGTGGAGGAGTTATCGAAAACAACATCAGCTTTTTGGCATTTTTGATCTAGCGGCAACTGAGTCTGAATGCGGGCATTAGCCCGATCGCAATTCAAGCCATCTCGCGACCTTAGCCGTTGCACCTGCACAGAAGGGGAACAGTAAACCACCCAAATTTCTGTACATAAATCAGTCATGTTAGCTTCAAATAGCAGCGGCACTACCAAAACCAAAGTCAATGTGTCGGTGGATACAATGCTTGATTGAGCAATGTGGTTTTGAGTTACTTCAACTAAGCGGTGACGGACATAAGGGTGAATCTGTTGTTCTAGCCATTGCCGTTCCGTTGGGTTACAAAAAATAATATTTCCCAATTCGGGTCGATTTAAATTACCATCGGAAAGCAAAATACTACCGCCATAGCGTTCTACAATAGAATTCAGTATTGGCGAACCAGGGTGCACAGCTTCGCGGGCATAAATATCAGCATCTAAGATCGGAAATTTGTGAGCATGGGCAAGATAATTAGATATGGCAGTTTTACCGGTGGCGATTCCCCCAGTCAAACCGATCAGACGTACAATTCGATCGCTCATCATTTTTTCACTTTAAATGGTGTTTTGACACTGGCTGTTAGTCTTTGCTATCTTGGTGGCATACTCAAAATTAAACTTAAAATTTGAGATTTTGCGATCGAGAGTTAGGGTTAGGAATTGTGAGGATTGGGGTGCGATCGACTGTTTTTGACCTAAAATCTGCGTTTTAAACTCTAATTAAGGTTTAGGCCGAGGCAAACTTTTGTCAGGAACTCAGGGCTTAAGCCACTGAGCTTGTAAGAAATTACAAGCTGTTCTGACCAGACCCCTCTTTTGAGGAGACGTTATTTAGGTCACGATACCGGAGAATGCGACGCTAGTTTTCCGCTCTATCATCTGCAATTAAACAGTTTTAAAGTCACTGAAACAGTGT
>REAP01000098.1 GCA_004294385.1 Oscillatoriales cyanobacterium | reverse complement strand
ATAATAGGCAAGATGCCTGTTCCACAAAGAGTAAACTTGATTGTGGATCATCAATAATAGGCAAGATGCCTGTTCCACAAAGAGTAAACTTGATTGTGGGGTGGGCATCCTGCCCGCCCAGAAAAGTGATATTTTTAAAGGAATGAGATTTTATGAAAATCAATCAAGTCAAGGCAGATTTAGACTTAGCAATCGAACATCAAAACGTACCAGTCGCCCATGAAGGACTACACAACTTTTTGTACAGTTCCGATGAGGAACACGGTGCTGCGACGGCAATTTCGGCATTGGAAAATGACGGAACACAAATAATGTCGATCGCAACATGGCGCGATTTAGCAACTAACGCCAAAGTCGCAGGCGTTTATGCCGTAATAGATACTTCCCATCAAACCCAGTATATAGGTTATTCGCGAAATATCCTGCTTTCTCTCAACGGTCATATCGCCCAAAATGGAATAGAAAACTGTGCATTCCTGCGCGTCCAAACCTTCAAATTTCCCAAGCGGGAAGAAATGGAAAATTTGCGCGATACTTGGATAGCAGAACTCAGCAACATCCCCGCTGGAAACGATGCAGAAAGCGAAATGTGGGCGAGTACCGTCGGTCAAGCCGCACGGGCTGCAATGTCTGCTGATGAGCAAAAAGCCTATGAAGAAAAGAAACTGAAATTACGCAAAGCAATGGCAGATTCCACTCTAACTAAAGAGTTAGAAATCGCAGCAAAAAGTGCCGACGAACGCGGCAAGGATTTGGAATCTGCTATTAATGATGATGATTGGAGTGCTGTGATTAAGTCGCAAACCCAGGAAACAACGACATCTAACTGAAAGTGAAACCGCTGGTTCTTCTTTGTAATCCAGAATAGATATCTCCCATAATTATTATTGTGGAACAGGCATCTTGCCTGTTCTTCATAGGCTTTTTGGGAGATATCTAATCAATAAATCCGAAATCCCAAATCCCAAATCCAAAATCGATGCAACCTGTAGACTTGACAACTTTAACTGCGGCTTGCAGTGAACTGCGAGCCCAATGGCTACCAGCACGCTTAGAACAAGTCTACCAGCGCGATCGCTTCACAGTGTCCCTGGCCCTACGCACCATGAACCAACGGGGCTGGATAGACCTTTCTTGGCATACCGTAGCCGCCCGTATCTGCGTCGGCGACCCCCCACCCCGCATTCCCGACACCTTCACCTTCAGCCAACAACTCCGCCACCAACTCAGCGGTTTAGCCCTAGTTTCCATCGCCCCCATCTCGCCCTGGGAAAGAGTTATAGACTTGCAGTTCGCCAAACGCCCCGGAGAACCTGCACTCTGGCATCTCTACGCCGAAATCATCGGCAAATACAGCAACGTCATCCTCACAGCCCAGGACAATCTCGTTGTCACCTGTGCTCACCAAGTCAGCGCCAAACAGTCCAGTGTGCGCCCCATCCAAACCGGGCAACCCTACGAAATGCCCCCGGCTTTGACCGATAAAACGCCAAGTGCGATCGAACCTCAAAATCAGTGGCAAGAAAGAATTAGCCTGGTTCCTGGACAATTACAGCGCAATCTGTTGAACAATTACCGAGGGTTGAGTAAGGCTTTAGTTTTGTCCATGATTCGATCGGCAAATTTAGACCCAGAACAATCCACCGACAGCCTCAGCCCCCACGACTGGCAACAATTATTCCATCGATGGCAACACTGGCTACAAGCCCTAGAAAACTCAACATTTAAACCCAGTTTGACACCCCAAGGCTACACCGTCATCGACTGGCCAGCACCCGAAAACCCTTCCCCCCTCATCCCCTCTTCCCCTTCATCCTTCTATCCATCCGTTAAATCCGCTACAGAATCCGCTGCCGAACCTCCTTATCCATCCGTTAAATCCGCTACAGAATCCGCTGCCGAACCTTCATCCGTCCAACAATTACTCAACAGTTACTACACCGGCGAAATCAACCAACAAGTATTCGCCCAAGTGCGACATCAACTTACCCAAAAACTGATTAACCTGCTAGCAAAACTCAACCTCAAAGCCAACACCTTCAAAGAAAAACTACAGCAGTCAGAAGTAGCCGACACCCACAAATCCCAAGCCGATTTGCTAATGGCAAACTTACAACATTGGCAACCAGGAATGAAAGTCATTTCTCTACCAGACTTTGAAACCAACCAACCAGTTGCTATTCCCCTAAATCCCGAAAAAAACGCCGTCCAAAACGCTCAAGCCCTATACAAAAAGCACCAAAAACTCAAAAGAGCCCGCATAGCCGTAGAACCTTTATTAGCAGCAGTCCAAGAAGAAATCGACTATTTAGAACAAGTAGAAGCTGCACTTTCGGTATTAGAAACCTACCGCAACACCCAAGATTTGCAAACCCTCGCAGAAATCCGTGAAGAATTAATCCAGCAAAAATATCTCGTTGTCCCAGATTACCGCAGTACAGACAAAAATGCTGCGATCGAATTTCACCGCTACAAAACCCCCAGTGGCTTTGAACTATTAATCGGCCGCAACAACCGCCAAAACGACCAACTTACCTTTCGAGTAGCCGGCGACTACGACATCTGGTTCCACACCCTAGAAATTCCCGGAAGTCACGCTTTGTTGCGCGTCACACCCGGTACCGTTGCGGAAGAAGCCGATTTGCAATTTGCCGCCAACATGGCCGCCTACTACAGTCGCGCCCGCCAGAGCGAACAAGTACCAGTCGTTTATACAGAACCGAAATATGTGTATAAGCCCAAGGGCGCAAAACCTGGTATGGTTGTATACAAGCAGGAGCGCATAGTCTGGGGTAGACCGCAGCAAGCCACGGCTTAACCAAACTTGGGTCGATTGACCATGATTCCTGTAGGGGCGGGTTCACCCACAATATTTGCCAAAAACCGACAATCTCAAAAACCCGCCCCGGCATAAATATTATGCCCGATCGCTCGGACATGATATTAACCAAAGTCCGTCAGCAAATGTAAAGTTTTATTGCAAAAATTAAATAGTGTTGCTAAAAGAACACTCTCGAAGGATGATATGTTTTGAATAACCCGCTGCAAGGGAACGCGCAGTTTGGGTTTCCTCACTTTGAGAGAACAATGGATTTAATTATTTGCAGACCAGCTTTCACAAAAGCTGGTCATTCTTGTTGAATATTTAACCTAAGATATCAAATCCGTTGTCTAATTTTTTATTCTGTAGGTTGGGCCCGTGGAACGAAACCCAACCTACTACTTTTGGCGTCTTCGTGGTTAGTTCAAACAATTAAAAATCACTATAGCGGTTCTCGAAAAAGTGAGGTATGTCCTATGCCCTATGCCCTATGCCCTATGCCCTATGCCCTATGCCCGACAGTACCCCATCTTTCTGAGAAAGGCTATATACAGATTAACGCTGATGATTAATTCGCGTTAATCTGCGGTTAAAAAATCCCAAACAACCTAGAAAGTGAAAGTCGTTCTAACTACCCCAATCAACAAATCAGAATTCTTGTTATTGTGGTCAGGAGCAGTCAGCCAAATTAAACCAGGAGTGATGGAAATATTGTCACTCAACTTGAACTGATAGAAACCTTCAATGTGCAACGAAGTATCCTTATCTTCCGGCAAAGTCCGATTAGTAGAACTCGTCACTCGCGGCTCCATACCTACCAAAAAGCCCGCGACATTTCCCTCTTTCAACAAATCGGGGAAAGCCAAAGTAACAGCCCAGTTCCAGATTTTTTGGTCTCCCCGCTGGACAGAACCGTTACGAGTTGCCAAGTTGGATAAAATGCGCTGGTTGGTGTAACCAGCCCAACCGCCGACCGCAATTCCCCGGTTGACTCTCCACGAAGCTTGTGCGCCGTAAGAATTGCTAGAAACCGGAAGAGTGCCATTACCGAGTCCGAAAGAATCGAGACGAACCGGGAAATTAGAAGCATTGCTGCCCGTACCGGTGACGAAGTTGTAGGAATTAACGTAAGTTAAACCTAAAGCAATCTTGTCACTCGGTTTAAAAGTCAACTGAGCCAAACCGCCGTAAGAGCCGTTGAACAAACCATTTCCCCGTGTCGGGTTCTGAGCATTTCCTGCCAAATATCCCAAACTCAGTTCAAGTTTTGGCCCAAACTGGTGTCTGACAGCGATACCTGTACCGGCAGTCAAATAATAAATCGGGTTGCGAGTACCGAAATTGGAAAGAGCTCCACTGCCGCCATCTCCGTCAAAGTAAGGGTTGACAGTATTTGTAAAGTCGTCAGCAGCACCGGCATTTGCTTCTAGAATGACTGTAGTGCTTTTGCCTAGAGGGAATTGGTAAAACAACGCATCTAGAGCTACAGTATTGCTAGCAGTGCCGAATGGTCCTGCATTAAACCGCAATTCCCCTTCAGCGGTTTTCGTATTATTAGTAGAAAATGAACCCAAATTTAAGACTTGCAGTCGAGTTCTCAGCAAATCTTTGCCTGTGAAACTGGTGTCGAAATTGAGACGAACTCTGCTTCCCAAAGCTGTTGTTGTATCAGCATCGCGACCCTCGGCATCTTCTCCCCTGGCGATTCCTGTCAAAGCAAATACGACTTCACCGTTGAGTTTAGTGGTAGTCGAAAACTGATTTGCTTCTAATTCAGCCGTGCGTGCTTCCAAAGCGTCTACGCGGCCGCGCAAGGTTGCTAGTTCGGCGGCAAATTCTTCTTGCAATTTTTGCACAGAAGCTAAATCTTCTTTAGTTGCTAGACCTTTGCTACCGCCTTTAATCAGCTCGTTTACTTTATCCAAACAGGCGTTTAAACCGGCCGCAAATTCGTAGCGAGTCATGGCACGGTTGCCACGGAAAGTGCCGTCGGGATAGCCAGCTATACAACCGTAGCGTTCTACTAAGGATTGCAAAGCTTGGAATGCCCAATCTGTAGGGCGGACATCAGATAGTTGCGAAACTGAGGTTACTTGAGCGGCTGCATTTTCACTGTCGGTGCCTTCAGCGCTGTATTGGTTGATTTGCTGTAAAGCATTTGGCAGTGCCTGAGATGTGGCATTGGGAGCTGTTGATTGGGAAATTTGCTCCGGTTGTGCTGTTGTTGCAACTGGGCTGCTTGAGTCTGTGGCGGGTTTGGCTTCGCTGGTGCTTGCCCCTAGGACTGTGCTGCTGGGTTCTGCCAGTGGTGTTTCGGCGACAGGCTCTGTTGTGCTTAAATCTGCTGCTGCTACTGTGTTTTCTGGTGCTGTTGCTGGTTCGGAGATCGCATGTGCATTCTCAATAGCCTCAACAGTGTTATTGCTAGCTAATGAGATTTGATCTGCGGTCAACGCTTCCGTCTCTGGTTTTGCGGCCTCAGTTGTAATATCGGCTAGTTGCAAGTTATTAGCTTGAGTTGCCGCCGCAATTTCTATAGGTTGCTCTGCTGCTAGGGAAGCAGAAGATAAAACCAAACTTGCTGCTAATACAGCGGGACTGACTAAGAGTCCTTTCCACAAAATTTTGGACATTTTTTCCTCACACCACGTTGAATCGATCGCCCGTTCCGAAGATTTATGCGATCGTAAATACTATACACTATTCTGCCTAATGGCAGTTGTTGTCAACAATCTCATTTATCTCGCACTCTTGTCCCTGATTGTATAACAGCTTTGTACTGTTAACTGTTCACTGTTAACTGTTCATCATTCACCATCAACATCACCTGGCATAATACAGTTCAAAACCGTTACAGATGTGGAGGTTCAGTGAAATCTGCTATAGAAAAACTCAAATATGCCCTGGTTCACGAATGGTTAA
Source organism: Oscillatoriales cyanobacterium (assembly GCA_004294385.1). GTDB lineage: Bacteria > Cyanobacteriota > Cyanobacteriia > Cyanobacteriales > Microcoleaceae > Microcoleus. The sequence goes on along the minus strand of REAP01000098.1, from coordinate 8,333 downwards.
CGCCCTTAGCCACTGGCGGTTCAGAATTGGTGGTGCAGGAAATCCTCAAACACGTAGACGCCGATGTCTATGCCCTCATCGACTTTGAATCGACAAATCCTGAAAGCTATCTTTTCGGGCGACAGATTGGCACAACATTTTTGCAGCACTTTCCCTTGGCCCGCAAAGGTGTCCAAAAATATTTGCCTTTTCTACCGATCGCGATCGAACAACTAGATTTGCGCGAATATGACATCATCCTCTCATCATCCCATGCCGTCGCCAAAGGAATCCTCAGCAGTCCAGGACAACTACACGTCTGCTACTGCCACACACCCATGCGTTACGCCTGGGACATGACTTTTGACTATTTACGCAGCAGCAAAGCCGGACGGGGCATCCCAGGGGTGCTGACGCGATATTTGCTGCACCGACTGCGGCAGTGGGAAGTCATTTCTGCCAATCGCGTCGATTATTTCATCGCCAACTCCCAACACACAGCGCGCCGGATTTGGCGGTGTTACCGACGGCGGGCTGAGGTGATTTATCCGCCAGTAGATATCGCTCGATTTTCCTTAATGCCACAGAAACAAGATTTTTACGTGACTGTTTGCCGATTGGTAAGCTACAAAAACGTTAGTGCGATCGTCCAAGCATTCAATCAACTGGGGCGTAATCTCATTGTCATCGGTACCGGCCCCGAATTAGACATGATTCGGGAAATAGCCAAACCCAACGTGCAAATACTCGGATGGCAACCAGCAGAAGTAGTTGAAAAATACATAGCCGAAGCCAAAGCCTTTGTGTACGCAGCTTGCGAAGATTTTGGCATAGCTTTAGTAGAAGCTCAAGCTTGTGGAACACCCGTAATTGCCTATGGAGTAGGGGGCGCATTGGAGACAGTGCTCGACATTCGCCAACATCCAGAAACAGGGACTGGTTTATTTTTTTCCTCCCAAACCGCAGCAGCATTAGTCGCAGCGGTGGAGGAATTTGAACAGTTGCAGGGCAAATTTCAGCCCGAAATTGGGCGACTCCACGCCGAGGAGTTTTCCCCAGAAGTCTTTCGCCAGCGCTATCTGGGTTTTGTGGAACGCTGCTTTGAGGAATTTCACTTCGGTGATTTTACGCAGACTTGACAGGGAGAGGGGGAGATGGGAGAACTTTTTCTATTAGGGCTTACGCATCGTGGCCCAGAAACCGGGTTTTTTTACGAAATACTTGGTTACACGCCGTAAATTCGGTGAAAAACCCGGTTTCTTTGGCGGAGTCCGTCCAGGACTGTCAACCGTCAACCCTCAACCCTCAACTGCCCCTTTCCCCAAGAAAATTGAGGATTGAGACATAATTCACAGAACAAAGCGTCTTGAGGCTTTATGATCATGACTGTGTGTGGTGTGAAGTGAAGGAGTAAGATGACTGCCGACAGCCAACTAATCTCCGGGAAGGTAATTCGAGCGATCGCTAGACGTGGTTTTCAGCCTGTCTTGTCTAGAAATAGACGCATAAGTCGCTCTCTCCAAAACCTCGACGGAGAATTTTTCAAGCGGTTATTTGACATCATGTTTTCCTTGTCGGTTCTGATCCTGTTTGCTCCGGTTTACCTGCTTTTGGCTCTCTCGATTGCCTTAAGCTCCTCCGGGCCTATTTTTTATGTACAGGAACGAGTAGGCAAAAATCACAAGATGTTTTATTGCCTGAAATTCAGAACGATGGTGGAAAATGCGGACGATATCTTGGTGGAAATCATGGAGAAATCGCCGCATCTTCGTCAAGAGTTTGAGGACAATTTCAAATTGAAACAAGACCCTCGAATTACCTGTATCGGAAGATTTTTACGAGCGACCAGTTTAGATGAATTTCCCCAGTTTTGGAATGTACTGAAGGGAGATATGAGCGTAGTTGGGCCCAGACCATTAGTTGAAGAGGAATTGCCGAGATATGGCAGTTACATCAACAAGATTTTGACCATTAGACCTGGAATCACAGGCCTATGGCAAGTCTCTGGACGCAACGACATTCCCTATCCCCGCCGAGTCCAAATCGACCTCTATTATGCAAATGAAAAAAACCTTTGGATGGATATGTGGATCGTTTTCAAAACAATTGGCGTGGTAATTTTTCCTAAAAATAACGGCGCATACTAATTTTTGTCCGCAGTCAGCATCAGTAGTTATTCAGCATTTGCTACTAACTACTGATGCTGACTACTGACTATCTAGGCCAAATCTTTGTAAAGCTGAGGCAATTCCTTAATGCCGATCGCGAAATTCTGAGTTAGTCTAGAGCTTGACCATAAAACTGGCAGGCAACAGCAGCCTCCGGCCCAGAAAATTATTGTGAATTAACACAGTCTGTCACAGGAAAATTCAGATGACGCAACGGAAGCGAGCGCTAATAACAGGTATTACAGGTCAAGACGGCTCTTATTTGAGTGAGTTACTGCTAGAAAAAGGCTATGAAGTTCACGGGATTATCCGGCGGAGTTCTAGTTTCAATACCGATCGCATTGACCACATTTACGTCGATCCTCACAGCGACGACGCAAAGTTGTTTCTGCACTACGGAGACTTAACCGACGGCACCACTCTGCGCCGAATTTTGGAAGAAGTCCAGCCAGTAGAAGTTTATAACTTAGGCGCTCAATCTCACGTTCGAGTTAGCTTTGACTCCCCAGAATATACGGTTGATGCCGTAGGAATGGGCGTGTTGCGGCTGTTAGAAGCAGTTCGAGACTATCAGCGACGCACAGGCATAGAAGTGCGCTTTTATCAAGCAGGTTCTTCTGAAATGTTTGGCTTAGTGCAAGAAGTTCCGCAAAAAGAAACAACTCCTTTTTATCCCAGAAGTCCCTACGCTTGTGCCAAAGTTTACGGTCACTGGCAAACAATCAATTATCGCGAATCCTACGGACTTTTTGCCTGCAACGGCATCCTATTCAACCACGAATCTCCCCGCCGTGGCGAAACATTTGTAACTCGCAAAATTACTCGCGCCCTTGCCAGAATTTTAGTTGGAAAACAGAAGAAACTTTACTTGGGAAATCTCGATTCCAAGCGGGACTGGGGTTATGCTAAAGACTATGTGAAGGCAATGTGGCTGATGCTGCAACAAGAGAAGCCGGACGATTATGTCATTGCTACCAACGAGACCCATTCCATTAAGGAATTCCTACATTTAGCCTTCACCTACGCTAACTTAAATTGGGAAGATTATGTGGAGTTTGATGAGCGCTACTTACGTCCAGCGGAAGTCGAACTTTTGATTGGCGACTCGACTAAGGCGCGCACTCATTTAAATTGGGAACCCTCTGTAACTTTTGAGCAGTTAGTACACTTAATGGTAGATGCTGACATTAAAGCTCTGGATCAGCAGGTGCGAGGTTCTGGGAATGGATTTGATTGATTAATCATTGTCAAGAACCTGTAGGGGCGGCTTCACCAATAGGTGATATCAAATCCGGCAGCATCGGAATTATTAGTAGCCAAAATTAGGAGACGGCATTGCCCATTGGTGTCAACTTAACTTCTAAGCCAGTCACAGAATGCGGTTTGACTATTAAACTTAGATCCCCCCTAGCCCCCCTTAAGAAGGGGGGAACCGGAAATGACTCAAAGTCCCCCTTATTAAGGGGGATTTAGGGGGATCTAGACTCGGCTGTGAACGAGATTTATCAAGGCTTTCATCATTGTTGATATTTGATATTGTCGATCGACCTTTATGCAAAAATAGGATAAAATTATGACCAGCTTAGACTTAAGTAACAAACGGATTTTAGTCACAGGTGGCGCAGGTTTCCTAGGCCGTCAAGTCATCGATCAGTTAGTCAAAGCAGGAGCCGATGGTGATAAAATTGCAGTGACGCGATCGCGCGATTGCGACCTCCGAGTCATGGAAAACTGCAAACGCGCCGCCGACCAACAAGACATCATCATCCACTTAGCAGCCCACGTCGGTGGCATAGGTTTAAATCAACTCAAACCCGCTGAATTATTTTACGACAATTTGATGATGGGCGCGCAACTAATTCACGCAGCCTACGAAGCCGGAGTTACAAAATTTGTTTGTGTTGGCACAATTTGTGCTTATCCAAACTTAACTCCAGTTCCTTTCAAAGAAGACAACCTCTGGAACGGCTATCCAGAGGTAACTAACGCCCCTTACGGAATAGCCAAAAAAGCTTTATTAGTGCAATTGCAATCCTATCGCCAGCAGTACGGATTCAACGGCATCTATTTGCTACCAGTGAACTTATACGGCCCGGAAGATAACTTTGACCCCAAAAGTTCCCACGTCATCCCCGCATTAATTCGGAAAGTCCACGAAGCGCAAGAAAGGGGAGACAAAACATTACCAGTTTGGGGCGACGGTAGCCCAACCCGCGAGTTTTTGTATTCCACAGATGCCGCGCGGGGAATTGTGATGGCAACCCAAGATTACAATGATTCTGAACCCGTGAATTTGGGAACGAATTCTGAAGTACCAATTCGAGAGTTGATTGAGTTACTTTGCGAATTGATGGAGTTTAAAGGCGAAATTGTTTGGGAAACAGATAAACCGAACGGTCAGCCGCGCCGTTGTTTGGATACGGAAAGGGCAAAAACAGCCTTTGGGTTTACTGCACAGACGGAGTTTAAGGAAGGGTTGAAAAATACGATCGAGTGGTATCGAAAACACGCAGTGTGAGCGTGAAAACCCGGTTTCTTGGAGAAACCGGGTTTTTTTAGAAAAGGTGGTGCATGGAACTAAATCAACAGAAAGAACTTTTCAGTAAAGCTTATGTACGCGCAGTGGCGGCAGTTGCGGGTTTCTAGATCGATCCGTTAGAGTTAGACTTCGACAGCATCGACTTACAAATCACGGCTGGCAGCGGTGAGGGAAGCGTTTATTTTCCAGAGTTGAAGTTACAATTAAAATGTACTTCAAGAGACGTGATAGACGGCGACTACATCCGATATCCACTCAAAGTCAAAAACTACAACGATTTGAGAAGAAATGCCCTAGTACCTCGAATCTTAGTTGTAGTTTTGGTACCGGAAAATCTAGAAGAGTGGTTGCAGCAGTCAGAAGCCGAACTGTGCCTCAGAAATTGTGCCTACTGGATGTCATTGCGGGGACAGCCAGAAACACAAAATATAGCAAATGTGACTGTTTCTTTACCCCGCAGCAATCAGTTATTAAGGATGGAAATCTGCCTAAGATAGCAGAATCTTCTGAAGGTTTATATCAAGAAGTGAGAAAATGATGAGAGCGATCGTTATTCGATTTGAAGGGAGGGAGAAGGGGCGATCGCACTTCAGTGAAGGAAGGGCGATCGCACTGAAAAATGAGGTAAAATGAAGGGCGTTAACAAATAACCCTAAAAATCAAACTCACTTATTAGATAAATCCACATTTTGCTAGGGGAGACCATTACAAGGTAAAGCAGGAATTGAGCGTCCGTTACTACTAAGTGCGTCATAACTGGCTTGAAGCTCTGCTAATCCACACAAAGCGCGTGGACATCGATCGGCTGATGCTTGCATAGTATTGGAACCCGTGCATTTGGCATTTCGCACTCTGATAACTGATGTGCCCTGATTTGGACAAGGTGCCCAAAGTCCTGGGTTATAGTAGAAACAAAAAGTCTGTCCGGTATCAGGATTTCTGTATTTTTGTGCATCTACCCTGTCCCAAGGGCTACCCTGTTGTCCCCCATAACCCTGCGCTAAGATTGTTAAGTTGTTATTATCTGTAAAGTTTTGATGAGTGACTGTAGTGGTTTGCACTAGGTTAGCATTAGCCATTTGAGTACCTTTAAGGATAGCCCCACTGAGAGTAAAAAGAGCTGCGATCGCTAACATTCCTAGTTTTTTGTTCATTGCTTTAGTAACCAAATGATGTGTGCAGAAATAATTTAAGCTTGTAATAACATAAGGACGATCGCAATTCAGAAAAAGAAAGAGCGATCGCGCGCAGCGACACTAAGCAGGAAGTTCGCTGAATTTTGAACAAATCCAAGGCCACCCTGATTTGTTAATTACCTATATTGCTTGTACGAGGAGATTGTTGTTCATCCTGTGTGTCTTCTATTCGTTTTATGATCCTTCCGGCTGACTCACACCTATCCTTGACTGCTCCTAGAGCAAAGATAGCCTTACTTTGGTCATCTTTATATGAGAGTGCCTCCACTACACCTTTGAGGCAGCCGCTTACTGTCTGAGTCTCTGCTTTAGATCGCTTAAGTTCCTCTTGGTTTCGAGTAATTTCTTCTCCGCGAGCACCAGAAGTGTCACGAAGATCTTTCATCTCCTTATCTTTCTCCTGAATCTCTTTATCTTTTTCCTCGCTCTGTTTTTTAAACTCGTCTCGCTCCTTCTGAAGTTGTTGTAACTGAGTTTGAGTGCTAACTAGCTGATTATTCACATTCGAGTAGGCAACAAACCCACCGATTCCCATGATGACAATACCGAGGCCAAGACTAACGATACCAATCGTATTATTACTGCTACTCATAATGCTCCCTCCTACAGGAAGTTTTTTGATTTGTTATAGCTATCCAATTGACTGTTAAATTGACTGTTAAAAGTACAGTTGTGCTTGTAAATATAGAATATTTTTGTGTCAATATTCAAGTTGTATCTAGTCATAAAAAGTCATTAAATGTAATGAGTTTTACAAAGCCTTATTCCATTAAAAGTAAGATTTAATCATTTCTGCTGTAAAATGTCAGAAAATCTATGCTAAAATAACCAAAACCGTCACAACTACCCGACCAATGGACGTTCAAGAAGTCTTGAGATTTGCCGACGAAATGGTTTTCGCCAAAACAGGAGAGCACTTGGACGATCTGCAAAAAGCTATCCTGCTGGGTGTATGGGAAGGTCAAAAATACTCTCAAATCGCAGAAACATCATATTGTAGCGAAGGTCACATCAGAAATATCGCCTCAAAATTATGGAAACGTTTATCAAATGTCTTGGGTGAAGAAGTAACTCAATCGAATTTACGATCGGCACTTGAAAGACAACAAGTATTCATCGTTTCATCAAATTTTGGGAATGATTTTCTACACATTGGTAATGTCAATGTCTGTAAGGATAGTCAATCTCCAGAAGTTCCAAAAGATCGATCGCCCTCAACCCCCACATCAGACACATCCAAACCCCAAACCAGACTAGACTTAGCAGACGCACCTCACATTTCATCATTGTCCGATCGCACATCCGAACTCGCCACCCTCGAAAAATGGATTGTCCAAGAAAAGTGCAACCTCGCAGCAATATTAGGACTCAGCGGCATCGGCAAAACCGCACTTTCCCTCCACCTCATCCAAAAAATTCAGCATAACTTTGAATACGTCATCTGGCGAAGTCTGGGCCACTCCCCACCCTTAGAAACTACCCTAAAAAATCTCATTCAATTTATCGCCAATCAATACCCCCCCAACCCCCCCTTACCAAGGGGGGGCGAAGAGGGGTTTTTACCTAGCAGCATCCCAGAGCGAATTTCCCTGTTAATGGAATATCTGCGAAAAAACCGCTGTCTCATTATCCTCGACGACGTGCAAGCCATTCTCAGCAGCGGACAACTAGCAGGAAATTACCGCCCAGACTGCGAAAATTACAGCATCCTTTTCAGACAAATCGGAGAAACAACCCACAACAGTTGTTTAATCCTCAACAGTTGGGAACCTCCCAGAGAAATTACCGCCTTAAAAGGTGAAAATTCACCAGTTCGCACTTTACAACTCAAAGGCATAGGTGTAGCCGCTACCGAAATTTTCCGACAAAAAAGTTTACTCAATCCCGAACAATGGGAAAACCTAATTAACACCTACCGAGGCAATCCATTGTGGTTGAAAATAGTCGCCACTACCATTCAAGAATTATTCCGAGGAAGGGTTGCAGAATTCTTAAAATATGATATGCTATTCTTAGGGGAAGAATTGGCAGCAACTTTGCACCCGCAGATAAATCGTTTGTCAGAATTAGAGAAAAAGCTCATCTCCCAGCTCAGTCGCGAAGTGAATCCAGTTTCAATAGAGCAATTGCTACAAGATGCCGATTTGTCGCCCTCGGAGTTATTCAACGGGCTGCAATCTTTGGGGAGGCGATCGCTCGTTGAAACTGAGGAACAGGAGAATGAAACTTTATTCAATCTTTGTCCTGTGGTGAGACAATATGTGATCTTAAATCCGGTTTGTTGACGCTTTCGGTGCAGTCCGGCAGTCCGACAGTCCGGCAGTCCGGCAGTCCGGCAGTCCGGCAGTCCGGCAGGGGTTTAAACCCAGGGCTGTTTCATTCTCGAATTTTAGCACAGCTAAAATTCTGAATGAAAAAATTCACATCCTCATCGGAAACTCAAAATTCAAC